>DASTDJ010000082.1:0-7007 GCA_035710425.1 Nocardioides sp.
TGACCGGTGTCGACCTGGCCGGCCGAGTGGTCACGACCGCGGCGGGGGAGACGTTCGAGTTCGACCAGCTGGTGGTGGCGAGCGGGGCGCACCCGGTCGTGCCGGACTGGGCGCTCCGCGACGACGGCACGCCGTACGACACGGTCGGCGCGGTCCACACGCTCGACGACGGCGCGGAGTGGCTGGAGCGGTTCGAGGCCGCGGACCCGGGCGCCCACGTGGTGATCGTGGGTGGTGGCTACGTCGGCATCGAGGTCGCCGAGGCGGCGCTGCGCCGCGGCTTCGGGGTGACCGTGCTGACGCGGTCGCGCGTGCTGAGCTCGCTCGAGCCGGAGCTGTCCGACCGGGTCGCGCTCTCGATGTGCGAGGCCGGCGCCGAGGTGGTCCTGGACGCGGAGGTCACCGGGTTCGACATCGAGGACGGCGAGGTCGCCGGCGTCCACTGGACCGGAGGGTCGCGCCCCTGCGACCTGGTGGTGCTCGCGCTCGGCGTGCTCCCGTCCACGGAGTTCCTCAGCGGCAGCGGCATCGCCCTGGGGCCGAGCGGGGCGCTGATGCCGGATCCCCGGGGCAGGGTCACCGAGCGGGTGTGGGCGGCCGGAGACTGCTGCGACTACGTCCGCCGGCTCACCGGCGACCGGGAGTACCGGCCCCTCGGCACCCACGCCAACAAGCTCGGCCGCGTCGTGGGCGAGAACCTCGCCGGGGGTCGCTTGACCTTCGACGGCATCCTCGAGACCGCGATCACCCGGTTCGCCGCAGAGGACCAGTACCTCGAGATCGCGCGCACCGGCCTGTCCCGGGAGGACGCGGAGGCGGCCTCGTTCGACCCCGTCGCACTGGTCACCGAGGGCACCACCACCAGCGGCTACCTCCCCGAGGCCGACTCGATCGCGCTCTGGGTCATGGCCGACCGGGTCACCCGTCGGCTGCTCGGCGTCCAGGTCGTCGGCGGCCGCGGCGCCGGCAAGCGCATCGACGCCGCCGCCGCGGTGCTCTGGGCCGGCGGCAGCGTCGACGACCTCGCCTGGATGGACCTGTCCTACGCACCGCCGTTCAGCACGGCGTGGGAGGTGCTGCAGGTCGCGGCCCGACGGGTGGCGGAGCGCCTGTAGGTGGGCCCGGCCCCGGGGGCGGTGAGGTACGACGGGTTCCGCGGGTCTGGATCGGTCCTGGGTCACCGCCCGAGCTGATCGGTGGCAGCCTGCGCGCGGAGTAGCCCACAAACGGGATGCGCCCCCGCGCGGGGTGCCGGACAATCGACGCCCGTGGGACACGTGGACGTCGCCGGAGTGCGCTTCGAGCTGCCCGACGGGCGGGTGCTGCTCGACGACGTGTCCTTCCGGGTCGGTGAGGGCGCCAAGGTGGCGCTGGTCGGCGCGAACGGCGCCGGCAAGACCACGCTGCTGAAGATCATCACCGGCGAGCTCACGCCGCACGCAGGGGCGGTCACCCGCTCCGGCGGGCTCGGGGTGATGCGCCAGATGGTCGGTACCGGGCTCGGCGCCGAGCCGACCGTGGCCGACCTGCTGCTCTCGGTGAGCCCGCCCCGGATCCGTGCCGCCGCCCTGGAGGTCGACCGGTGCGAGCGGGCGCTGATGGAGACCGACGACGAGAAGAACCAGCTCGCCTACGCCCACGCGCTGGCCGAGTACGCCGAGGCGGGCGGCTACGACCTCGAGGTCACCTGGGACGTCTGCACCGTCAAGGGCCTGGGCGTGCCCTACGACCGGGCCAAGTACCGCGAGCTGCGCACGCTGTCCGGCGGCGAGCAGAAGCGCCTGGTGCTGGAGTACCTCCTCGCCGGGCCCGACGAGGTGCTGCTGCTCGACGAGCCCGACAACTTCCTCGATGTGCCGGGCAAGATCTGGCTCGAGGGCCGGATCAGGGAGTCCGACAAGACGATCCTGTTCATCAGCCACGACCGTGAGCTGCTGGCCAACACCGCCACTCGCGTGGTCACCGTCGAGCTCGGCGCGGCGGGCAACCTGGTGTGGACCCACCCCGGCGGTTTCGCGTCGTACCACGAGGCGCGCAAGGACCGATTCCTGCGCTTCGAGGAGCAGCGGCGCCGGTGGGACGAGGAGCACGCCAAGATCAAGGCGCTGGTGCTGCGCCTGCGGATCAAGGCGGAGTACAACGACGGGATGGCCTCGCAGTACCGCGCGGCGCAGACCCGGCTGCGCAAGTTCGAGGAGGCCGGCCCACCGACCGAGCAGCCGCGCGAGCAGCAGGTGAAGATGCGGCTGAAGGGCGGCCGCACCGGCAAGCGCGCCGTCGTCTGCGAGAACCTCGAGCTGTCCGGCCTGATGAAGCCGTTCGACCTCGAGGTCTGGTACGGCGAGCGGGTGGCCGTCCTCGGCTCCAACGGCTCAGGGAAGTCCCACTTCCTCCGGCTGCTCGCCATCGGCGGCAGCGACCCCGACGTCGAGCACCGCCCGGTCGACGACACCGCCGTCGAGCCGGTCGTCCACAACGGCAAGGCCAAGCTCGGCGCCCGGGTCCGGCCGGGCTGGTTCGTCCAGACCCACGAGCACCCCGAGCTGATCGGCCGCACGCTGCTGGAGATCCTGCACCGGGGCGACCAGCACCGCGACGGCATGGGCCGCGAGCAGGCCGCCCGGGTGCTGGACCGCTACGAGCTGGCGCACGCCTCGGAGCAGAAGTTCGAGAGCCTCAGCGGCGGCCAGCAGGCCCGCTTCCAGATCCTGCTGCTCGAGCTGTCCGGAGCGACGCTGCTCCTGCTCGACGAGCCCACCGACAACCTCGACGTCCAGTCGGCCGAGGCCCTCGAGGACGGCCTCGAGGCGTTCGAGGGCACCGTTCTCGCGGTGACCCACGACCGATGGTTCGCCCGCGGCTTCGACCGGTTCCTCGTCTACGGCGCCGACGGCAGCGTCTACGAGTCCGACGGTCCCGTCTGGGACGAAGGCCGGGTCCAGCGAGCCCGTTAGGACCCGCTGGTGTCGGCGTCCGTGCCCAGGGTCAGGGTGGCCGTACCGGTGTCGCCGTCCCGCTCGTAGGTCACCTCGACCTCGTCGCCGGGGCGGTAGGACCGCACGGTCGCGACCAGGGAGTCGGAGCCGCTGACCAGGTGGTCGTCGATCTTCGTGATCACGTCGCCCTTCTGCAGGCCGGCGTCCTCGGCCGCGGAGCCGTTGGTGATCTCCTGGATCTCGGCGCCGTCCACGACCTCCGCACCCTGCGAGCCGGCGGCGTCGCTGACGGTGATGCCGAGCCGCGCGTGGGTCGGCGTCTCGCCGTTCTTCATCTGGTCGACGATCGGCAGCACCTCGTCGATCGGGATCGCGAACCCGAGCCCGATCGAGCCCTCGTCACCACCCGGGACGGTGCGGATCGAGGCGTTGATGCCCACGACCCGGCCCTTCATGTCGACGAGCGGCCCGCCGCTGTTGCCGGGGTTGATCGCGGCGTCGGTCTGGATCGCGGGGTACGTCGTGGAGTTGCCCTCGGAGTCGGAGCCCACCGCGACCGGGCGGTCGAGCGCGCTGACGATGCCGCTGGTGACCGTCGCGTCGAGGCCGTACGGCGAGCCGATCGCCACGACGTTCTCGCCCACGCCGAGGTCGGCGGACTTGCCGATCGTCGCGGGGGTGAGCCCCGAGACGTCCTCGGCCTGCACCAGCGCGGTGTCGGTGAGGGGGTCGGTGCCGACGACCTCGGCGGCGGCCTTGGTGCCGTCGTGGAACGACACGGTGACCTTGCCGCCCTCGCCGATCGCGGCCACGTGGTTGTTGGTGAGGATCAGGCCGTCGGAGTCGAGGATGATGCCGGACCCGGAGCCGGCGCCCTCGTTGCCCTCGACGTCCAGCTTCACGACCGACGGAAGCACGGTGTCGGCGACCTTCTCGACCGACCCGTCCGCGGCGGGGGAGTCGGGCGTGTCCATGACCTGCGACGCGGTGGGCGAACCGCCGTTGTCGGACGAGGAACCACCGCCCTCATCGTCGAAGGCGTTGAAGGCGGCGGCTCCGCCGACCCCCGCTGCCCCGCCCACCAACAGCGCCGCGGTGAGCACCGAGGCCGCGAAGGCTCCGCGGCTCGCGCGCCCGCGCGGTGGGGACGCGACGGGCAGCTGCTCGGTGTTTCCGAAGGGGTGCGGCGGCTGGGCGGACGGGGGCGGGAACGGGGGTGGCTGATGACTCATGTGCACCAGCGTTGCGGGGCTGTCTGTGACGACCCTGAAAGTCGCCTTCAATCTCTGCTAGAGACCGCCCGTAGGCTCGACCGCGTGCGGAGGACGACAGCCATGCTCGGGGCGGTTGGCATCCTGCTGGCCGGTTGCGGCGACAGCGACGGGCACTCCTCCGCGTCGGCGGACGGGCCTCTCACGTCACGTGCGGTCGCGGCGGTGATGCTCGACCATCTTCCCGACGACACGACCCACCGCGAGGCGACCTACGTCGACGAGCACTCGCCACCGGGTCTGGTCGGGGCGGACTTCCGCTACCAGGGCGGCGGTGAGTACGACGGCGACCTGGTACGGGTGACGGTCGTCCCCGGGAAGCCGTACCCCTGCGACCCGTCCTCCCACTGCACCGATCTCGGGGACGGCGTCACGCTGCGGTGGGGACTGCAGGTTCCGGAGGAGGACCCCGGGTCGGTGGGCCTGCAGCGACGCCACGGTGACGAGGTGGTCACCGTCTACTTCGCCGGGCCCGACATCACCGGCGACCCGCGCGACCTCGACCTGTCGCCCTCGCTCGCCGACCTGGAAGACGTGGTGCGCGACCCGCGGCTGAGCCTGGAGACCGACGCCGCCACGGTCGCGGCCGGTGACAAGGTCGAGGACTGGAAGGGCGGGGAGGTCGACCCGGCCGACCTCGAGCAGGTCCCCAACACGGACGCGACGATCGTGGTCGGCTGGATCTGGGCCTACGGCGATGCCTGGAGGTACGCCGGCCCCTCGCCGTACAAGAAGGAGTTCGGCAAGGACGCGATCGGCGGCCGCGTGCAGGTCACCGGCGACATGCAGATCCAGCGCACGGGGTTCTTCGACGCACTCGCCGCGCCCAGCCCGCCCGACTGGCTGACGTCCGGCTGCCTCGACGGCTACCGATGCGGGAGGTTCCAGGGCGTGCAGGTGGTCTGGCGCCCCGCAGCCGGCGACGACCCAGGCGATGCCTTCCTGGTGTTCGTCCGGGACGGCGGCGAGACCGTGGCGATCCACTCGGTCGGCAACCGCATCCCCGACAAGGTCTCGGCCGCGGCCTGGGCCGCGGGCCTCGGCCTGTGGTCCTACGATCTCACCGATCCCATGAGCGAGACGCGGGTCGCCCTCACGACCACGCGCGAGAAGCTAGAGGCGGCGGCCGAGCGGGCGGAGGAGAGCAAGTGAGCACGCGCATGGTGGCGACCGGTGACGTCGAGCTCTGCGTGGAGGATTTCGGCGACCCAGCAGATCCGACCGTCCTGCTCGTCGGCGGGGCCGCCATGTCGATGGACTGGTGGGACGCCGACCTCTGCCGGCGGATCGCTGCCGGCGGACGTCACGTGGTGCGCTACGACCACCGCGACACCGGGCGGTCCACCACCGGCTCCGTGGGGACACCCGACTACGACGCCAACGCGCTCGACCGCGACTGTGTCGGGCTGGTCGAAGCGCTCGGCTCGCCGGTCCACGTCGTCGGGCTGTCCTCGGGTGGCGGGGTCGCCCAGGGCGTCGCGCTGCGGCGGTCCGACCTCGTCGCGAGCGCCACCCTGATCGCCTCCGCCGCGATCGGGGGCGTCGACTGGTCCACGCTGCCGGGGCCGGTGCAGGAGATGGCCGCCCGCTTCGAGGACCCGCCCCCGGAGCCCGACTGGTCAGACCGCGACGCGTTCGTCGAGTGGGCGCTGGACGACCAGCGCGCCTATGCCGGCACGATCCCGCTCGACGAGGCCCGGACCCGCGAGCTGGCGGGGCAGGTGTTCGACCGCAGCATCGACGTCGCCGCCGCAGGCAACCACTGGGTCGCGATCAACAGCGGGGAGGCGGACGGCGACCCGGTCGACGTCCACGACCTCGCCGTCCCGACCCTGGTCGTGCACGGCACCGCCGACCCCCTGTTCCCGCTACCCCACGGCCAGGCGCTGGCCGAGGCGATCCCCGGCGCCCGGCTGCTGGTGGTCGAGGGCATGGGCCACCAGGTGCCGCCGCCGTCGACCTGGGACCTGTTCGTACCGGCACTGCTGGAGCACACGGCTCACAGTCGGTCGAACGGCTCCGCGTAGCGGAACGTGCCGCTCGGGACCGGGCCGGTGCCGAGAACCACCGCCTGGAAGAAGTCGCCCCACTGCGGGTCCGGGGCGGCGATGCCCACGACCGACGCGGGCCCGAACCCGAAGCGGGAGTAGTACGCCGGATCGCCCAGCAGCGCGACGACCGGTTCGTCCAGCGCCTGGGCGGCGCCGAGCACGGCGAACATCAGGGCGGAGCCGACGCCTCGGCGTTGGCTGTCGGGGTGCACGCTCACCGGGCCCACGCCGACCGCCGGCACCTCGTCGACGTACCCACGGCTGCCGATGACGTGGCCGACCAGCTCACCGTCCTGCTCGGCCACCAGCGACAGCTGAGGGATCGCCGTCGGGTCGTCCAGCAACCACACCACCAGCGCGGCCTCGCCCGGGTCGCCCGTGCCGTCGACCGGTGGTGCGGAGTGGGTCGCCGCGGCGAACGCGGCCGCCGTGAGGGCCCGGATCGCGCCCACGTCCTCCGCCGTCGAGCGTCGGAGCCGCAGGCCTCCGCTCAACTCCAGCGCTCGGAGGCGGGGGTGAAGTCGAGTCCCCGGTCCCCGGTGTAGATCTGCTTCGGCCGGGCGATCTTCTGCTCCTTGTCCTGGACCAGCTCGAGCCACTGGGCCAGCCAGCCCGGCGTGCGGCCGATCGCGAACAGCACCGTGAACATCTCCGGCGGGAATTGGAACGCCTCGTAGATCAGGCCGGAGTAGAAGTCGACGTTGGGGTAGAGCTTGCGGCTGACGAAGTAGTCGTCCTCCAGCGCGATC
>DASTDJ010000083.1:0-5835 GCA_035710425.1 Nocardioides sp.
CTCGTCCTGCAGGTGCGCGAGTAGCGCCTCCCCGGCCGCCGGGTCGGTCGCGAGCAGGTTGCGGGCCCCCTGCAGGCCGAGTCGGATGCCGGCCAGCGATGGTCCGAGCCCGTCGTGGATCTCGCGCCGGATCACCCGCCGCTCCTCCAGTCGCACCCGCGAGAGCCGGGCGCGCGCCTCACTGAGCTCGGCCGCGGCCCGGGCCACCGCGACGGCGGTGGCCACCACCGACGAGAGGTCCCCGAGCGTGGTCAGGTCGCGCGCAGACAGCGACTCCCCGGGCACCGGCGTGACCTCGAGGGTGCCGACCAGCTCTCCGCGGTGGCGCAGGTCCACGAGCGTCGGTCGCTCGGTCGGGACACCCCACCGGAGGGGTTCGAGACCCTCGGTGACGACGGTGACCGACTCCAGCCGCATCGACCGTCCGATGTCCTCGGCCACCCCGCGCAGCAGCTCCTCGACGGTGCCGCTGCCGACCAGCTGCGAACCGAGGCGGCGTACCGCTCGGCCGGGGTCGGCGGCGTCGCCGTACACGAGGCGGTGCACCCGACGAGCCAGCCGGATCCGCACCGGCTGGACGGCGACGGCGACGGCGCCGGCGGCGAGCAGCTGGGGCAGGCCGTCGCCCGGGAGCGCGGCCGTGAGGAGCAGGCTCACGGACAGGTAGAGACAGACCAGCCCGGTGGCGACCAGCCCGGCGAGCACCGCCCGGCTCACCACGAGCCGCAGGCCCCACATCCGGTTGCGGAGCACCGCCACCAGGATCGCGGCGGGGAACACGGTCTGCGAGACCAGGTGCAGGATCGGGGTCAGCCAGTAGGGCAGCCACGCCCACTGGGTGAGCACGGGGACGAACGACACCGCGAGGATCGCGGTACCCAGGGCCAGCCACCCGAGGCCGTTGCGCTCCTCGACCGGCCCGAACCGCCGGCGCAGCTCGACGACGAGCGCGGCGACCAGTCCGACCCCGATGCAGGCCCACAGCATCGACGGCACGCCGGGTCGGGTGAAGATCTCCGCGTAGGTCACCGCCAGCGTCAGGCCGGCGCCGGCGAGCAGCCCGACCCACTCGAGGCGGAGCGGGTGGTCGCGGACCAGCCAGGGCACCACGAGAAAGAGCGCGAGCGTGCCGGGCACCCAGGCGGTGTTCTGGAGCATCAGCAGGGCCTCGTTCGGCGGCATCCCGCCCGGGCGCGCCGACCACGCGTCGTACCCGTAGCCGAACGCGGCGAGGCCGCCGCCGATCGCGGCAACGCCCAGGATCCAGGGCACCGGATGTGCCCGGCGGGCCAGCGTGACCGCGGCGACCGTGCCGTAGACGCAGGCCACCGCGACGTCGACGACGAAGAACCACAGGTTCGCGTCGACGACCGGGCGCCCCACCACCATCAGCAGTACGGCGATCACGGCGATCGCCCAGGCGGCCACGGCGATCGCCGTGGCCGCCCGGGACCGGATCCGGTCGCCACGCCCCGCGGTCGGGACCGCCGTGGCCGCGACCTCCGGGGTCGCGACGGCGCGCGTCGTCTCCACAGTCATGGTGGCGGGCACTGTAGGTCGACTCACGCCCGCACCGCGGCGCTTTCGTCGAACCGTGACGCGACGCTCAGCGGCCGGCCCTGCTCCGTCGGTCGCCGAACCCGAAGCCCACGGCCATCAGCAGCACGAGCAGCGGCCCGGTGAAGCCGGCCATGTACTGGAGGGGGGAGATGCCGAAGAGCAGCGTGATGCCGCCCAGGACCGCCGCGACCCAGGCGATCCAGCGCGGGGCAGCGGCGTGCCGCAGCCCGGCGATCGCGACCGCGACCCCTGCCGCGCCCGCCCCGATCCAGAGCCACGGGATCGTGCCGACCCAGTGACCGACCAGGGCGGCGAACTCCGGGTCGAGCTTGATGTCGTCCGCCTCGAGGCCGAACACGATCTCGGTGGTGAAACCGGCGCCGAGCAGCGCCGTCACCGAGGTGAGCAACAGGCCGCCCGCGGCGACGTCGGGGAGGAGGCTGCCGACCGGAGTCTGGCCCTTGAGCCGGCGGCGCAGACCGGCCGCGAAGACGAGCAGCAGCATCGCGGCGATCACCATGCCGAAGTGCAGGACCAGCAGCTGCGGGACGAAGTCGCCCAGTCGGCCGGCGATCTTGTCCGCGTCCCCGGCGTAGTCGTCGTTGTAGACGGCGTCGATGGCGAGGGACGCCTGGATGCCCACGATGCCGGCGACACCGGCCGCGATGCCGGCGAAGGCCCAGGCGCGGCTGGTCGTGGGCGACACGCGGCGCGAGCGCTCCTCGCCCACGTCGCGGGTCGGCTCAGGGATGTTGGTCGTGGTCACGTTCGTCTTCTCCTCGGGTAGCGGTGTTGTCCGGTCCACCGTGGTGCGCCCGGCGTCCCAGGCATCAGGGCGTCGCGTCCCGAACCGGCGGGACGGTTGCGCGAGCCGGGCTTCGGCGGAAGGCTCGTCGGGTGGACGACGAGCAGGAGATCCGGGCCCTGGTCGAGCGGTGGGCGGTGGCGGTGCACGGCGGCGACCTGGAGAAGGTGCTCGACCGGCACACCGACGACATCGTGATGTTCGACGTGCCGCCGCCCGACGACGGAGTGCGCGGCACCGACGCCTACCGCGACGTCTGGCCACCCTTCTTCCGCTGGCAGGCGGCGGGTGCGACGTTCGAGATCGTCTCGCTCGAGGTGGTCGCAGGCGCCGACGTCGCCTACGCGTATGCGCTGCTGCGGTGCGGCACGCCCGAGGAGCTCGAGGCCATCCCCGAGCAGCGGCTGCGGCTCTCCCTCGGCCTCCGCAAGGTCGACGGCGAGTGGCGGGTGCAGCACGAGCACCACTCGTTCGCCGACCGTGCGTCTGGGTCCTAGAACGACGTCGCCGCGCTGTGGCAGGGTCGACGACATGGACCAGCGGATCAGCCTGGTGACCCTCGCGGTGGCCGACCTCGACGCCACCCGCCGCTTCTACCTCGACGGGCTGGGCTGGGAGGCGTTCATGGACGTCCCCGACGACGTCCTGATGATCCAGGCCGGCCAGCACCTGCTGCTGTCGTTCTGGATCGAGCCCCACTTCGAGGCCGAGGTCGGCGCCATCCGGCGCGGTGACGGGGTCGCGCCGATCACGATCGCCCACAACCTGGCTGGCGACGCGGAGGTCGACGCCGTGCTGGAGACCGCCCGAGCCGCCGGGGCCGACCCGGTCCAGCCGGCGGTCAAGCGCGAGTGGGGCGGCTACAGCGGATACTTCGGCGACCCTGACGGGTACCGCTGGGAGATCGCGCACGCACCCGGAGTGATCAAGGAGCTGGTGGTCCCGCAATGAACGACGACAAGCGCAGGCTGACCGCCCAGGACGTCGAGGGCGAGGGCCTGAGCGACTGGCGGATCCTGTTCCGGACCCTGCACGCGCGGTTCGAGACCGGCAGCTTCGCGACCGGGCTGGAGCTGGTCAACCGGATCGGCGCCGCGGCCGAGGAACGCAACCACCACCCCGACATCGACCTCACCTACCCGCGCGTCGTCGTCCGGCTCACCAGCCACGACACCGGCGGAGTGACCCGGCGCGACATCGAGCTGGCCCGGACGATCAGCGGCTTCGCGGCCGAGCTCGGCGCCAAGGCCGACCCGGCGGCCGTACAGGTGCTGGAGATCGGGCTCGACAGCGCCGACCGGGAGGAGATCATGCCGTTCTGGGCGGCAGTGCTCGGCCTGCAGACGTCGGACGGCGACGACCGGGAGCTGTTCGACGGGTCCGGCCGGCTGCCGACGCTGTGGTTCCAGTCCACCGACCCCCACGAGCCTCCGAGACAGCGTTTCCACGTCGACATCCGGGTCCCGCCCGAGGTCGCCGCGGGCCGGATCCAGGCCGCCATCGAGGCCGGCGGCACCCTGGTCACCGACGAGTACGCACCGCGGTTCTGGGTGCTCGCCGACGCGCAGGGCAACAAGGCCTGCGTGACCACCTGGCAGGGTCGCGAGGACTGATCGTCCCGCCGCCACATGGTGGGATCGGCGTCCCGTATCCTGGGACGCCTGACAGACTCGGCTGACGAGACGACGAACCGACGGCTACCGTGTCCGCATGCGCCACAACCTTGTACGCATCGGACGCGCCGGCTGACCCACTAGCCCGCGCGTCGCCCCTCGTTGCCCAGCAACCGAGGGGTTTTTTGTTGGGTGTTGGATTCGATCGAGGACCGAGGGACAGGACAGATGACGGAGCAGATGACCGGGGCGCAGAGCCTCATCCGGTCGCTGGAGGCAGCGGGTGCCACCAACGTGTTCGGCATCCCGGGCGGCGCGATCCTGCCGGCGTACGACCCGCTCATGGATTCCTCGATCCGGCACATCCTGGTCCGCCACGAGCAGGGTGCGGGACACGCCGCCCAGGGGTACGCCGCCGCCACCGGACGGGTCGGGGTCTGCATGGCCACGTCGGGGCCTGGTGCCACCAACCTGGTGACGCCGCTCGCCGACGCGCACATGGACTCGGTCCCGATGGTGGCCGTCACCGGCCAGGTCGGGGCCGCAGCCATCGGCACCGACGCGTTCCAGGAGGCCGACATCCGCGGCATCACGATGCCGATCACCAAGCACAACTTCCTCGTCACCGACCCCGACGAGATCCCGCGCACCGTCGCCGAGGCCTTCTACATCGCCTCCACGGGCCGGCCCGGCCCGGTGCTCGTCGACGTCGCCAAGTCGGCGCTGCAGGCGCAGACGACGTACGACTGGCCGGCCGAGCTGCACCTCCCCGGCTACCGACCGGTCACGCGCCCGCACGCGAAGCAGATCCGCGAGGCGGCGAAGCTCATCCTCGAGTCGCGGCGTCCGGTGCTGTACGTCGGCGGCGGCACGATCCGCGCCCGGGCCGCCCAGGAGCTCCGGGTCCTCGCCGAGCTCACCGGCATGCCGGTGGTCACCACGCTGATGGCGCGCGGCGCGTTCCCGGACAGCCACCCCCAGCACCTCGGCATGCCCGGCATGCACGGCACGGTCGCGGCGGTGGCCGGGCTGCAGCGCAGCGACCTGATCATCAGCCTGGGCGCCCGCTTCGACGACCGCGTCACGGGGGCGTTGGAGTCCTTCGCACCCGGGGCCAAGGTCATCCACGCCGACATCGACCCGGCCGAGATCGGCAAGAACCGGCACGCCGACGTCCCGATCGTCGGCGACGTGCGCGAGGTGATCGGCGACCTGGTCGTCGCCCTGCGCACCGAGGCCGAGGCAGGTCACACCGGCGACTACGAGGCCTGGGTCTCCTTCCTCGCCGGCGTGAAGAAGAAGTACCCGCTCGGCTACGAGCCGCCCGCCGACGGCCTCGCTCCGCAGTACGTCATCGAGCGGCTCGGCGAGATCTCGGGCGAGGACACCGTCTACACCGCGGGAGTCGGTCAGCACCAGATGTGGGCCGCCCACTTCGTCGGCTACGAGAAGCCGAACACCTGGATCAACTCCGGCGGCCTCGGCACCATGGGCTTCGCGGTGCCCGCCGCGATGGGTGCGAAGGTCGGCGTCCCCGACCAGACCGTGTGGGCGATCGACGGCGACGGCTGCTTCCAGATGACCAACCAGGAGCTGGCCACCTGCGCGATCAACGCCATCCCGATCAAGGTCGCGGTGATCAACAACGAGTCGCTCGGCATGGTGCGCCAGTGGCAGACGCTCTTCTACAACGAGCGCTACTCCAACACCGACCTGCACACGGGCGCCGACCGGCGGATCCCGGACTTCGTCAAGCTCGCCGAGGCCTACGGCTGCGTGGGCATGGCGTGCGAGTCGCCGACCAGGTCGACGCGACGATCGAGAAGGCCATGTCGATCGACGACCAGCCGGTCGTGG
>DASTDJ010000084.1:0-6988 GCA_035710425.1 Nocardioides sp.
TCAGCGACAAAGAGTACCAGCGGATGCGGGACGCCAGCCTGGCGGTCATCCGCGAGATCGGCGTCGAAACCGGCGGCTCGAACATCCAGTTCGCGATCAACCCGCGCGACGGGCGGATGATCGTCATCGAAATGAACCCCCGCGTCAGTCGCTCGAGCGCCCTGGCGTCGAAGGCCACCGGTTTTCCGATTGCCAAAATCGCCGCCAAGCTGGCCGTCGGCTACCGGCTGCACGAGCTGCCCAACGACATCACGCGCGAGACGACCGCCTGCTTCGAGCCGACGATCGACTACGTGGTGACCAAGATCCCGCGCTTCACCTTCGAGAAGTTTGCGGAGGCGGAAGACAAGCTGACCTCGCAGATGAAGTCGGTGGGCGAGGCGATGGCCATCGGCCGCAACTTCACCGAGGCCCTGCAGAAGGCGCTGCGCTCGCTGGAGCACGCCCACGCCCCGTTCTACTGGACCCACGAGTGGGTCGACCTCGACAAGCAGACGCTGCTCGACTCCGTACGCGTCCCCCACGACGGGCGGCTGCGCAAGGTCATGGACGCGATCCGGGCCGAGGCGACCCTCGAGGAGCTGCACGACGCCACCGGCATCGACCCGTGGTTCCTCGACCAGCTGTTCCTGGTCTCCGAGATTGCGATCGGGGTGCTCAACGCGCCCGAGCTGACCCCCGAGATCCTGCTCCGGGCCAAGCGGCACGGCTTCTCCGACGCCCAGCTCGGCAAGATCCGCGGGATGACCGACGACGTGGTCCGCGGGGTCCGGCACGCGCTCGGGATCCGGCCGGTCTACAAGACCGTCGACACTTGCGCCGCGGAGTTCGCGGCGGCCACGCCCTACCACTACTCGTCCTACGACGAGGAGACCGAGGTGGCGCCGCGGGAGCGACCCGCGGTGATCATCCTGGGCAGCGGCCCCAACCGGATCGGACAGGGCATCGAGTTCGACTACTCCTGCGTGCACGCATCGCTGGCGCTCAGCGAGGCGGGCTACGAGACCGTGATGGTCAACTGCAACCCCGAGACCGTCTCGACCGACTACGACACCTCCGACCGGCTCTACTTCGAGCCGCTGACGCTCGAGGACGTGCTCGAGGTCGTGCACGCCGAGGAGCAGGCCGGCCCGGTCGCGGGCGTCATATGTCAGCTCGGCGGACAGACCCCGCTCGGGCTCGCGCAGGGGCTCAAGGACCACGGCGTGACCGTCGTCGGCACCTCACCGGAGGCCATCCACCTCGCGGAGGAGCGCGGCGCGTTCGGGCGGGTGCTGCACCGGGCCGGGCTCCCCGCGCCCAAGCACGGCACCGCGACCAGCTTCGACGATGCCCGCGAGATCGCCGACGAGATCGGCTACCCGGTGCTGGTGCGGCCGTCGTACGTGCTCGGCGGGCGCGGCATGGAGATCGTCTACGACGAGGCGGCGCTGCGCGGCTACATCGAGCGGGCCACCGAGATCAGCCCGGCCCACCCGGTCCTCGTCGACCGGTTCATCGACGACGCCGTCGAGATCGACGTCGACGCGCTCTACGACGGCGAGGAGCTCTACCTCGGCGGCGTCATGGAGCACATCGAGGAGGCCGGAATCCACTCCGGCGACTCGTCGTGTGCCCTGCCCCCGATCACCCTCGGTGCCGCCGAGGTGAACCGGATCCGGGAGGCCACCGAGGCGATCGCCCGCGGCGTCGGGGTCCGTGGCCTGCTCAACATCCAGTTCGCGCTCGGCTCCGACGTGCTCTATGTGCTCGAGGCCAACCCGCGCGCCAGCCGCACGGTGCCGTTCGTCTCCAAGGCGACGGCGACGCCGCTGGCCAAGGCCGCGGCGCGGATGATGATGGGCGAGAGCGTGAAGGAGCTGCGCGCCGCCGGCGTGCTCCCCGATGAGGGTGACGGCGGCACGCTGCCGCCGGACCAGCCGATCGCGGTCAAGGAGGCCGTGATGCCGTTCAACCGGTTCCGGGCCAAGGACGGCAGCAACGTCGACACCGTGCTCGGGCCGGAGATGAAGTCCACCGGCGAGGTGATGGGGCTCGACGCCGACTTCGGCACGGCTTTCTCCAAGTCGCAGGCCGGCGCGTTCGGCCCGCTGCCCACCAGCGGCCGGGTGTTCGTGAGCATGGCCAACCGCGACAAGCGGCACATGATCTTCCCGATCAAGGTGCTCGCCGACCAGGGCTTCGAGATCCTCGCGACCCAGGGCACCGCCGAGGTGCTGCGTCGCAACGGCGTGCAGGCCAGGGTGGTCCGCAAGCAGCACGAAGGTCCCGGGCCCGACGGCGAGCCGACCACGGTCGACCTCATCCTCGGCGGCGAGATCCAGCTGGTCGTCAACACGCCGTACGGCGACAGCAGCGGCGGCGCGCGGCTCGACGGCTACGAGATCCGCACCGCCGCCGTGCGCGCCAACATCCCGTGCGTGACGACCGTCCAGGGACTCGGCGCCGCGGTGCAGGGGATCGAGGCGCTGAAGCGCGGCGACATCGGGGTGCGGTCGCTGCAGGACTGGGCTCGGCGCACCTGATGTACCGCGCGCTGTTCGACCACGGCCTCCGGCGGCTCGACGCCGAGAAGGCGCACCACCTCGGGTTCCGGGCGATCCGCGCCGCTCGGCCGGTGCTCGGCCGGCGCGCCAAGCCCGGGGGAGCGGTGGAGGCGATGGGCCTGACCTTCCCCAACGTGCTCGGCCTGGCGGCCGGGTTCGACAAGAACGCCGTGGGCATCGACGCCCTGGCGGCGCTGGGCTTCGGGCACGTCGAGGTCGGCACGGTCACCGGCGAGGCGCAGCCGGGCAACCCACGCCCGCGCCTGTTCCGGCTGCCGGAGGACCGGGCGGTGGTCAACCGGATGGGATTCAACAACGACGGCGCCGAGGTCGTGGCCGCGCGGCTGGCGCAGCGCTCGCGGCAGCGAGGCGGCCGTCCCGGGCCGGTGCTGGGCGTCAACATCGGCAAGACCAAGGTCGTGCCCGACGACGACCAGGCGGCGGTCGAGGCCGACTACGAGAAGAGCACCCGGCTGCTGGCGCCGCACGCCGACTACCTGGTCGTCAACGTGAGCTCGCCGAACACGCCCGGCCTGCGCGACCTGCAGGCGGTCGACCGGCTGCGGCCGCTGCTCGTGCAGGTGCGCCGGGTCGCCGACGAGGTGACCGACGAGCGGGTGCCGCTGCTGGTGAAGATCGCTCCCGACCTCGCCGACAAGGACGTGCTCGAGGTCGCTGACCTGGCGGTCGCGTTGGGCCTGGACGGGATGATCGCCACCAACACCACTGTCTCCCGGGACGGCCTGGCCACCGATGCCGCGACGATCGAGGGGATCGGCGCGGGCGGGCTGTCCGGGCACCCGCTCACCGAGCGCGCCGACGCCGTGATGCGGATGCTCCGCGACCGGGTCGGCCCGGCCATGACGCTCGTCGGTGTCGGCGGGATCACCACCCCCGACGACGCCCGCGCCCGGCTCGACGCCGGCGCCACCCTCCTGCAGGGCTACACCGCATTCATCTACGACGGGCCGCTCTGGCCTCGCCGCATCATCAAGGGAGTCCCCACGTGACCTTCGGAACCCGCCTGCACGCCGCCATCGCCGACCGCGGACCCTTCTGCGTCGGCGTCGATCCGCACGCGGAGCTGCTGCACGCCTGGGACCTGGTCGACGACGTGGCGAGCCTGGAGACGTTCGCGCTCACGGTGGTTGAGGCGGTGGCGCCGTACGTCTCGATGGTCAAGCCGCAGTCGGCGTTCTTCGAGCGGTTCGGCAGCGCCGGGATCGCGGTGCTCGAGCGGGTGGTGCACGAGAGCCGCGAGGCCGGCGCGCTGGTGCTGCTCGACGTGAAGCGGGGCGACATCGGCTCGACCTCCCAGGCCTACGCCGATGCCTACCTCGACCAGACCTCGCCGCTCGCCGTCGACGCGATCACCGCCAGCCCCTTCCTGGGCTTCGGCTCGATCGCACCGATGATCGACACCGCGCGCAAGCACGACGCCGGTGTGTTCGTGCTCGCGCTGACGTCCAACAAGGAGGGCGTCGAGGTGCAAGGCGCGACGACCGACGGCACCACCGTGGGCGCCCGGATGATCGACCACCTGCGCGAGCTCAACGCCGAGGCCGTGCCGCTCGGCTCGTTCGGTGCGGTGGTGGGCGCCACCATCCCCGAGCCAGGCATCGACCTCGACTTCAACGGCCCCATCCTGGCGCCGGGGTACGGCGCCCAGGGCGGCACCACGGCCGACATCGGCAGGATCTTCGGCTCCGCCGCTCGGCACGTCGTCCCGAGCTCGTCGCGCGACGTGCTGCGACTCGGCCCCGACCGCAACGCGATGCGCGACGCCGTCGCCCGCGTCAACGACGAGCTGCGCGGCCTGACCGGGTGAGGGATCGCCTTGCCGGGGCGGCGATCCTCGCCGTCGGGTTGCTGCTGACAGCGGGCTGCGGTGACGACGACGACCCGTTCGCCAGCTACTGCGACGAGGTCGAGGCCCAGCGACCGGCCCTCTCCGAGGACCTGGCCGCAGGGGGCCCCACCGGGTTGATCGAGGCGCTGCCCGAGTTCGAGAAGCTGGCGGGCAAGGCACCCCACGACATCCAGGACGAGTGGGACACCGTCACCACGCGGATCGGCGACCTGGTCGCGGCCCTCGAGGACGCCGACGTCGACCCCGCGGCGTACGACCGGACGCGCCCGCCCGCAGGCCTCACCACCGACCAGCTGGACGCTATCGACGCGGCCGCCCAGGCACTGGCCACCCCCGAGATGGCCGAGGCCCTGAACGGCGTCGAGCAGCAGGCGCGCGATGTGTGCAAGACGCCGCTGACCCTGTAGTCGGCACAACTAGAACTCGTTACATCCGAGCAATTGCCGCTGCCGTGAGGTTCTGACTAGATTGGCCCCGGCGGTGCTCCCCCCGCCTTCACCTCCGCGACGAAGGATCTGCACACGTGGCTCTGCCCCCGCTGACACCCGAACAGCGACAGGCGGCCCTCGACAAGGCCGCCGCCTCTCGACGCGAACGAGCCGAGATCAAGAACCGGCTCAAGAACTCCGGTGCGTCGATCGTCGACGTGCTGCGTGAGGGCGAGACCAACGAGGTGATCGGCAAGATGCGCGTCATCGACCTGCTGCAGTCCATGCCCGGGCTCGGCAAGGTGCGCGCTCGCCAGGTGATGGAGCGGCTCCGGATCGCAGAGTCCCGTCGGGTGCGCGGGCTCGGGAGCAAGCAGGTCGCCGCGCTCGAGCGCGAGTTCGGCGAGTGACGACGGAGCCCACCCCGCGCCCCACCCGACTGGTCGTACTCGCCGGCCCCACCGCGGTCGGCAAGGGCACGGTCGCGGCTGCAGTCCGCGAGCGGCACCCCGACGTGTGGATCTCCGTCTCCGCGACCACCCGGGCACCACGTCCCGGCGAGGTCGACGGCGTGCACTACTGGTTCGTCTCCGACGAGGAGTTCGACCGGATGGTCGAGGCCGACGAGCTGCTCGAGTGGGCGGTGGTGCACAAGGCGGCTCGCTACGGCACCCCGCGCAAGCCGGTCGAGGAGGCGCTGGCCGCGGGCCGGCCGTCGATGCTCGAGATCGACCTGCAGGGCGCTCGGCTGGTGCGTGACGCGATGCCCGAGGCGCTGTTCGTGTTCCTCAAGCCGCCGAGCTGGGAGGAACTGGTCCGGCGACTGGTGGGCCGGGGCACCGAGAGCGAGGAGGAGCGAGCCCGCCGGCTGGACACCGCTCGGGAGGAGATGGCCGCCGAGAACGAGTTCGACGAGACCATCGTCAACCATGAAGTTCACGATGCGGCCGACCAGTTGGTAGCCTTGATGATGCTCGGCCAGGAGCCGTCGCGCCCTGATCGACCCTGACTCCTACACCACTACAGCGAGGCTTACGCGTGTCTGCGCCCAACATCGCCGCCGAGGGTGTCACCAACCCTCCGATCGACGACCTGCTCACCAAGACCGACAGCAAGTACAAGCTGGTCCTCTACAGCGCCAAGCGGGCCCGTCAGATCAACGCCTACTACTCCCAGCTCGGCGAGGGCCTGCTGGAGTACGTCGGGCCGCTGGTCGACACCCACGTGCAGGAGAAGCCGCTGTCGATCGCGCTCCGCGAGATCAACGACGACCTGCTGACCTGTGAGGACGTCGACCCGGCCGAGCTGGCCGCGGAGGAGGCGGCCGCCAAGCAGGCCGCCCTCGACGCGTCGCTCAGCTCCGACGAAGAGTGACCCACTGACCAGCAACGACATCGCCGAGGTCGTTCCCCCACCGGGGGAGCGGCCTCGTGTCGTCCTCGGAGTTTCCGGCGGCATCGCGGCCTACAAGGTCTGCGAGCTGCTGCGGCTGCTCGCCGAGTCCGGCCACGACGTGACGGTGGTGCCCACCGAGTCGGCGCTCAAGTTCGTCGGCGCCGCGACCTGGTCGGCGCTCTCGGGCAAGCCCGTGGCCACGGACGTGTGGACCGGCGTGGAGGCGGTGCCGCACGTGCGGATCGGCCAGCAGGCCGACCTGGTCGTCGTGGCGCCCGCCACGGCCGACCTGCTGGCGAAGGCGGCCCACGGCATGGCCGACGACCTGCTGTCCAACACGCTGCTCACTGCGCGCTGCCCGGTGGTCTTCGCACCGGCGATGCACACCGAGATGTGGGAGCACGCGGCCACCCGCGCCAACGTCGCCACCCTGCGGGAGCGCGGCGCCCTGGTCATCGAGCCGGCGGAGGGCCGCCTGACCGGCGTCGACACCGGCAAGGGCCGGCTGCCGGAGCCACCGGAGATCTTCGAGGTGGCCCTCGACGTACTCGCCCGTGGCATCGCTCCGGCCGACCTCACCGGCCGCCATATCGTGGTCTCCGCCGGTGGCACCCGCGAGTACCTCGACCCGGTGCGCTTCCTCGGCAACCGCTCGTCCGGCCGGCAGGGGTACGCGCTGGCGCGGGCGGCGGTGGCCCGCGGGGCCGAGGTGACGCTGGTCGCGGCCAACGTCGCGCTGCCCGATCCGG
>DASTDJ010000085.1:0-15259 GCA_035710425.1 Nocardioides sp.
GACGTCGTCGTGGTCGGTGCCGGCGCCGCCGGACTGACCGCGGCGAGCGCGCTGGCGCGGGCCGGGGCCGAGGTGCTGCTGGTGGAGCGACGGCAGGGCGGCTCGCCGCTCCCGCGAGCGACGGTCCTCAGCGTGCGCACGATGGAGCTGATGCGTGCGTGGGGGCTCGAGGACCGGATCCGCGAGGGAGCCGACGCCGTCGAGATGACGATGCTCGAGGCGCCGACGGCCGCCAGGGCAGCCGACGGCGTCCGCATCAACGTGGGCTATCCCTCGACCAGCCAGAGCGCGATGGTCAGCCCGACCGAGGCCCTGTGTGTCGCGCAGGACGTCTTCGAGGAGGTGCTCGCCGAGTCCCTCGCCTCGATGCCAGGGGTCACCGTGCAGCGTGGGGTCGAGGTCGTCGACGTGCGCGCGGGCGGTGCGGGTGACGGGGCCGCGCTCACCCTGCGTGACCCCGACGGACAGCTCCACACGGTCGAGGCGGGGTACGTCGTCGGGGCCGACGGCGCGCGCAGCGCCGTACGCGCCGCCCTCGGCATCGGCATGACCGGGCCGGACGACGCGATGTCGGGCATCCAGGCCGTCTTCCGCGCCCCGCTGTGGGAGGTGCTGGGGGAGCACCGCCACCTGCTGTACTCCATCACCGACCCGGAGGGCAGCGGCACCCTGCTGCCCGCCGGCCAGGGCGACCGCTGGCTGTTCGGGCTGCAGGCGGGCTACCACCACGAGGAGGGCGGCGAACCCACCGCCGACGAGGTCCGCCGCCGGATCCAGCGGGCCTCGGGCGTCGACGGGCTCGACGTACGTTTGGAGCGGTTCGGCAGCTTCACCTCCGGGGCGCAGCTGGCCGACACGTTCCGGGTCGGGGACGTCTTCCTCGTGGGTGACGCGGCCCACCGCGTCACACCCCGCGGTGGCACCGGGCTCAACATCGCGATCGCCGACGGGTCGGACCTCGGATGGAAGCTCGGTTGGGTGCTGCGCGGGTGGGCTCCCTCGGCCCTGCTGTCGACGTACGAGCCGGAGCGGCGGGCCTCGGTCGCCTACAACGTCGCGCGCTCGGCCGACCCCCTCGGGTCGCGCCGCGACGTGTCCACGGAGCTCGCGGTCGACCTCGGCGGCCGGATGAGGCACGTGTGGGTGGAGCCCGGTGAGGTGTCGACGCTCGACCTGCTCGGGCCGGGGCTGACCCTCTTCGCGGACGCGACGAACCGGTCCTGGGCGGAGGCGGCGAACGCCCTCTGGACGCGGGTGCCGATCTCGTTCGTCGGGCTCGAACCCGTGGTCGCGCGGTCCCTCGGCGTCGGCGCCCACGGTGCAGCGCTGGTCCGCCCCGACGGCCTGCAGGTCGCGGCCTGGGGCACGTCTCGAGGAGCAACGGCACAGCTGGCAGCGGCCGCCGACGGGCTGCTCGCGGGGTCGGTGCCGCCCGAGGCCGACGAGGTGACCGCCGCATGAGCGGCGACGTGCCGGGCGAGCGTGAGGCCCGCGCCTACGTCTTCCACTCGATCCCCTGCGGCCCACCGCTGGTCACCTACGCCCGCCCCCGGGCGACGCCGGGATCCTCAGGGCGCCGGATCGGTCGATACTGGTCGGGTGGAGACCGGCGCCAGCGTCGCAGAGGCTAGGAGCGCGCACGACGCTCGGGCGTGGTCGCGCGCCTACGACCTCTACGCGACCGTCGCGGACCTCGATGCCGACGACCTCGACCGGTACGCCGTCTCCGCGATGATGGTCGGCCGGATGGAGGAGTACTTCGCGATCCGCGAGCGGGCCTACGAGCATCACCTGGCGCGGCGTGAGCTGGTGGGCGCCGCGGGCGCGGCCCTGTGGATCGGGATCCAGCGGATGGTCACCGGCGACGTCGGGGCGGGTGGCGGCTGGTTGGCGCGGGCCGCGCGGCACGTCGAGGAGGACGGCACCGACTCCGTCCCCGCGGCCTTCCTGAAGGTCTCCGCCTCCCTCGAGGCGGCCGGTGCCGGTGACCTCGACCGGGCGACGGCTCTCACCCAGGAGGCGGTGGCCGCGGGACGCCGGCTGGGCAGTCCCGACCTGGTCGGGCTCGCGCTGCATCAGGAGGGGCTGCTGCTCCTCGAGGCCGGCCGCCCCGCCGAGGGCCTGGCCCGGCTCGACGAGGCCATGGTCGAGCTCGCCGGTGGCGCCCTGTCGCCGATGGTGACGGGCATCGTCTACTGCGGCGCGATCACCGGCTGCTGGACCGTCTACGAGCTCCGGCGGGCCGAGGAGTGGACGGCCGCGATGGCGCGCTGGTGCGCGGAGCAGCCCGAGCTCGGCAACTTCACCGGCGAGTGCCGCGTACGCCGTGCCGAGATCGAGCAGCTGCACGGCGCCTGGTCGGAGGCCCGCGCCGTCCTCGACCTGGTCGGCACCGCCGACGTCGACCCGTGGGCGGCCGGCTGGGCGGCGTACGTGCGCGGAGGGCTGGACCGCCTGCAGGGTCGTTACGACGCCGCTGAGGAGGAGTACGCCGCAGCGGGGCGGCTCGGCTGCGACCCGCAGCCCGGCCTGGCCCTGCTCCGCCTGGCGCAGGGGAGCCTCCAGGCAG
This sequence comes from Nocardioides sp., assembly GCA_035710425.1. Taxonomy (GTDB): domain Bacteria; phylum Actinomycetota; class Actinomycetes; order Propionibacteriales; family Nocardioidaceae; genus Nocardioides. The sequence goes on from DASTDJ010000085.1 coordinate 2,570, forward strand.
CTGCGGCGATGGTCCGCCGGTGCCTCGCGGAGTCGCAGGACGACGCGAAGCGCGTGGAGGTGGCCTTCGCCGCCGTCGAGATCCTGGCGACGGCCGGGGACACCGCGGGTGCGGCCGCCGCGACCGAGGAGCTCGGTCGGCTCGCGGAGAAGTGCCGCGCTCCGGTGGTGGCCGCCTTCCACGCCCAGGGCCGGGCGATCGTCGGCCTGGCCGACGCCCGCCCCGAGCTGGCGCTGACGGCGGCCCGCACCGCGCTGCGCCAGTGGGTGGAGCTGCGGGCGCCGTACCAGGAGGCGCGCACCCGGCTCCTGATCGCCGATGCCTGCCGCGAGCTCGGCGATGTCGAGTCGGCAGACCGCGAGGTGGCGGCGGCGCGCGGCCTCCTCGACGAGCTGGGGGCCTTCGACAGCACCTCGGGGCAGCCTGACGGACCGCTCTCCCCGCGGGAGCTCGAAGTGCTCCGTCTGGTGTCCACCGGCGCCACCAACCGGGCGATCGCCGACCAGCTGGTGCTCAGCGAGCGCACCGTCGACCGGCACGTGAGCAACATCCTCGGCAAGCTCGGCGTCTCGTCGCGGGCGGCCGCCACGGCATACGCGTTCGAGCGCGGCCTCTTCTAGCGAGGTACCCACTCGCCACCGGCCGGCGATTGGGTGGATTCACCGACGCGGCGGACGCTCCGTCGTCCCTACCTTCGAGCCAGACATCAGCTCGAGGAGGGCACCATGGACAACGAGGCAACGCAGCTCGAGACGATCGTGATCGGCGCCGGTCAGGCCGGTCTGTCCGCCGGGTACCACCTGGCGAAGCGCGGCCGGCCGTTCGTGATTCTGGACGGCGCGGACCGCGTCGGAGGATCCTGGCTGAACCGCTGGGACTCGCTGCGGCTCTTCACCCCCTCGATCCGCGACGGTCTGCCGGAGGGGGCGTTCGCCGGCGGCTACCGGTTCCCCACCAAGGACGAGATGGTCGACCACCTGGAGGAGTACGCCGCGAGGTTCGACCTCCCGATCCGTCTCGGCACCCGCGTCGACGGCCTCTTCCGCGAGGGGGACGGGTTCCTGGTGACCGCGGGCTCGGAGGCCTTCCGCGCGGAGAACGTCGTCATCGCCACGGGTTACCACCGCATGCCCCGGACGCCGCACTTCGCCGACGAGCTCTCGAGCGAGATCGTGCAGCTGCACTCCGCCGACTACCGCAACCCTGCGCAGCTGAAGTCGGGGGCGGTGCTGATCGTCGGTGCCGGCAACTCGGGGGCGGAGATCGGGGTCGAGGTGGGCGCGACCCACCCCGTCTACCTCGCGGGTCGCAACGTCGGGTACCTCCCGATCGACGTCCGTGGCTGGCAGGGTCGGCTGGCGTTCCCGATGATCTGGTGGGTGTGGGAGCACGTCCTCACCCAGGACCGGAAGCCCGGCCGCAAGGTCCGCGCCGAGGCGCTGGAGGGCCACGGCGAGCTGCTGATCCGGCAGAAGGAGAAGGACCTGGTAGCGGCCGGCATCGAGCGCCTGCCCCGCATCGCCGGTGTCGTCGACGGCCGCCCCGAGACCGAGGACGGTCAGGTCCTCGACGTCGCCAACGTCATCTGGTGCACCGGGTTCCGGCCGGGGTTCGGCTGGATCGACCTCCCGGGCCTCGACTCCTCCGGCAGGCTGGACAGCGAGCGTGGCTGTGTCACCGGCCAGCCCGGCCTCTACGTGCTGGGCCAGGAGTTCGAGTACATGTTCAACTCCCACACGGTGGGCGGCGTCGGTAAGGACGCGGCGCACGTCGTCCGGCACATCGCGGCGCGGAGTGCCGTCGCGCCGGCCCGCGCCCTGACGGCGGACCCGACGGCGGCCTAGATGACGTGCGGCAGCGGCCAGGTCCGGCCGCTGCTGCTGTCCACCAGCGCCGCGCGGTCCACCCGCACGCTCAGGGGGAGCACGTCGGCGATCGAGCGCACCACGCTCGCGAGCTTCGCGCCCTGGGCTCGGGTGGCCACCGACACGTGCGGCACCCACTGGCCGGCCTGGTAGTTGCGGTGCACCTCGGCGCCGGTCGCCTCCAGTGCCGTGACGATGCGCCACTGGCGGAGCGCGACGTCGGCGGTGATCGCCGGGGCCAGCGCGGCCCGTCCGCGCGGAAACGACAGGGTGCCGTGGAAGCCCATCGTGAACGGCTCGGCCGGCGGCTGCTCGGCGAGCGCCTCCTGGACCCGGGCGAGGTCCCAGCTGCGGAGCACGACGTACGACAGGTGCGGGTGGTGGCGGCGGTGGGTGTGCGTCGCCAGGGTGGCGACGCCCTCGTCCTCGAGCCGAGCCCACAGCTCCCGCATCAGCTGGTCGGAGCGGGGGTCGAAGAGCAGGCACACGGCAAGGGCCACCTCTACAGCCTCTCCCGAGTGTCAGCCGGGACGCAGCCGCCGCGGTGGCAGGTCTGCCTCGATCCGCTCGCGCACGCGTAGGCCGATCGCACCCAGTGTCCGGATCTGGGCGGCGGTCAGCGGCTCGAGGACGTAGCGCCGCACCGTCTCGACGTGGCCGGGAGCGGCCGCCTGGAGGCCGGCCCACCCATGATCGGTCAGGGATGCGATCGTGGAGCGCCCGTCGTCGGGATCGGGTTCTCGGCGGATCCACCCGCGCTGCTCGAGCCGCTTGACGACGTTCGAGATCCGTGACAGGGAGCCGTCTGTCATCTCCGCGAGGGCGCGCATGTGCAGCGATCTACCCGGCGCGGTGGAGAGCGCGTGCAGCGTGAGGTACTCGAACAGGTTGAGCTCGGAGTCCTCGTTGAGCTGCGCGTCCAGGCGCGGGGGTAGCAGCACCAGCATGCTGAGCACCGCGACCCACGCGTCGCTCTCTTCCGGAGTCAGCCACTGCGGCGTTCTTGAGCGAGGCATGGGTTGATCTTACTTCAAGCATGAACTAATCTTCAGACTTCACTTCAAGCTTGAAGCAATCATAACGAATGGAAACACATGTCCACGACCGCTCACTCGTCGGCAGCCGTGCCAGAAACGCTCCGCCGCGACGCCGTCGCGCCGGGCCACCACGAGTACGACGCGCTGCGGTCGACGTACTCCACGGTCGGAGCGCCGGCCCTGATTCTCCGCCCCCGGAGCGTAGGTGACGTCGTCGACGCCATCGAGCTCGCGCGCAAGGACCCTCGACCTCTCGCTGTACGCAGCGGTGGCCACGGCCCCGCGTCGACCAACGACGGCGGGATCGTCGTCGACGTCTCGAGACTCGACGACGTCACGGTGCTGGATCCTGGCCGTCGACTGGTGCGGGTCGGCGCTGGTGCGCGATGGGCGGGGGTTGCGCGGGAGCTCGCCCCTGCCGGTTGGGCGATCTCGTCCGGCGACCACGGGAACGTCGGTGTGGGCGGATTGGCCACCGGCGGCGGCGTGGGCTGGCTGACCCGCTCCTACGGCCTCACCATCGACCACGCCCGCGCTGCCACGGTCGTGCTCGCCGACGGCTCCGTGGTCGCGGCAGACGAGGACCATGAGGCAGAGCTGTTCTGGGGGCTGCGTGGCGCCGGCGGCAGCCTGGGTGTCGTCACCAGCTTCGACTTCGTTGCCGCACCCGTTCGCGAAGTGGGCATCACGCGGCTTCGGATCCAGGTCGACCCGGATGGGTTCGCCTTGTCCCACTGGGGTGCAGTCATGGCGTCGGCCCCGCGCGACCTGACCAGCTTCGTCACCGTGATGCCGTCACGCGAGGGCTGGGTCGCCGAGATCGCCGCGGTGGTCTCAGGTCGCACGCACCTGACGCGGGAGCTGACCGCCCCGCTGACCGGCATCGGGCGCGTGTTGGATGCGCGCTCCGAGATCACGACGTACGCCGCCCTGCTCCCCGAGGGCCACCTCCACGCCAATGTCGGCCAGCAGCCGGCGGTGGCGGCGAACGGCCTGGCCGAGGAGCTGACGCCTGAGCTGGCCGGCAGGGTGATGGCGGCGCTCCGGGATCTCGGCGGTGCCGCGGTTCAGCTGCGTTCGCTAGGCGGCGCGGTGCATGACATCGCACGTTCGGCGATGGCGTTCTCGCATCGCCATCAGCACGTCATGGTCGTGCTTGCGGCGTTCCCACCGACCGACATCAATGAGCTCGACCGTGTCTGGGCGGACATCGAGCCCGAGACCGAGGGCAGCTATCTCAACTTCGACAGCCGTCCGCACACCGCACGCGCCGTCGCGCGCGCCTTCCCCGGTGCCGTCGGCACGCGGCTCCGGCGACTTCAGAAGACCGTCGACCCGGACGGTGTCTTCCTCCCGTCTCAGTAGTCCTCGGCCACGGTGACGCCGCCGTCGATGACGTACTCCTGCCCGGTGATCATCGTGGCCGCGGGGCCGGCCAGGAACAGGCAGAGCTCGGCGATCTGCGCCGGCTCGACCAATCGGCCGAGCGGGCTCCGTCGCCGCCACCGCTCGACCCCGTCAGGCCAGGCCTGCTCGATGCCCTGCCGACGGACCAGCCCGGGGCTGACCGCGTTCACCCGGATGCCGCGGTCCCCGAGGGCCAGCGCGGCGGTGCGGGTGAGTGACAGCAGGGCGGCCTTGCTGGCGCCGTACGCCGCCTGGTCCGCCGGGGCTCGGTGGCCCGCGATCGATGCGATGTTGATGATGCTGCCCCCGTCGTGCATGCGGGTCGCCGCGGCGCGGATGCACTCGAACGGCGCGATGACGTTCAGCGCCATGACGTCCTGCCAGTCCCGGGGGGTGGTGTCGAGGAACTCCCGCGACGGGTAGGCGCCGGCGTTGTTGACCAGTACGGCGAGCCGCCGCCCGTCGGGGACCTGGGCGAAGACCTTGGCGATCCCCCCAGGTGTGGTCAGGTCCGCGCGGAGCACCTCGACGTGCGCGCCGTGGGTGCGCAGCTCCCTCGCGAGCTCCGCGACCGAGTCCTCGTCTCGCCGGAACTGGAGGACCAGGTCGTGGTCGCCGGCCGCGAACCCGCGAGCCAGCTGGCTGCCGATCCCGCCGCTCGCGCCGGTGATCACCGCGAACGGGCGATCAGGCATCGGCGCAGCCGATCTCGTAGGGCCCTGCGTCGGCATCGGCCGGGTGCCAATCGGCGTGCACGAACCCCTCGAACGTCGCACCCTCCCGCACGCACGCGTCGTACAGCGACCACGCGTAGAACTTCACGTGCGTGTAGTCGTCGAACATCCGGTACGCCGGCCGGAAGCTCCGCGTCTGGAACTGTCGGCCGGTGAGGACGTCGGCGTACCGCTCGACGAACTCCTCGAGACCGTCGCCGACGACGAACGCGACGTGTTCGAGCCCCATCGGGTAGACCCGCTGGTGGAAGGGTGGGATCAGCTCGATCAGGTCGACCGTCCGCAGCCCCAGTCGCAGCGGCCGGGCGAGCAGGATCTTCGAGATCGGCCGCCCGTTCCAGACGTTCTCGAGGTTCGCCGACGCGTGCGCCTCGAGCCCGTCCCGCAGCTGCAGGTACGACGTCCACGTGGGTGTGCGGATCGCGAGGTGGCTCACCGGCATGGACGCGACGTCGATCCCGAGCTCGGCCAGGCGCTCGGACTGCTGGGCACAGAAGGCGGCTCCCGCGGCCTCCAGGACGTCGAGCTCGGCGAGCTCCGCGAGTCCGGTCATCGCGTCTCCTCATCGTCGGCGCAGCGCCTGAGCCCGAGAGGTGCAGTGCTGCGAACAACCCATCACTGAACCCGCCCGGAGCACAACAGCGGTCGGCGCGTCAGAGCCGTCCGGTCAGCGTGTCCGCGCCGGCGCCACCCACCTCGTCGATCGCCACCGCGCGACCGCAGAGGACCAGGAGCAACGAGATCGCGGCGCCCTCGACGACCGGGCCATCGCCGAGGTCGAGGTCGGTGTCGGTGGCGCGGATCCGCAGCCCCTTCACGAGCTGCTTGGCACCGCCCATCCCGGCGCTCACCCCGGACTGGTGCCGGATCGCCAGGGCGACGCCCTCGAGCGGGTAGTCACCCGCGAGACCCAGCGGGCGACGGATGTCCTCGCCGTGCACGAACACCTCCACCAACCTGCTGGCGAGCGGCGCCGGCGGAGTCGCGGTCGACGCCCCCACCGCGACGAACGCGGCGAGGGTCTCGGCGGGATCCGCGCGGCGCTCCGCCCGCACCCCGCGCTGGTTGTACCGGTCGAAGTCGAACCCGGCGGCGGCGAACCGACGGAAGAACCGCAGCCGGGTCTCCCTCGCGGTCTCGAGCTGGTGGGCGAGGACGTCGTGGACGTCCCAGCCTTCACACAGCGACGGCGTCGACCACTGGTCGGGGGAGAGCTCGGCCAGGTCGGCCGCGAGGGCACCGCGCTCGGCGTGCACGGCGGCCCAGATGTCGTACGTCGTCACGGGGAGGTCGACCGGCGCCGACGTACGAACTCATCGCGCACTGGTGGATCAAACGCGTAAGTGGTAACTTACGCGTTGTGCCAACGACGACGGTGGATGCCTGGACCGCGTTGGGTGACCCGACGCGGCGTGGGATCTTCGCGCGTCTGGTGGACCGCCCGCAGTCGGTCACCGAGCTGGCCGAGGAGCTTCCGGTCAGCAGGCCGGCGGTCTCGCAGCACCTCCGGGTGCTCAAGGAGGCCAGCCTGGTCCGGGTGCGGCAGGTCGGTCGCCACCACATCTACCGGGCCCACCCCCAGGGGCTCGCTCAGCTCCGCTCGGAGCTCGACGCGTTCTGGGGCACGGTGCTCGACAACTTCAAGCAGCTGGCAGAACAGGAGCAGGCAGATGACCGCGAGCACTGACGAAGAGACCCGGGTACGCCGAGAGATCGTCGTCCACGTCCCCGCCGACCACGCGTTCCGCGTGTTCACCGAGCAGTTCGACCGGATCAAGCCTCGGGACCACAACCTGCTGCCGGTCCCGATCGCGGAGACCGTGTTCGAGACCCACGTGGGTGGTCACGTCTACGACCGCGGCGAGGACGGCTCGGAGTGTCGCTGGGCCCGAGTCCTCGCCTTCGATCCTCCGGAGCGGTTCGTGATCAGCTGGGACATCGGTCCGGACTGGCAGCTCGAGTCCGACCCCGCGCACACCAGCGAGGTGGAGGTGCGCTTCGTGCCGGAGGGGCCGACACGGACGCGGGTCGAGCTCGAGCACCGGCACCTGGATCGACACGGTGCGGGCTGGCAGTCCGCCCGCGAGGGCGTCGGCGACGAGGCCGGCTGGACGCTCTACCTCCAGCGCTACGCCGACCTCGTCACCGGAACCACCGACGACGCGTAGGCGCCGCGTCAGTCAGCACCCGGGCTCCGCTGCCTTCTCGACGGAGTGGAGCAGGCGATCGACGCGCGCCCCTAGGATTGCGCCGTGGCGGAACGCGTCCGGTTCCCGAGCACGGACGGGCCGATGCTGGCGGGCCTGATCGACCACCCGGAGGGCGAGATCCGCGGGTGGGGTGTCTTCGCGCACGGCTTCACGCTCGGAAAGGACAGCGCGGCTGCGAGCAGGATCTGCAAGGGCCTGGCCGCCGAGGGCATCGGGATGCTCCGCTTCGACAACCTCGGGCTCGGCGACTCCGAGGGCGACTGGGGCGACGGCTCCTTCTCGGACCGGGTGGCCAACACCGCGCAGGCCTGGCGCTTCCTGGCCGACAGCGGACGCGAGGCGCGGCTCCTGGTCGGGCACTCCTTCGGCGGCGCGGCCGTTATCGCGGCCGCCCACCTGCTCGAGTCGGTCCATGCGGTGGTGAGCATCGGCGCGCCGTACGAACCGAGCCACATCGAGCACAACTACGACGCCCTGGTCGAGCGGATCATTGCCGAGGGCGAGGCGCCGTTCCTGATCGGCGGCAAGGCCCTCACCCTCAAGCGGCACTTCATCGAGGAGGTCCGCGCCACCGACCTCCGCGAGCGGATCCACACCCTCCACCGGGCCTTGCTGGTGATGCACTCGCCCACCGACAACACGGTCGGCATCGCCAACGCCAGCGAGATCTTCCGCGCCGCCCGCCACCCGCGCAGCTTCGTGTCCCTCGAGGGCGCCGACCACCTGCTCACCGGACGCAAGCAGGCCAGCCGCGCGGCCAGGATCATCAGCGCCTGGGCCGACCCCTACCTCGACGACGACTGACCCTCACCCCGCGTGCAGCGCCACCCAGGCGTCGACCCGCACCTGCGGGTCGTCGAGCGAGACGTCGAGCAGGGACTCGATCTGGCGGATCCGGTTGCGCACCGTGTTGCGGTGGACGGTGAGCTCCTCGGCGGTCGCCAGCACCGAGCCGTGCCGGCGCAGGAACGCCGCGAGCGTGTCGAGCAGGGCGGGGTCATCGCCCAGCGGTGCGAGGTACGAGCGGGCGAAGGCGCGAGCCCGACCCGGGTCGAGCAGCCCGCTCACGCCACCCGCTGCCTGGTCGTCCCACCGGCGCACCGGCGCCCCCGGCGTGGTGGCGGCGAGCGCGTGGTCCGCGGTCTCGCGGCTCTCGGCCGCCTCCGCCAGCGGTACCGCGCGACCGATGCCGACGAGCAGCTCGCGGTCGGCGAGCAGCGTGGCGACCGATGGGGCTCGTCGCGCCGGGCTGACCACCACCAGGTCCTCGCCCACGACCGCCGCCAGCACCCGCTCCTGCTCGAGCGCGGCGAGTGCGTCGTCGACCGGCTCGGCCGAACCCCGCGCGCACACCACCCGCACCTGCCGGGGCAGGTTCGCGTCGAGCAGGATCCGCGCCGTTCGCGGGTCACCGGTCAGTACCAGCTCGACCGCCCGCTCCCGCAGCCGGCGCTCGGCGCGCCGGCGATCCTGCTCGCGCTCGAGGGCGAGGCTGAGCAACGAGACAGCGGTGGCGACCGCGGCCCGGTGCACGTCACTCGGGCGGCCAGGCACGAACACCGCCAGCCAGAGCTCGGGCCGGGAGCGGACGCCGAGCGGCTGCACCAGCGTGGTGCCGTCGAGCCCAGCCGAGCTGGCCGCGGCCCGGAGTCCCTGGCTCCTGACCCTCGCTACCTCCTCGCGCACCACGGAGCCGTCCACGCCGGACCCGTGCGTCGAGGTCGGCTCGCCCTCGCGGGTCACCGTTGCCGCCGCCCCGCCCACCTGCTCGGCCAGCGCCTCGAGCAGGGCCGGCACGTCGTCGCGCTCCAGCGCGGCCCGGGTCAGCGACCGCTGGGCATCGAGTGACCGCCGGGCCACCTGGTCGCGCTCGTCGTCGAGCAGGGCGGCGGCGGCGCGCGAGATGGCGACGAACGCGGTCGGCCGCGGCACCTCGAACAGGTTGAGCCCGGCGTCGCGGCAGGCCTGCACCAGCGTGGCTGGGGCGTGGGCGTGGGTGAGTCCGACGCCGAGCCCGAGGGCGGCGACCTCGGCCCGGGCCAGGCGATCGACGTACTCCCGCCACTTGGTCCGCCAGCGAGCCGTGCCCAGGCCGGTCGTCAGCAGCACCTCGCCGCCCTGGAGGTACGGCGTGGGGTCGACGAGCTCGCTGGTCGCCACCCACCGCACCTCGGCGTCCGCCGATGTCACCGCGACGTCACGCAGCGCGAGGTCGGGTACGGCGAGCAGGTCCGCCAAGGTCACCACCGTGACACTTTCGCACAGTGACCCGAATCAAGTTGTGCACAACCGCCATCGCCCCGACGCCGTGCCACTCCTAGCCTGGCGACAAACCGCCCGGAAGGAGCGCCCCCATGTCGGACCTGCCCCAGGAACGCCGCCTGGTCACCGAGATCCCCGGCCCCCGCTCGCTCGAGCTGCAGGCCCGCAAGTCGGCCGCCGTCTCCAGCGCGGTCGGCACGGTCATGCCCGTCTACGCCGCGGCGGCCGGCGGCGGCGTCGTGGTCGACGTCGACGGCAACTCACTGATCGACCTCGGCTCGGGCATCGCGGTCACCACGGTCGGCAACAGCAACCCACGGGTGGTCGACGCGGTCACCGCCCAGGTGCAGGCCTTCACCCACACCTGCTTCATGGTGACGCCGTACGACGGCTACGTGCAGGTCGCCGAGGCGCTGAACCGGCTCACCCCCGGCAGCCACGACAAGCGCACCGCACTGTTCAACTCCGGCGCCGAAGCGGTCGAGAACGCCGTCAAGATCGCCCGCCACCACACCAAGCGCTCGGCGGTCGTGGCGTTCGACCACGCCTACCACGGCCGCACCAACCTGACGAAGGCGCTGACCGCGAAGAACATGCCGTACAAGCACGGGTTCGGCCCGTTCGCGGCCGAGGTCTACCGCGCGCCGATGTCGTACCCCTTCCGCGACGCGGGCGCGGACGGCCCGTCCGCCGCACGCCGCGCCATCGAGGTGATCGAGAAGCAGGTCGGCGCCGACAACCTGGCCGCCGTGGTGATCGAGCCGATCCAGGGCGAGGGCGGGTTCGTCGTACCGGCGCCGGGCTTCCTCCCCGCCCTGGTCGAGTGGTGTGCCGCCAACGGCGTCGTTTTCGTGGCCGACGAGGTGCAGACCGGCTTCGCCCGCACCGGCGACCTGTTCGCGTGCGAGCACGAGGACGTCGTGCCCGACCTGATCGTCACCGCCAAGGGCATCGCCGGCGGGCTGCCGCTGGCCGGGGTCACCGGTCGCGCCGAGATGATGGACGCTCCGCACACGGGCGGGCTCGGTGGCACGTACGGCGGCAACCCGCTCGCCTGCGCCGCCGCCCTCGCCGTGATCGAGACGATCGAGGCCGACGGCCTGGTCGATCGGGCCCGGTCGATCGGCAAGACGATGCTCGACCGCCTCGGAGCCCTCCAGCAGCGTGACCCGCGCATCGGCGACGTGCGCGGGCGCGGCGCGATGGTGGCGGTCGAGCTGGTGCAGCCCGGGACCACGGAGCCGGACGCCGCCCTCACCGGGAAGGTCGCGCAGGCGGCCCACGCCCAGGGCCTGGTGGTGCTCACCTGCGGCACCTACGGCAACGTGCTCCGCTTCCTGCCGCCGCTCAGCATCCCCGACCACCTGCTCGCCGAGGCGCTCGACGTGCTCGACGACGTCTTCGCGGAGGCGTGATGACGCTGCTCGCCACCGCCACGTTCCCGGTGATCGACCCGGCGACGCTCGAGGTGATCGACGAGGTCGTCGACGGCACTCCCGACGACGCCCGTGCGGCCGTCGACGCCGCGGCCGCGGCGTTCCCCGCCTGGTCGCGGAAGACGCCACGGGACCGCGCCGAGACCCTGCGCCGCTCCTTCGAGCTGATGGTCGAGCGCAGCGAGGAGCTCGTGGCGCTGATCTGCGCCGAGAACGGCAAGTCGCAGGCCGACGCGCGCGCCGAGGTGGCCTACGCGGCTGAGTTCTTCCGGTGGTTCTCCGAGGAGGCGGTGCGCAGCGACGGCGACTACTCGGTCGCACCTGCCAGCGGCGCCCGCACGATCGTGACCCACCAGCCGGTGGGCGTCGCCGCACTGGTGACGCCGTGGAACTTCCCCGCCGCGATGGCCACTCGCAAGATCGCGCCCGCCCTGGCCGCCGGCTGCACGGTGGTGCTGAAGCCGGCCTCGGAGACCCCGCTCACCGCGATCGCGGTGGCCCGGATCCTGGCCGAGGCGGGCGTCCCCGACGGCGTCGTCAACGTGGTCGCCACCACCGACCCGGCTGGCGTCGTCACCACCTGGCTCACCGACGAGCGGGTGCGCAAGATCTCGTTCACCGGCTCCACCGGCGTCGGTCGCACCCTCCTGCGGCAAGCGGCCGACCGGGTGCTGAACGCCAGCATGGAGCTGGGCGGCAACGCACCGTTCGTCGTCACGGCCGACGCCGACCTGGACGCCGCGGTCGCCGGAGCCATGGTCGCGAAGTTCCGCAACGGCGGGCAGGCATGCACCGCCGCCAACCGGTTCTACGTGCACGCCGATGTCGCCGACGCCTTCATCGAACGCTTCGGCGCGGCGATCGAGGCCCTGCACGTCGGGGCGGCCGCCGATGCCGAGACCGAGGTCGGCCCGCTGATCAGCGCCACCGCCGTCGAGACGGTCGGAGGCCTCGTCGACGCCGCGGTCGCCGCCGGGGCGAAGCTGAGCCACCGGGCCAAGACCCCGGAGCGCGGCTGGTTCTACCCGCCGACGCTGCTCGCCGACGTACCCCCTGACGCGGAGATCCTGGGTCAGGAGATCTTCGGACCGGTGGCGCCCGTCGTCACCTGGACCGACGAGGCGGAGCTGCTCCGTCTGGTCAACGGCACCGAGCTCGGCCTCTCCGCCTACGTGTACGCCGGCCGGCTGCAGGACGCGCTCCGGCTGGCCGAGCAGATGGAGGCCGGGATGGTCGGCATCAACCGCGGCATCGTGTCCGACCCGGCGGCGCCGTTCGGCGGCATGAAGCAGAGCGGACTCGGCCGCGAGGGGGCACGGGACGGCCTGCGGGAGTTCCAGGAGACGCGCTACTTCAGCGTCGACCTCTGACGCTCGGCGTCCTCGAGGATCAGGTCGTAGTTGATCCGCGCGCCGGCGGTCGCCCCGGCCGCGGCGGAGGCACCCACCTGCGCGGTCATGTCGGTGACGTTGCCGGCGGCCCAGACACCGGGCACCTCGGTCTGACCGCTCGGGTCGGCGGGGATGTGCTCGCCGACGCCGCTCGGGTGCGGCACCGCCTTCAGGCCCAGGTCGGCCACGGCGTCGGTGCGTGCCCGCATCAACGTGGCGACCGCGATCGCACCGCAGGGGACGACGGTGCCGTCGGCGAGCCGGGCGCCGGTCAGCCGGTCGTCGTCCACGACCAGCCCCACCACGACACCGTCGACGACCCGGACGCCACGCGCGGCCAGCAGGGCA
>DASTDJ010000086.1:0-3162 GCA_035710425.1 Nocardioides sp.
CGACCAGCCGCTGATGCGCAACGTACTGGCCGACCTGGCCGTCGAGTCCGAGGCGGCGACCACGCTCGGACTGCGGCTGGCCGGAGCGGCCGACCGCGCGATCCGCGGTGACGAGGAGGAGCGGGCGTTCCGGCGCATCGCGACGGCGATCGGGAAGTACTGGGTCACCAAGCGCGCGCCGGCCTTCGCCGCCGAGGCGCTCGAGTGCCTCGGCGGCAACGGGTACGTCGAGGACTCCGGCATGCCGCGGCTCTACCGCGAGGCGCCGCTCAACTCCGTGTGGGAGGGCTCGGGCAACGTCAACGCCCTCGACGTGCTCCGCGCGCTGGGCCGCGAGCCCGGCACCGCCGACGCGCTGCTGATCGAGCTCGGCCGGGCGCGCGGGGCCGACCACCGGCTGGACGCAGCGGTCGACCGGCTCGCCTCCGAGCTGGGCGACCTGGAGCAGGTCGAGCTGCGGGCCCGGCGTCTCGTCGAGCTGATGGCGCTCACCCTGCAGGGCTCGCTGCTGGTCCGGCACGCCCCCGCGGAGGTGGCCGACGCGTTCTGCGCCACCCGGCTCGGCGGCGACGGCGGTTTTGCGTTCGGCACGCTCCCCGGCGGCAGCGACGTGGGCGCGATCCTCGAGCGAGCGCTGCCGGAGGGCGCCTGAGGCTGGGGTGGGGCTCGGGGGAGCGGTGAGCCAGTGCCGGTTTCTGCTGCTCGAACCGGCCCTTGGTCACCGCTCACCCGGCCGCGCTGACCCGCTCGGCGTACTCGTCGAGCTCGCTCCAGTCGACAGTCGCGAGCCGCTGCTGGTACTCCGCGACCAACCCGGGCCAGTTGGTGGTGATCCGCGGGCCGTCGACGTACCAGCTCGAGCAGCCGGACCACGCCGACTCACCTAGGCGCGCCTGCATCTCACGGTCGTAGGCGTCGGCCACATCCGCACGTACGCCGACCAGCCGCGCCCCTCCGTCGGCGATCCGCCGGGCGACCTGGGCGATGTAGCGGGCCTGGGCCTCCATCATCCCGATGATCGAGCTGCCGCCGAGGTTGGTGTTGGGGCCGTAGACGAAGAACAGGTTGGGGAACCCGGGCGCCGCGACGCCGAGATGCGCGCGGGCACCGTCGGCCCACTGCTCGTGCAGGTCGGCGCCGTCGACGCCGGTGACCCGCATCGGCGCCAGGAAGCGGGTGGCAGCGAACCCGGTGCCCCAGATCAGCACGTCCGCCCCGTGCAGGGCGCCGTCGGACGTGCGCACCCCGGTCGGCTCGATCGCGGTGATCGAGCTCGTGACGACCTCGACGTGGTCACGGTCGAGGGCGGGGTACCAGTCGTTGGAGAACAACACGCGCTTGCACCCGATCGGGTAGTCCGGCACCAGCTTGCGGCGCAGCGCCGCGTCCTTCACCTGCCGCCGCAGCTGCAGCCGCCATGACGCCCGGATCGTCGCCATGAACGCCCGCGACCCCGTCATCTCGCCGGTGATCGCGCCGTTCATCCGTTCGGTCAGCCAGAAGACGAAGCGCCGCTCGGCGGCGAGCAGCGACGGGAAGCGCGCGAAGGCGCGGTGGTGATGCGGGCGGTACTCCTGGTCGGGCTTGGCGACGACGTACGGCGCCGAGCGCTGGAACACCGTCATCGCTCCGACCTCGTCGACGATGCCGGGCACGAACTGGATCGCGCTCGCTCCGGTGCCGACCACCGCGACCCGCTTGCCGGCCAGGCGGACGTCGTGCCGCCAGTCCGCCGAGTGGAAGGCCGGCCCTGCGAACGACTCCGCGCCCGGCAGGTCCGGAACAACCGGGTTGGAGAGCTGACCCACCGCGGACACCACGACGTCGGCGTCGTACGTCGTGCCGTCGGTCGTGGTCACCCGCCAGGTGCCGGCGCTCTCGTCGAGGTCGCACGCCGCCACCTCCTGACCGGTGCGCACCAGGGCCAGCAGTCCCTCGCGGTCGGCAGCGCCGCGGAGGTAGTCGAGGATCTCCGGCTGTGGGGAGTAGCGGCGACCCCACGTGGGGTTGATCGCCCAGGACCACGAGTAGAGCGGTGAGGGGACGTCGCAGGCGGCGCCGGGGTAGGTGTTGTCCCGCCAGACCCCGCCCACCGTGTCCGCCCGCTCGAGGATCGTGACGTCGGTGAGGCCCTGGCGCAGCAGCTCCCGAGCCGCCCCGAGCCCGCCGAAGCCGGCGCCGATGATCACCACGCGAGGTCCCATGGCCCGAGGCTAGGTCCGCGGACCGGGCCCGTTGGAGAGGTGCATCCGGATCCGATCCATAATTCCGGCCATGCTTCAAGAGCCTGCAGCGACCGACTGGGGCTTCCCCCGAGCTGTCGCAGGGGTCGCGCTCCTGGTGCGGTACGCCGAGGCGCACGGTGTGCCCGCCGCCCGCGCGCTCGCCGGCTCCGGGCTGCCCGCGGAGCGGCTCGCCCCGGACCACATGGTGACCGCGGCGCAGGAGCTCACCGTGATCCGGAACCTGCGGAGGACCCTCGGCGAGGTGGGCGCCGACGTCGGCCGCACCTACCGGCCGGAGTCCTTCGGCGTGTTCGGCTTCGCGCTGCTCGGCAGCCGCACCGTGCTCGACGCGATGAACGTCGCGCTCCGGTTCATCGACCTGTCCTACGCCTTCGCGATCCCGCGCGCCGAGCTCAACGACGACCGAGTGGTGGTGACCGTCGACGGGTCCGGCCTCCCGGCCGACGTACGCCGGTTCCTCGTCGAGCGCGACGCCACCGCGATCCGCACCGTGCTCGACGGGCTGGTGCCCGGCGGGGTCGGCGCGCGCCTGGAGATCGACGAGGGCACGGCGCTGCTCTCGTTCGGTGTCGAGGAGCTCGCCCGGCCGTTGGCCCGCGACCATCCCGATGCCCGCGAGCAGGCCGCAGCGATCTGCGCGGAGCTGGTGGCCGACCGCCGTCAGCTGACCGGGCTGGGCCAGGACGTGCGGGTGCTGATCGCCCAGCAGCTCCCGACGGGTGCCACCGTGGCGGGAGTGGCGGCCGGGCTGGGGATGAGCGAGCGCACCCTGCGTCGTCGGCTGGCCGCTGAGGGCCTGCGTTTCCAGCAGCTCCTCGACGACGTCCGTGCCTCGCTGGCGACGGCGATGCTCGCGGGGGCCGGCACGCTGCCGGTGGAGGAGGTTGCGCTACGGCTCGGGTACTCCGGAGCGACC
>DASTDJ010000087.1:0-9712 GCA_035710425.1 Nocardioides sp.
GGGCCGGGGGAGCGGTGAGCTGTGGTCGGTCGGGGAGTCGGAAACCGGTCCTGGGTCACCGCCCGGGCCGGTGGGGCGGTGGGCCGGGGGGAGCGGTGAGAGAGGACCGGTTTCGGCGTAGGAAAGCGACCCTAGGTCACCGCCCGCGCTGCCTACCCGCAGGCGAACAGCGCCGCCGCGACCAGCGCCGCCCAGGCCAGCTCGGCCAGGCCGGTCTGCTGCAGCACCGGCACCAGTGCCGGCCCGCGGGCGCCGCCGAGCACGGTTCGCAGCGCGGGGGCGGCGATGAGCAGGAAGCCCAGCCCGACCAGCACGCACCAGGTGGTCGCCACCGCCACCGCCACGACGGCCGCCGCCGCGGCCAGCACGAGCAGGGCGTAGAGAGCCCGGGTCCGCGGCTCGCCGAGCCGGACCGCGAGAGTGCGCTTGCCGGCCACCGCGTCGGTCGGGATGTCGCGCAGGTTGTTGGTCACCAGGATCGCGCAGGCCAGCGCGCCGATGCCGACGCCGGCGTACAGCGCCGGCCACTCCCACGTCTCGGTCTGCACGTACGTCGTACCGATCACGGCGACCAGCCCGAAGAACACGAAGACCATCACCTCGCCGAGGCCGAGGTAGCCGTAGGGTCGCTCGCCGCCGGTGTAGAACCACGCGGCCAGCACGCACGCCGCGCCCACCGCCACCAGCCACCACGCCGTCGCGGCGGCGAGCCCGAGCCCGGCCACGGCGGCCACGCCGAAGGCCAGGAAGGCGGCCCGCTTCACCGCGCCAGGTGCGGCGACGCCGGAGCCCACGAGCCGCATCGGACCGACGCGGTCGTCGTCGGTGCCGCGGATGCCGTCGGAGTAGTCGTTGGCGTAGTTGACCCCGACCTGGAGCGCCAGGCTGACGACCAGGGCGAGCGCCGCCTTCCACCACACGACCTCGTCGACGTACGCCGCCACGCCGGTGCCGGCGAGCACGGGTGCCAGCGCGGCCGGGAGGGTGCGGGGCCGGGCGCCGGCGAGCCACTGAGCGGGGGTTGCCACGACCCGAGATTCAAGCAGCCACCCCACTCGCTAGCGTTCGGCGGGTGACGACGGTGAGGCCCGAGGGGTCGGTGGGCGAGGTGGTCGCCGCCCTCCGCGGCTGGCTCGACGGGCCCGACGACGTGCGCCTGGTCGTCGAGACCTCCGGGTCCACGGGCGTCCCCAAGCGCGTGCTGCTGTCGAAGGCGGCCGTGCTGGCCTCGGTCGCTGCCACCGAGCGCCGCCTCGGCGCGGCCGGCCGTTGGGTGCTGGTCCTGCCGCCGTCGTACGTCGCCGGCGTCCAGGTGATCTGCCGGTCGCTGGTGGCGGGGCACGAGCCGGTCACGGAGTGGCCGGGCGAGGGGACGTGGTTCACGTCGCTGGTGCCGACCCAGCTGCTCCGGCTCCTGCACAGCGACGACGACCTGGCCGCGCTGCGCACCGCGCACACCATCCTGCTCGGCGGTGGGCCGATCGATCCGCAGCTCCGGGCCCGGGCGAACGACGAGGGGCTGCGGGTGGTGGCGACGTACGGCTCGGCCGAGACCGCTGGTGGCTGCGTCTACGACGGGATGCCGCTCGACGGGGTGGCGCTCGCGATCGGCAC
Organism: Nocardioides sp.; assembly: GCA_035710425.1. Lineage (GTDB taxonomy): Bacteria > Actinomycetota > Actinomycetes > Propionibacteriales > Nocardioidaceae > Nocardioides. The sequence goes on from DASTDJ010000087.1 coordinate 1,615, forward strand.
CGAGGGCCGGATCCGGATCGCGGGGCCGACGCTCTTCGACGGCTACGAGGGTGACCCGGAGCTGACCGCGAGCGCGCTGGTGGACGGCTGGTTCCTGACGTCCGACGCTGGCCGCCTCGACGACGACGGCCGGCTGACCGTGCTCGGCCGGGTCGACGACATGGTGGTCAGTGGTGGGGTCAACATCCCGGCGCCGGCTGTCGCGGCCAGGCTCCGTCGGCACCCCGACGTCGCCGACGCGGAGGTGCTCGGCGTCCCCGACCCGGAGTGGGGGCAGCGCGTGGTCGCGTTCGTCGTGGGGCGACTCGACCTGGACGCCGCCCGCGAGTGGGTCGCCGACGAGCACCCGCGCGCCTGGGCCCCTCGCGAGGTCGTGGTGCTCGACGCGATCCCACGGCTGGGCAACGGCAAGCCCGACCGGCTCGCGCTGGCGGAGCTGGCGTGATGCAGGTCTTCTCGATCCCGATGCGCACCCGCTTCCGCGGCATCACCGTCCGCGAGGGGGTGCTGCTGCGCGGCAACGGGGGGTGGGGCGAGTGGAGCCCGTTCCTCGAGTACGACGCCGCGGTCGCCGCTCCGTGGCTGCGCTGCGCCGAGGAGGCCGCGGCCGGTGACTGGCCGGTGCCGGTGCGCGACGTCGTGCCGGTCAACGTCACGGTGCCCGCCGTCGAAGCCGAGCGGGCGCACGCGATCGTGCGCGGCGGCGGCTGCCGCACCGCCAAGGTGAAGGTCGCCGAGCCCGGCCAGACGCTCGCCGACGACGAGGCCCGGGTGGAGGCGGTGCGCGATGCGCTCGGACCCGCTGGGCGGGTGCGGATCGACGCCAACGGTGCCTGGGACGTCGACGACGCGGTGACCGCGATCATCGCGCTGGACCGGGCGGCCGGGGGCCTGGAGTACGTCGAGCAGCCGTGCGCCGCCGTCGAGGACCTGGCGGTCGTACGCCGCCGGGTCGAGGTGCCGATCGCCGCCGACGAGTCGATCCGGCGGGCCGCCGACCCCTACCGGGTGCGCGACCTCGAGGCGGCGGACATCGCGGTCCTCAAGGTGCAGCCGCTCGGCGGGGTGCGGGCCTGCCTGCGGATCGCCGAGGACATCGGGCTGCCGGTGGTCGTCTCCTCCGCGCTGGAGACCTCGGTCGGCATCGCGGCCGGCGTGGCGCTGGCGGCGGCGCTGCCCGAGCTGCCCTATGCCTGCGGGCTGGCGACCGTGCAGCTGCTGACCGACGACGTCGTGGCGGCGCCGCTGCTGCCGGTCGACGGCGCGCTGCCGGTGCTGCGACCAGAGGTCCACGACGTCGCGCTCGCCCGGACCGCCGCTCACGCGGACCGGGTCGCGCACTGGGAGGCCCGGCTCGCCGACGTGCGGAAGGATGCCTCCTCGTGAGCGAGTCGACGCAGCAGGCGCGGGTGGTGCTGCAGACGCTCATCCACAACGGGGTCACCGACGTCGTGGTCGCGCCGGGCTCGCGCAACGCACCCTTGTCGTTCGCGGCCTTCGACGCGGCGGCGGCGGGGTTGGTCCGGCTGCACACCCGCATCGACGAGCGCACCGCCGGCTTCCTCGCGCTCGGCCTCACCAAGGTCGGCGCCCGGGCCGCCGTCATCTGCACGTCCGGCACCGCGGTCGCCAACCTGCACCCGGCGGTGCTCGAGGCGGCTCACTCCGGTGTGCCGCTCTACGTCGTCACCGCCGACCGCCCGGCCCGGCTCCGCGGCACCGGCGCCAACCAGACCACCGACCAGGTCGGCATCTTCGGCCCGCTGGTGCGCACGACAGATGTCGCCGGGGCGGACTCGCTGATCGTCATCGCGAGCGGACCGATCCACCTGAACGTCCAGCTCGACGACCCGCTGGTCCCCGACGATCGCTGGACGCCCGAAGTAGAGCCGCCGCACGGGAGGTCGGTGCCAGCCGGTGACGAGCCCTCCTCGATCCCACGGGGCCCGCGCACCGTGGTGGTGGCCGGCGACGACGCCGGCCCGCCGGCCCGGCAGCTCGCCGAGCAGGCCGGCTGGCCGCTGTTCGCCGAACCCACCAGCGGCGCGCGCACGGGCGCCAACGCTCTGCGCTGCTACCGGCTGCTGCTCGACACCGACCTCGGCAGGAGCATCGAGCGGGTCGTCGTGCTCGGTCACCCGACACTGAGCCGCCCGGTCACCCGGCTGTTGACGCGAGACGACGTCGAGGTCCTCGCCACCCCGTCGGCCGGCGTCTGGTCAGACCGGCCGTTCCCAGCCACGACGATCACGGCACCGACCGCCGAGCCCGACGACCCGGCCTGGCTGGAGGAGTGGCACGCGGCCGACCGCGAGGTGGCCCGGCGGCTGGATGCGCTGATCGCGGCGGAGCCCGAGCTGACGCCGTACGAGGTGGCGGGGGCGGTGAGCCGGGCGTTGCCGGCCGAGGGACTGCTCTTCGTGGGTGCCTCCAGCCCGATCCGTGACCTCGACCTGATGGCCCGCCCCTACGTCGTGGGGGAGCGCCGCAAGGTGATCGCCAACCGTGGCCTCTCCGGTATCGACGGAACCATCTCCAGCGCGATCGGTGCCGCCCTGGGTCGTCCCCGCAGCTCGCGCGCGATCGCGCTGATGGGCGACGTGACGTTCCTCCACGACGCCAACGGTCTGGTCCTCGGGCCGGACCAGCCCCGGCCCGACCTCACGATCGTCGTGGTCAACGACGACGGCGGGTCGATCTTCAGCATGCTGGAGCAGGGCGCCCCGGCGTACGCCGACCGCTTCGAGGCGGTCTTCGGCACTCCCCACGGCGTCGACCTGGCGAGCCTCTGCGCGGCCACCCGCACGCCTCACTGGAGGGTCGAGACCCTGGCCGAGCTCGAGCACGCCCTGTCGAGCCCCAACGGCGGGATCGAGGTCGTCGAGGCCCGGGTCCGTCGCGACAACCGGCGCGAGCTGGACCTCAGGATTCGCGCGCTCGCCGACGGGGCAACCTGAGGGCATGAGTGCCGAGCAGCCCTGGCTGATCCCGTACGTCGACTACCACCAAGGCGCCCGCCGGGTGCTGACCCTGCGGCTGACCACCGGCAACGGCACGGTGGCGTCGAAGTACCGCCCGATCGTCAGCATCGACGGCCGGCAGTACGTCGTGGTGTGGGGCCTCGTGCACTTCGAGATCCCCGCCGACCGCAACGTGCACGTCAGCGTGCACCTCGAGGGTGACATCGTCGCCCAGGTGGCGTCGCTGCTGCTCGGTCCGGGGGAGCAGGCGCTCGCGTTCCGCTACGAGACCCACTACGGCTCGGGGGTCGCCTCCCTCACGCCCGAGCAGGTGCCCGAGTAGCCATCGAGCCCAGGATCGGCTCGGACTCGATCAGGCCCTCCTCGCTCGGCGCAGCGCCCTCACCGAACACCCGGGCCGCCTGCTTGGCGCGGAGGTCGAGGTGGGCGTCGCGCGGGCGCTCGTAGCCGTAGCGCGCCCGCGCGGCTGCCGGCGAGACGACCTCCGGGTTCCTCGGCGGCAGGCCACGCAGCACCGGAGCGGCCACCGGCACCGTCATCGGCGCCAGGATCCGCAGGATGGCGAGCTTCGCCGAGACGTTGCGCTCGATCAGCCAGAACGACACCTTCATCACCGGTGTCACCACCGCGTCGGTGAGCCGGGACTGGTGCAGCCCGCCGAGGCTGCGCATCCAGCGCGGCATCGTCGCCAGCGTCGCGGCCCGCAGCACGCGAGTGGCCACGGCGGCGCCCGGCCGGAGCACCAGCGGCATGGGCGGGAGCATCACGTCCGCCTGGAGCAGGTGGCGCATCGCCTTCTGCGCGGCCTCGGACCCGGCGAGCCGCGGCCGCATCTCCTCGAAGTACTGCCGGATCCCCTCGCGCGTCCGCGGCACGTCGGCCGGGTCGCACGTCTGCAGCTCGGCCGCGACCGCGCACTCCTCCCAGTACTGCGCCTCCTCCGCCTCGCTCAGCCGGCCGGGCCCGAACCTCTCGTAGGTGTAGAGGATCGAGTGCCAGGCGGTGAGGTGGATCCACAGCTGGCTGTCCGGGTCGTTCGCGTCGTACCGCTTGCCGGTGAGCGGGTCGGTGCCGATCGCCTTCGAGTGCACCTTCACCAGGATGTCGGCCGCCTGCGAGGCCGACCGGCTGTCGCCGAGGGCGACCAGCGCGAAGTAGCGCAGGGTCCGGTCGTAGCGGGTGCGCGGCCGGTCGTAGATCCCCTGGGTCTTGTCCACCGCCGCGACCAGCGCGGGGTCGAGCTCCTCGACGACGACCGAGCGCTGGAAGCCCACGGTCACCGACGTCGAGTAGCCCCAGACCTTCCAGGTCACGGAGCCGGGTCCGAAGAACCCGTAGTCCTCGTGCCGCTCGACCTCGTGCTTCGCGCGCAGTGCCATGCGCGGCAAATTACTACACCACTGTAGTAAGTGGAAGGACTCGCCTAGAGTGACGCCGTGACCAAACGCCGGCCCTACGCCGCCCGGGTGCCGATCGAGGTGCGCCGCGAGCAGCTCCTCGACGCGGCGATCCGGCTGATCGTGCGCGACGGGTACGACGGGGTCTCGGTCGAGTCGATCGCCCGCGAGGCCGGCGTCACCCGGCCGGTGGTCTACGGCGCCTTCGACGGACTCGGGCCGTTGCTCGGCGCCCTGCTCGACCGGCAGCGGGCGCGCGCGCTCGAGCAGCTGACCACCGCGTTCCCGGCGGGTGCGGCCGACCCCGGCGAGGCGATGCTCGTCGCGGTGCGCACGATGGCCGAGCGGGTCCGCTCCGACCCGCTGACCTGGCAGCCGATCCTCGCCGCATCCCACGCGACCCCCGACGTCGTACGCCGGCGGATCGACGACGACCGCGAGCTGGTCCGCTCCCACCTGGCCGGGCTCCTCGAAGGCGCTGCGCCCAATGGCCCGGACGTCGAGCTTGCCTCGCACGCGCTGGTCGCGACGCTCGAGCACTTCGGCCGGATCATGGTCGAGGACCCCGAGCGTTTCGACGTCGACCGGCTCGTGCGGTTCGCGGCCGACATCCTGCGCATCGGCCGCCACGCGCCGGCCTGACCGCCCTTCCGGAAGAATGCGGGCGTGGAGACCGCAACCTTCCTGGTCGCGCTCGGGGTCAGCGTGCTGGCCGGCACCGCGATCGCGCGCCGGCTCGACTTCCCGCCACCGCTGTTCCTGGTGGTGGCCGGGTTCGGCGCGTCGTACCTCCCCGGCATGCCCGAGGTGCACCTCGAGGCCGAGGTGGTGCTGCTCGGGCTGCTGCCCCCACTGCTGTACGCCGTCGCGATCTCCACCTCGCTGGTCGACTTCAATGCCAACCGGCGGCCGATCCTGCTGCTCTCCGTGGGCTTGGTCGTGTTCACCACGGTCGGTGTCGCGCTGCTCGTGCACGCGCTGATCCCGGGGCTGGGCTGGCCGGCGTCGTTCGCGATCGGGGCGGTGGTGGCGCCTCCCGACGCGGTTGCGGCGACCGCGATCGGCCGCCGGATCGGGCTCCCGCGCCGGATCGTGACGATCCTCGAGGGCGAGTCGCTGCTCAACGACGCCACCGCCCTCGTGGCGTTGCGGACGGCCATCGCGGCCGGCGCCGCCGGGGCCCACATGACGACCTCGACCACCCTGGAGGTGGCGTGGGACTTCGTCCGTGCCGCCGGTGGCGGGGTGCTGGTCGGCCTGGCAGCGTTCTTCCTCGTCGCCTGGCTGCGCAAGCACATCACCGACCCGATCATGGACACCGCGATCTCGCTGACGGTGCCCTTCGCGGCGTACATCGCCGCCGAGAAGATCCACGGATCCGGCGTGATCGCTGTGGTCGTGGCGGGCCTGCTGCTCGGCCACAAGGCGCCGATCCTGCAGACCGCTCAGTCCCGCATCGCGGAGCGGATGAACTGGCGCACGATCGCGTTCGTCCTCGAGAACACCGTCTTCCTACTGATCGGCCTGCAGGCCGAGTGGCTCCTCGACGACGTCGAGCAGAGCTCCCTCTCGACCGGACGGATCGTCGCGGTCTGCGGCCTCACGCTGCTGGCCGTCATCGTGCTGCGTCTGCTCTGGGTGTTCCCGGCCCGCTACCTGCTGGTGCGTCCCGAGCCGGACCCCGACACCGGGAAGACGCCACCGTGGCAGTACACCTTCATCCTGGGCTGGGCGGGGATGCGTGGCGTGGTCACCCTGGCGGCCGCGTTCGTCATCCCGGAGGACACGCCGCACCGGGAGATCCTGCTGCTGATCGCGTTCACCGTGGTGGCGGGGACGCTGCTGATCCAGGGCCTGTCGCTGCCCTGGCTGGCCAGGCGGCTGGAGGTCCCGGCGCCCGACCCGATGGACGACGCGCTGGCCCGCGCCACCCTGCTGCAGCAGGCGTCCAAGGCGGCGTTCAAGAGGCTCAAGGAGCTCGAGCTCGACGACGACCCGCACGGAGTCATCGCCCTGATCAAGCAGCGGGTCGAGCAACGGAACTTCGCCGCGTGGGAGCGGCTCGGCACGGTCGCCGACCAGGAGCCGCCGAGCGAGATGTACGCGCGGATCCGGCTCGAGATGATCGAGGCGGAGCGCAACCGGGTGCTCGAGATCCGCTCGGCCGGCACGGTGCCCTCCGAGGTCGTCAGCGAGGTGCTGGCGATGCTGGACGTCGAGGAGTCGATGCTCGACATCGCCACCGCCGACCGGGAGGACCTGCGGGTGGCCAGCAGCCGGCGCGCCGGAGACATCTGCGACGACCTGCGGTCCTACCCGGCCGTCGAGACCCCGGCCGAGCCGGTCTGCCAGCAGTGCGTCGACGACGGCTACCAGTGGGTCTCGCTGCGCCAGTGCCTCGAGTGCGGCAAGCTCGCCTGCTGCGACTCATCGCCGATGCGGCACGCGACCGCACACTTCCGCGAGTCCCAGCACCCCGTCGTCGAGTCCGCCGAGCCGGGCGAGGACTGGCGCTGGTGCTACAAGCACCACCTCACGGCCTGACCGCCCCGGACATATGGTGCGAGGCATGCGGATCACGAAGTTCGGCCACGCCTGCGTGCGACTCGAGCACGAGGGGACCGTGGTCGTCATCGACCCCGGCGTGTTCACCGAGCCCGAGGCCCTCGACGGAGCGACGGCCGTGTTGATCACCCACGAGCACCCTGACCACTTCCACCCGGACAACCTGGCGGCCAGCGACGCGCCCATCCACACGATCGAGGCGGTGGCGGCAAAGGTCGGCGCAGACGCACCCCACCTGGCCGAGCGGGTCTCCGTGGTCGAGCCGGGCGCCTCCTTCGACGTGGGCGTGCCCGTGCGCGCGGTCGGCGAGCTGCACGCGGTCATCCACCCGGAGATCCCGCGGCTCACCAACTCCGGCTACCTGCTCACCCTGGGCGACGCTCACGTCTACCACCCCGGCGACGCCCTCACAGCGCCCGGCGAGCGGGTCGACGTACTGCTGGCGCCCTCGTCCGCGCCGTGGCTGCGCAGCGAGATGGCCATCGACTTCGTGCGCGAGGTCGGGGCGCCGCGCAACCTGGCGATCCACGACCGGGTCTACAGCGAGGCCGGCCACGGCTTTCTGTCGGCCCAGATGGAGATGCTCGTCGGACCGCGCGGCCAGGAGTGGATCCGGGTCGCCGACGGCGAGGACCTCTAGCCGTCGGCCAGCGCGTCGCGCACCGGCACGAACTTCGCCTGCGCCTCGGCCAGCTCGGCGGAGGGGTCGGAGTCGGCGACGATGCCGCACCCGGCGAAGAGGCGGACCGTGCTGCCCTCGACGACGCCGGACCGGAGCGCGATGCCCCACTCGCCGTCGCCGCTGGCGTCCATCCAGCCGACCGGGCCGGCGTAGCGGTCGCGGGTCATCCCCTCGATCTCCGCGATCAGCTCGACCGCGACGGTGGTGGGGGTGCCGCCGACGGCGGCGGAGGGGTGCAGCGACTCGGCGAGCTGGAGCGACGAGACGGTCGCCGCGTCGTGGACGACCCCGGCTACGTCGGTCGCGAGGTGCATGACGTTGGGCAGGTGGAGCACGAACGGCGCCTCCGGCACGTTCATCGACGAGCAGTGCGGCTCCAGCGCGTCGGCCACGGAGCGCACGGCGTACTCGTGCTCCTCGAGGTCCTTCGACGACCGCGCCAGCGCCGCGGCCAGGGCCAGGTCGTGCTGGTC
>DASTDJ010000088.1:0-11008 GCA_035710425.1 Nocardioides sp.
GCCAGGGCCTGCTCTCGTGGGTGCCGTGGGCGCTGTCCTTCGCGCTCTACCCCGCCTACGTCTCGTACGGCGGCTGGGGCGGCCAGGCGGAGGGCCCGGCGCCCGAGGTCGTGATGACGCTGCTGGCCGGCCTGCTCGGCATCGGGGTGCACTTCCTCCGCTCGATCTGGGGCCTGGTCGCGGACCACGAGGACGGCTGGACCTACCTGCCGCTGCGCCTCGGGCTGAAGCTCGGCGCCACCCGGCTGCTCGTCCTCACCTCGACGTACCTCGTCGCGGTGCTGATCGCGATGGCGATCGCCGGCAGCATGACCGGCCTCTCGCAGTAGGGGCCGCAGGGTCGCGGAGGCGCCGGTCCCGCTAGGCTGTGGCCCGCTCGACCATCGACGTACTGACGACCTCAGCGAGGGCCTCTGCCGATGCCACACCTGCGACTCGCGCTCGCCGCCTGCGGGCTGCTCCTTGCCGTTCCTGCCCTGTCCTCCTGCGGCTTCGACTACCCCACCGAGCGGGTCAACACCATCGGCGCGGGGGTGACCGTGCGCGATGCCGACGTCGACGTGACGGGCGCCCTGATCGTCTCCGGGCAGTCCGACAGCGGCACGCTCATCGGCGGGCTGTCCAACAACGTCGACGCCGACGTCGCCCTGATCGAGATCGCCGGCGGCGAGAAGGGCGCGATCGCGCCCGAGGAGTTCGAGCCGGTCGAGATCGCCCCCAACGGCCACGTCAACCTCGCCGCGCTCGCCGAGGCCGACGAGGGGCTCACCGTCTCCGGCGACTTCGAGGCGGGCGACTTCGTCACGATCACCTTCACGTTCGACAACGACCAGTCGGTCACCACCGAGATCCCGGTGATGAAGGCCTGCTACCAGTTCGAGGGTCTCGACAACACCTCCGAAGGGGAGTCCGACGAGCCGCTGTACTCGTGCGAGGCCCCCGAAGCTCCTGAAGAGCACTGATGTCGCACACGCTGGTCCTGCTCCGCCACGGCGAGAGCGAGTGGAACGCCAAGAACCTCTTCACCGGCTGGGTCGACGTCGGGCTCACCGACAAGGGCCGCGCCGAGGCGGTGCGCGGCGGAGAGCAGCTGCGGGACGCGGGGCTCGACCCCGACGTCGTCCACACCTCGCTCCAGCGGCGGGCCATCAACACCGCCTGCCTGGCCCTCGACGCTGCCGAGCGGCACTGGATCCCGGTGCGCCGCTCCTGGCGGCTCAACGAGCGTCACTACGGCGCGCTGCAGGGCAAGGACAAGAAGCAGACCCTCGAGCAGTACGGCGAGGAGCAGTTCATGCTCTGGCGCCGGTCCTTCGACGTCCCGCCGCCGCCGCTGGACGACGACGACCAGTACTCCCAGGTCGGCCAGCCGCAGTACGCCGACCTCGGTGAGGAGATGCCCCGCACCGAGTGCCTCAAGGACGTGATCGCGCGGTTCCTCCCCTACTGGGAGTCCGCGATCGTGCCCGACCTCCGGGCCGGCCACACCGTCCTCGTCGCCGCCCACGGCAACAGCCTGCGTGCGCTGGTCAAGCACCTCGACGGCATCGGCGACGACGACATCGCCAGCCTCAACATCCCCACCGGGATGCCCCTGGTCTACGAGCTCGACGACGAGCTCGCCCCCACGGTGGCCGGCGGTCGCTACCTCGACCCCGAGGCCGCAGCAGCCGCCGCGGCCGCCGTCGCCAACCAGGGCCGCTAGCCCCCGCACCGTCCATTTGGCGCGATCGCGCGGTTCGGGACGGGTGAGCACCCTCCGCACCGTCCCATTCGGCGCGATCGCGCGGTTCGGGACGGGTCAGCGCCCTCCGCACCGTCCCAATCGGCGCGATCGCGCGGAAACGGTGAGGTCAGGCGTCAACCGCGGTCGGGTTCTGGCCGGTCACCACGAAGACGACCCGGTTGGCCACCGAGACGGCGTGGTCGGCGATCCGCTCGTAGTAGCGGCCGAGCAGCGCGATGTCGACGGCGGCCTCGACGCCGTGACTCCACTCGGGCGACAGCAGCTCGGTGAAGCTGGTGCGGCGGAGGCGGTCCATCTCCTCGTCGTCACGGCCGAGCGCGATCGCCGCCTCGACGTCGCGGCCGATGATGATCTGGGTGACCCGCGCGACCATGTCCTCGGCCACCTGGGCCATCCGCGCCAGCGTGGGCCGCACCTGGTCCGGTACGGCGAGGTCGGGGACGCGCAGCCGGGCGATCTTGGCGACGTGCACCGAGAGGTCGCCCATCCGCTCCAGCTCGCTGACCATCCGCAGCGCGGCGACGACGGTGCGCAGGTCGCCCGCGACCGGGGCCTGGAGCGACAGGAGCTCGAACGCCGAGTCCTCGACCCGTTCGCGGGCCCGGTCGATCTCGATGTCGGCGCTGATCACCTGCTCGGCGATCGTCACGTCTCCGGTCATCAGGGCCTCGGTGGCCTTCGACACCGCGACCTGGACGTTCTTGCTGATCTCGGCCAGGTCACCGAAGACACCCTCGAGCTGCTCCTCGAATACTTCCCGCATGTCCCTGACCGTAAGCGCGCCAGGTGTCCAGTCGGGGTGACCACGTGAACGCGCGGTGAACATCGCGGGAGCAACCCCTTCCAGAGCGGGGAGAGGGCTGCCGGCCGCCGTACGATCAAGGATGTGGAGCCGACGACGCAAGCGTTCCTCGCAGCGCTGATCGGTGCCCTCGTGGCAGGCGGCGCGGTCCTCGCCTGGCACGTCAGTGATCGCCAGCAGACCCAGCCGCCGGCCGCCGCCGAGCCGGTCGTGCCGCCCGGTGTCGCCGGCGTCCTCTCGGTGCTGCGCAGCAGCGCGGTGGTCGTCGACGACTCCGACATGGTGCTGAAGGCGTCCGCGCCGGCGTACGCGATGGGCCTGGTCCGAGGCACCGCGCTGGTGTCCGACGACCTCGCGGCCCTGGTCCGCGAGGTGCGCCGCGACGGGCAGATCCGCGAGACCGAGCTGCTGATCAACCGCACCGGCGCCCCCGCCCGGCACGTCACCGCCCGGGTCGCGCCGCTCGGCTCCCGGCTGGTGCTGGCCCTGGTCGAGGACCGCACCCGCGAGCGCCGGGTCGAGGCCGTACGCCGGGACTTCGTCGCCAATGTCAGCCACGAGCTCAAGACGCCGGTCGGCGCCATCCGGCTGCTGGCCGAGGCGGTGCGCGACGCTGCCGACGACCCGGACGCCGTCACCCGGTTCGCCGAGCGGATGGTCACCGAGAGCGACCGGCTCACCCGGCTGGTGCAGCAGGTCATCGAGCTGTCCCGACTGCAGGGCGACGAGCCGCTGGAGTCGCCGACCCCCGTGTCCCTCGACGACGTGGTCGCGGTCGCGGTCGACACCAGCGCGATCGACGCCGGCGACAAGGGCATCTCGGTGGTCGCCGGCGGCACCAAGGGCCTCAAGGTGCACGGCAACGAGGAGCAGGTCACCGCCGCGGTCGCCAACCTGGTCGCCAACGCCGTCGCCTACTCGGAGCCCGGCTCCACGGTGCTGGTCACCACGAAGGCCGAGGAGCACACCATCGAGATCGCCGTGGTCGACCAGGGGATCGGCATCCCCAACGAGGAGATCGACCGGATCTTCGAGCGCTTCTACCGCGTCGACCCGGCGCGGCACCGTTCCACCGGTGGCACCGGCCTCGGGCTGTCCATCGTCAAGCACGTCGCCGCCACCCATGGTGGCGAGGTTCGCGTCTGGTCCGTCGAGGGCCAGGGGTCGACGTTCACGCTGACCCTGCCGCGACCCACCACCCCCCATCAGGAAGAGGATCGCCCGTGACCCGGGTACTCGTCGTAGAGGACGAAGAGAGCTACAGCGAGGCACTCGCCTACATGCTCCGCAAGGAGGGCTTCGAGGTCGCGATCGCGGCCGACGGCCACACCGCGCTCGAGGAGTTCGACCGGCGTGGCGCCGACATCGTGCTGCTCGACCTGATGCTCCCGGGCATCCCCGGCACCGAGGTGTGCCGCACCATCCGGCAGACCTCCAACGTGCCGGTGATCATGGTCAGCGCCAAGGACGACGAGATCGACAAGGTGGTCGGGCTCGAGCTCGGTGCCGACGACTACGTCACCAAGCCCTACTCCCCCCGTGAGCTGGTGGCCCGGGTCCGGGCGGTGCTGCGTCGTGGCCAGGATCCCGACCTGCTCCCCGACACGCTCGAGGCCGGACCGGTCCGGATGGACGTGGAGCGCCACGTCGTGACCGTCGACGGGATCGAGCAGCGGCTGCCGCTGAAGGAGTTCGAGCTCCTCGAGATGTTCCTGCGCAACCCGGGCCGGGTGCTCACCCGTGGGCAGCTCATCGACCGGGTCTGGGGCTCCGACTACGTCGGCGACACGAAGACCCTCGACGTCCACGTGAAGCGGCTGCGCGCCAAGCTCGAGCCCGAGCCCAGCGAGCCGAAGTTCCTGGTCACCGTCCGCGGCCTGGGGTACAAGTTGGACCTGTGAGTCCACACCTCTCGGGACGCGGTTTCCTGGCCGCCCTCCTGTGCCTCGTGTTCATGACCGCCTGCGGCTCCGACGGTGACGACGATCCCGAGAGCACAGCGGCGGCGCCCTCGCCGACCGACCTCCCGACGTCGGTGACCGACAAGTGCGGCATCGAGAGCACGGCGGAGGTCAGCAACATCGAGGCGGAGGACGGCAGCGTGCTCACCGCGGCCACGACCGGCGACGGCGACCAGGCGGTGATCCTGCTCCACCAGACCAGTCCGAGCGGCTACTGCGGCTGGGTGCCGTACGCCGACTGGGCGGCCGAGCAGGGCGTCCGCGCCGTGCTCGTCGACCTGTGCGGCTGGGGCAGCGCGGCGTGCTCGGAGGAGCTCACCTCCGACCCCGAGGCCCAGGTCCGGCTGATGGTCGAGTGGGCGCGCGAGCAGGGCGCCACCCGGGTCGCCGTCGTGGGTGCCTCGATGGGCGGCGCCATCGCCCTGGGCGTCGCCGACGCGGCCGGCGCCGACGCCGTGGTGGACCTGTCCGGACCGGAGACCTGGCAGAACGTGCCCGGCGCCGAGGAGGCCGCGGCCGGCACCGAGATCCCGTTGCTGGTGGTCACCGCCCCGGGCGACACCGGCGTCGACCACGACCTCCTCCGGAGCGCCGTCGAGGGCTCGCCCGCGAGCCTCAAGCGGTTCATCTCGGCCCCCGACGGCCACGGCTGGAGCATGCTGCACGACGGCAGCAGCGTGGCTCCCGAGTGGCGTCCGCTCGCGAGCACCGTGCTCGACTGGGCGCGCGGCGAGACCGGCTGATCCGGAGTAGGCGGGATCTCGCGGTGCGATGGCCGAAAATCGCTAGGGAGCGAACGACTGCCACCCGTAGCGTTCTCCTGTGACGACCACCCGACCCTGGCTGCCGCTCGCCGCGGTGGCGTTCACGCTGGTCGCCTGGTCCTCGGCATTCGTGGCGATCCGGCACCTCGGCGAGGACGTGCCGCCCGGTTCGCTCAGCCTCGGGCGCCTGATCATCGCCACGGCGGCGCTCGGCGTGATGGTGCTGGTCTCGGTGCCCGCGGCTCGCCGCCGACTCCCGACCCGCCGCGAGTGGCCGCTCATCGCGATCGGCGGTGTGTCCTGGATCGGTGTCTACAACGTCACGCTCAACGAGTCCGAGCAGCGCATCGACGCCGCCACAGCAGCGCTGATCGTCCAGATCGGCCCGATCATCGTGGCCCTGCTGGCGACGTTCTTCTTCAACGAGCGGCTCACCCAATGGCTGCTGATCGGGCTCGGCGTCGGCTTCGCCGGCGTCGTGATCATCGGGCGCGCGTCGTCCAGCGGCGGCAACGGAGACGTGCTCGGCGTGCTGCTCTCGGCGGTCGCCGCGGTGACGTTCGCGATCGGCGTGATCAGCCAGAAGAAGCTGCTCGGCAGCGGGATGACCGCCCTCGAGATGACGTTCTGGTTCTACGTCGTCGGCACCATCGCGTGCCTGCCCTGGACGTTCGAGCTCGTCGGCGTCGTCGGAGACGCCAGCGCCGCCGACCTGGGCTGGATCGTCTACCTCGGCATCGTCCCCAGCGCGCTGGCGTTCGTGACCTGGGCCTACGCCCTCAACCGCTCGGACGCCGGCAAGTTCGCGATGTCCACGTTCCTGGTGCCGTTCATCACCACGCTGATGGCCTGGGTGCTCCTCGGCGAGGTGCCCCCGGCGATGGCGTTCGTGGGCGGCGCGCTCTGCATCGCCGGAGTGCTGCTCACCCGCCGGAAGCCACGCGTCACCGAACCCGCCCCGGAGCCCGCCCGCACCTGAGACACTCACGCCCATGGACGCCGTCGCCGTCGTGCTGGTCGCCCTGGTCGCGGCGCTGCACCTCTACTTCCTGGTGCTCGAGATGTTCCTGTGGACCAAGCCCATGGGGCGCAAGGTCTTCGGCAACGACCCGGAGTTCGCCGAGGCCACCAAGGTCCTGGCGGCCAACCAGGGGCTCTACAACGGCTTCCTCGTCGCGGGGCTGGTCTGGGGGCTGGTGTCGGAGCAGGACGACGTCCAGGTCTTCTTCCTGGTCTGCGTCATCGTCGCGGGGGTGTACGGCGCGGCGACGGTCAGCATGCGCATCCTGCTCGTGCAGGTGGTGCCGGCGCTACTCGCTCTGGGCGCGGTCCTGCTCGCGCGCTGACTCCTCCGCCTCGAGCCAGCCGCGGAACGCCTCCAGGTTGTGGGTCGGCTCGCCCCGGTCGCGGCGCCACTGCCACTCCTTGCGGATCGACGAGGCGAAGCCGAGCTCGAGGATCGTGTTGAACGACTCGTCGGCGTAGGCCAGCACCGAGCCGAGCAGCCGGTCCAGCTCGTCGGTCGTGACCCCGGCCAGCGGCAGCCGGGCGTCGAGGTAGATGTCACCGAGAGGATCGACGCCGAACGCGACGGCGTACATCCGGAGGTTGCGCTCGAGCAGCCAGCGGTAGACCTGCTCGTGGTTCTCGTCGGGCTTCCGGCACACGAACGCGTGCACCCCCAGCGCGTGCGGGCCGACGTCGAGACGGACGGCGGTCTGCAGCTTCTTCTCACCCGGGAGCGAGAAGGAAAACAGCCCGTCTGCCTCGTCGTACTCGATCTCGTTGCTGTCGAGGTAGTCGCGGATGGTGTCGGCTGCAGTCACGCAGCAGACTCAACCATGTTGCTGCGCGCCCGTTCGTAGACGTCGAGGGTGCCGGCCGCGGTGGCCTCCCACGAGAACTCCCTGGCGTGCGCGAGCGCGCCCATCTGCATCCGGTCGAGGAGCACGGGGTCGTCGATGAGCCGGCGCAGCGCTCCCGCCCAGCTCTCGGCGTCGTGGTCGTCGAGCAGCAGGCCGCTCACACCGTCGCGGACCACCGTGGTCAGTCCGCCGACCGCGGCGGCCACCACCGGCGTGGCGCACGCCTGGGCCTCGACGGCGACCAGGCCGAACGACTCGTTGTAGGACGGTACGGCGACCAGCGTCGCCGCGGCGTACCACTTGGCGAGCTCGGTCTGGGCGACCGGCGGCACGAACCGCACCACGTCGTCGATGCCGAGGTGCCGAGCCAGGCCGGTCAGCGCGGTGGGCTTCTCCAGGCCGGAGCCGGACGGGCCGCCGACGATCGGCACGACCACGCGGGAGCGCAGCTCGGGAGCCCGCTCGAGCAGCGCGGCAACCGCTCGGAGGAGGACGTCGGGGGCCTTCAGCGGCTGGATCCGGCCGGCGAACATGAGCACCAACGCATCGGCCGGAAGTCCGAGCTCGCGGCGTACGGCGGTGCGGTCCATCGGGCGGAACGTGGACAGGTCGACGCCGGGGTGGACGACCTCCACCTGTCCGGGATGGGCGTTGTAGAGGTTGATCAGCTGCTTGGCCTCGACGTCGGTGTTGGCGATCAGCATGTCGGCGGCCTCGACCACCTGGTCCTCGCCGATGATCCGGGCCTCCGGCTCGGGGGCGTCGCCCTCGGCCAGCGCGTCGTTCTTGACCCGCGCCATGGTGTGCATGGTGTGCACCAGCGGCACGCCCCACCGGTCGCGGGCCAGGGCGCCCACCTGACCGGAGAGCCAGTAGTGGGAGTGGACGGCGTCGTAGTGGCCGACGGGCTGCGCGGCCTCGGCGCGCAGCACCTCGCGGGCGAAGACGCACAGCTGCGAGGGCAGCTCGTTCTTGGTGAGGCCCTCGAAGGGGCCGGCGTGGATGTGCCGCACGGTCACACCGTCGGCGAGCGAGACCGCGGGGAGCAGGGACGAGCTCGTCGACCGGGTGAAGATGTCGACCTCGATGTCGCGCATCGCCAGGCGCTTGGCCAGCTCCACGACGTAGACGTTCATGCCACCGGCGTCCCCGGTACCAGGCTGGTCGAGAGGGGACGTGTGGAGGCTGATCATCGCCAGGCGGCGGATCGGGCGGATCGGTCCCATTCAGTCGTGTCCCGCTGGTCGGAATACGGGCTCCAACCCCGTGTAACCACGGGGAGTGCTCAGTGATTCCCGGCGTGACTTCCCGAGTGGCTGCCGGAGTGGTGGCCACGCACCGGGCGCCGGGCGAACGCCACCAGGGAGGTGACCACCGCAGCGGCACCGAAGAGGGCGTCGACCGTCCGGTCCGGGCCCGCGTCTCGGAGCAGCTCCAGGACCGACCAGACCAGCAGCGGGAAGGCCACCGCGACGAAGAGGCGCAGCGGGAGCGCGCTGCTGCTCACCAGCGCCGCACCCGCCACGGCCGCGGCGATGCCGAGCAGGACGAAGCCGGCCCATTCGAGCACTTCGTGCTCGCCGAAGGCGCGGGCGACCCAACACAGGCCGCCGACCAGACCGAACGCGGTTGCGACGGATCGCAGGCTCATGAGGAGGCAGTGTGCCAGCCTCGTGGAGGCCCGGCCAGACTGGTCGGATGAGCACCATGCACGCCGGTACCCACCTCAACGCCGTCGTCACCGGAGCCAGCAGCGGCATCGGCGCTGCGACCGCGCGCAGCCTGGCCGCCGCCGGGTTCCACGTCCACTGCGCGGCACGCCGCTCCGAGCGGGTCGAGGCGCTGGCCGCCGAGATCGGGGGTACGCCGGTCACCTGCGACGTGACCTCCGAGTCCGACGTCGCCGCGCTGGCCACCCTCGTCGGCCCCACGCTCGACGTACTCGTCAACAACGCCGGAGGTGCCTTCGGAGCCAGCCCCGTCGCCGAGGCGGACGCCGACGAGTGGCGGCGGATGTACGAGGTCAACGTGATCGGGCTGGTGAGCGTCACGAAGGCGCTGCTGCCCGCCCTGGTCGCCACCGGCGCCGGCGTGATCCTGAACGTCGGCTCGACCGCCGGCCGCATCGCCTACGAGGGCGGGGGCGGCTACACCGCCGCCAAGCACGGCACCAAGGTGGTCACCGAGACCCTGCGGCTCGAGCTCTACGACCAGCCGGTCCGGGTCTGCGAGATCGCCCCCGGCATGGTGCGGACCGACGAGTTCGCGCTGGTCCGGTTCGCAGGTGACCAGGAGAAGGCGGACCGCGTCTACGAGGGCGTGGCCGAGCCGCTGCTGGCCGAGGACGTCGCCGACGCCATCACCTGGATGGTGACCCGGCCGCCGCACGTCAACATCGACAGCCTGGTGATCCGGCCGCGCGCCCAGGCGGCCCAGCACAAGGTGCACCGGGTCCCCGAGTAGCCCGCCCCGCCGGGCCTGGCGCGTGGCAGACTGCCGCCGTGCAGACCATCGGACTGATCGGCGGGATGAGCTGGGAGAGCAGCGCCGCCTACTACCAGGCGCTGAACGTGGGGGTCGAGAGCCGGGTCGGAGGGTTCAGCTCGGCCAAGACCGTGATGACCTCGGTCGACTTCGCCGAGGTCACCGCGCTCCAGGAGCAGGAGCGCTGGGACGACGTCGCGGAGATCCTCGCGACGGCCGCGCAGGGCGTCGAGCGCGCAGGCGCCGACTTCCTGATGCTGTGCACCACGACGTTCCACCGGGTCGCCGAGCAGGTGGAGGCGGCGATCGACATCCCGCTGCTGCACCTCGCCGACGTCGTGGCCGAGGCCTGCAAGGAGCAGCGGCTGGACACCGTCGCGCTGATCGGTACGACGTTCGCGATGTCGCGGTCGTTCTTCACCGACCGGATCGCCAGCCACGGCCTCGAGGTGCACGTCCCCGACGAGCGCCACCACGACACGATCAACCGGATCATCTACGACGAGCTGGTGCACGGGAAGGTGCTCGACAACTCCAGGCGCACCATCGTCGGGCTGATCGAGGACCTGTGGGACAGCGGCGCGGGCGGGCTGATCCTCGGCTGCACGGAGCTCGAGCTGCTCGTCCACCAGGCCGACTCCGAGCTGCCGGTCTTCCCGTGCACGACGCTGCACGTCGAGGCCGCGCTCGACCGCGCGCTGGGCTGAGCCGGCTACGAGCGACCCAGCTCGGCGACCATCTCCTGGAGATCGCCCAGTGACAAAGCGGGCCCCTCGAGCTCACCGGTCGCCGGCGCTCGCAGGCCGCGGATGAACAGCTCGAGGTGGCGGCGGGCGAGCTCGTCCTTCGCCGCCATCGGCAGCGGACCCGGCAGCGGCCGGGCGATCCGGACCAGCATCATCGCGACGTCGGCGAACCTGATGTCGGCCGGCAGGTCGCCGGACTCCCGGGCGGCGTCGACGAGCCGCTCGACGGCGGTGGCGTCGCGCGCCTCCTCGATCTCGGGGTCGTCGAGGTCCATGACGTCGAGCACCTGGGGCATCACGGCCGAGACCCGGAGCTCGAGCGCGAAGCGCAAGTAGGTCGCCAGCGCCTCGAACGGGTCGTCGAGCTCCGCCGCCCGCTCGGCCGCGAGGCGGGTGCGGGTGAGGGCGTCGAGCACCACGGCGCGCAGCAGCGCGTCGCGGTCGGGGAACCGGCGGTAGAGCGTGGCGATGCCGACCCCCGCCCGCTTCGCGACGTCCTCCAGCGGCACCCCCGCACCGCGCTCCGCGATCAGCTCGCGAGCCGCGGCGAGCAGGCGTTCCTGGTTGCGCCGGGCGTCGGCTCGCATGCCCATGAGGGCACTCTAGCAAGAACCGGAGAAAATTCCTCCATATCTCTTG
>DASTDJ010000089.1:0-2531 GCA_035710425.1 Nocardioides sp.
GCGGCGACGGCTGGGCGCGGCCGCCGTGGCCAAGGCGGCGACCTGGGACAGCGCGACGATCACCGCGCAGTGGGACGACATCTACGCCGACGCCGTACGCCGCCGGCGCGGAGCGAGCGGCCGCAGCACCGCCCTGCTGGCGGGCGACCAGGTCGCGACCGGCGACCCCGACAGCGCGCCGACCGGTCACGAGGGCGAGGGGGTGACCCCCGAGCAGGCCCGGCACGAGACCCTCGCAGCGGCCGTCGAGGCGGCAGCGAGCGTGAGCGACGAGTGGTTCGTGGTGCCGCCGCACACCGACGACCACCCGACCGTGGTGCTGCCGATCGAGGCGCGGCGGCCTTTCCTCGACCGGCTGGTGGCGACCGACCTGCCGGCGTACGTCTCCGTCCACGAACCCGAGCACAAGGGCTGGCCGAGCCGCCGCGGTCCGGCGGCCGAGGTGGTGCCGGCGCTGCGCCGGGGTCGCACCGGACGGCTGTTCCTCGAGCCGTGGCCACGCGTGGGGGGCGAGGCCTCCCACCTCGGTCACGGGTGCGCCGTCGCCGTGGAGTTCTGGGAGGAGGGGCCCGACGGCGACCTGCACTCCCCCGGCCAGGCGGCGTACACGACCACCGTGCCGCGCGGCGCCGCGACGGAGCCGACCCGCGTCCACGACGTGGAGGTGCCGACGCTGCCGTTGATGGTGGAGCCGACCGCGTACGAGTTCACCTCGCCGGTCGACGTCGTCTACACCTGGGTCGACGGCAACGACCAGGACTGGAACGACGCGCGCGAGCGCCGGCTGGCCGAGGTCACCGACCCGACCATGCTCACCCGCGCCTCGAGCGGCCGGGCCCGGTTCGTCGACCGCGGAGAGCTGCGCTACTCGATGCGCAGCGTGCACCTGCTGGCGCCGTGGGTGCGGCGCATCCACCTGGTCACCGCCGGGCAGGTGCCGCCGTGGCTCGACGTCGACCACCCGAAGATCAACCTGGTCGACCACCGTGACCTGCTGCCCGAGGACGCACTGCCGACGTTCAACTCCCACGCCATCGAGTCGGTCGTGCACCGGATCACGGGGCTGAGCGAGCACTTCCTCTACTTCAACGACGACTTCTTCCTCGGCCGGCCGCTGCGGCCCGAGCGCTTCTTCAGCGGCGCGGGGAGCACCGCGGTCTTCCCGTCGTCGATGCTGGTCGGGCTCCCCGGCCAGGACGAGCTGCCCTACGCGAAGGCCGCCGCCAACAACCGGCGGCTCCTGCACGAGACCTTCGGCAAGGCCACCCTGCACACGCTGCTGCACGCGCCGTACGCCCACCGGGTGTCGGTGCTATCGGCGATCGCGGAGCGGTACGCGAAGGAGGTGGACGGTACGACGCGGTCACCGTTCCGCTCGGCGACGGACGTCTCGATGCTGTCGTCGCTGGGTCAGCACTACGGCCTGATGGACGGCACGGCGCACGTCGCGGACGCCGACATCGCGTTCGTCGACGTGACCGACCCGCTGCTGCCGCGGCGGCTCAAGGAGCTCGCCCAGCGGGAGCGCGAGATGTTCTGCCTCGGCGACGGCCACGTCTTCGCCCGCGACCCCGAGCAGGTGGCCGAGATCGTCACCGACTTCCTCGAGACCTACTTCCCCATCGCCGCCCCCTGGGAGCGCTGAGCTCGGCGACCTGCCGCTCGAGGTCGCTGATCCGGCCCTCCAGCTCGGCCCGGGTGTTGGCCTTGGCGTTGCGCCGCACGTGCACCTCGCGCGCCTTGGTGTGGTCGAGCGCGATGGCGACGGCGTGGTCGTGCACCTTGTCGTAGTCGCGCTGGAGCAGCTCGAGAGCGGGGCCTGCGGACGGGTCGGCGGGGTCGTCGGCCAGCAGGTTCAGCTGCTCCCAGGTGCCCTCGGCGACGGCGCGCAACGTGTCGGGCAGGTCGACGGAGTCCCAGGTGGTCTCCGAGCGGCGCAGGCCGCTGTCGATGAAGTCGTCGACGGCGTGGTGGGCGGTCGAGTCGAGGTCGCCGTCGAGGTCGAGGCCGAGCACGTCACGAACCGGCTTCAGGCCGGCGCGCCAGTCGCTCAAGAGATCCGTGTAGCGCACGAACACCCGCGGCTCGGCGCGGGTGATCCGCTCGGTGACGAAGGCCGCGTTGCACCACCCGGCGACGTTGGCGGTGGCCCGGTGCCGGCGGAAGTTCTCGTCGACGTCGGGGGTGTACCAGGTGTCGCGCGACTTCGCGACCTCCGCCGGGTGCCGGAGCATGCTCAGGAAGGCCAGCTCAGCACCCTGCCCCACGGCTGTACGCCGCCAGAGGTCGTGGAACCAGAACGCCCGCGGGTCCTTGACGAGCACCTGCTCATGGACGAGCTGCTCGGCCAGCCACGCGGACAGCCGCTCGGCGTCCTCCTCGGTGGGCCGCTGCTCGGCCAGCCCGGCGACCTCGGGGCGGGCGTCGAGGGTCCGGATCACCGGCGAGCGGTCGAGCAGGTCCTTGTGGAAGTCGACGACCCACTGGGACTCGAAGAAGCCGCGCGGGTTGGTCTCGTCGGCCGGCACCTC
>DASTDJ010000090.1:0-3816 GCA_035710425.1 Nocardioides sp.
GCTCGGGCCGGTGGCCGCGCTGGTCGGCGCCGCGAGGCGCTACGCCCGCGGCGAGCTGACGACCCCGCCACGATCCCGGATGCGCAGCGCCAGCGGCATGTGGCTGGTGCTGCACGCCTCCGCGCTCACCGCGTTCGGCGACCGCGCCGGCGACGTGGTGGTCACCATCGAGGAGGCGCGGCCGCCGGAGATCGTCGCGCTGGTCGTGGCCGCGTTCGACCTGACCCCGCGCGAGCGCGACGTCACCCAGCTCGTCCTCCAGGGGGTGGACACCAAGGAGATCGCGGCCACGCTGCACCTCTCGGCGTACACCGTCCAGGACCACCTGAAGTCGGTGTTCGACAAGGCCGACGTGCGCAGCCGCCGCGAGCTGATCGCGCGCGTCTACTTCGACCAGTACGTGCCGCGGATGGGCACCGACCTGAACCCGTCGGGCTGGTTCGCGGGCTAGGCCTCCGCAGCCTCGTCCCTGGGCTCGAGAGTCAGGCTGATCGAGTTGATGCAGTAGCGGTCGCCGGTGGGCGTGCCGTAGCCGTCGGGGAAGACGTGGCCGAGGTGCGAGCCGCAGTTGGCGCAGCGCACCTCCACCCGCTTCATCCCGTGGGAGTTGTCCTCGATGTACTCGATGGTGTCGCTGATCGGCTGGTAGAAGCTCGGCCACCCGCAGCCGGAGTGGAACTTCGTGTCCGACTCGAACAGCTTCGCCTGGCAGGCCTTGCAGCGGTAGACACCCTTGGTCTCGGTGTCGGTGTACTGGCCCGTGAACGCGCGTTCGGTGCCGGCCTGGCGCAGCACGGCGTACTCCTCCGGCGTGAGCTCCTTGCGCCACTCCTCGTCGGTCTTCTCCACCTGGTGGGTCATGCCACCAAATCTACTCAGAACCCGGTGACGCAGTACGGCGTCGGGGCGACGTCGGCCATCGCGGCGAAGGTCGCGACGGAGTCGTCGTCCCCGCCCAGCCGGCCGCCGACGCGCAGCTCCGGCACCGTGACGTCACCGAGGTAGAGCGAGCCGAGGGTGTCCGCGGCCATCCGCACCCCGGCGGCGCCATCGGTCCGGGAGACGCCGGCCCGGCCGCCCTCGACCACGACCTGCCAGCGCCCCGAGGCGTGGCCCAGCGGGTCGTCGACCTCGACCACCACGGACCCGTCGGCGCCCCACGGCCGGGCGGCCAGAGCGGTCGGCACGTCGAGCACCCGCAGCCAGAGGAAGTCGGAGACGTGCTTCACCTTGCGGACGCGCGGCTCGACCAGTGCCCACTCGAGCGGGTCCTTGGCGGGAGCGAAGTTCCACCGCACCTGCTGCACCATGTCGACGCCGGCGAGGTAGTCCCAGAGCGTCAGGTAGACCACCGGGGTGAGGGCGACGAAGTCGGTCACGTCGATAGCCCGGAGCTCTCCCGAGCGGTCGACGCTGTAGACCACGTAGCCGTCGGGCGCGCCGGCGTCGTCGAAATGCACCGCGGCCCGGAGCTTCCGGTCGGGGCTCTGCTCGCGGAAGTCGAACGCAGCGGTCAGGATGTGGCGGTAGAACTCCGGACGCTCCACCGAGCCCCGGGTGGAGCGGTGGAAGCCGGCGAAGACCGTCTGCACCGCCTCCCACGCCTCGTCCGGCTCGACCAGCTCGATCCGGCCGCCCGGGCCGGGCCCGTCGATCGGCTCCCGCATGACGAACCGTGCGGTGGTGTCGACCTCGACGTACTGCACGCGGGTGGCCGGTCCGAAGCCGAACCGGCCGTAGATCGACCCCTCCGAGACGGTCAGGGCCGCCAGCGGGACGCCCTGGGCGGCCGCGTCGCGGAGGTCGTCGGTGATCAGCGTGCGGAGGAGTCCGCGGCGCCGGTGCGTGGGGCTCACCGTGATGTCGGTGATCATCCGCAGCGGGAGCTCGCCGCCGCCGGTGTTGATCGCCTTGTCCCAGCTCGAGTACGTCGCCACCGGGATCGTGCCCGACCCGAGGACCGGCTTCTCGAGCCAGGCGCCGCGGACCGTGAGGCGGTCGGCACGGGCGTGCTCCAGCCAGGTGGCTCGGAAGTCGTCGTTGGGCCGTGGGTGCTGGAACCCGCGCTGCAGGCCCTCGACCCAGCCGACCACCCGGGCGTCGGGCGGGTCACCCTCCGTCCCGAGGTCGAGGGTGGCGAACTCGAGGTCGGGGTACTGGTCGGCGGCGCTCACCGCCTCACGCTACTGAGCGCGCGTGTCATGGGGCGACCGAGTTCCGGCTCGGTTTGACGAATTCGGAGAACAGTTGTTCACTCAATTGATGGCCAACGCAGGCACGATCCCCTGGGAACGGGTGCGCAGGGCGGGCTCGAAGCTGACCACGCCGCTCCACCCCGACGACTACCTGTCGCTGCTCAACCCGCTGTGGAGCTCGCGCGAGCTGCGCGGCCGGGTCGAGCGCGTGGTCCCCGAGACCGACGACGCCGCGACGCTGGTGATCCGGCCGGGCTGGGGCTGGCGCTACGACCACAGGCCGGGTCAGTACGTCGGCATCGGCGTCCAGGTCGAGGGCCGGTTCCAGTGGCGCTCCTACTCGGTGAGCTCACCGCCCAAGCGTGATCGCGGGACCATCGCGATCACGGTGCGGGCGATGCCGGAGGGGCTGCTCTCCGGGCACCTGGTCAAGGGCCTGGAGCCGGGCACGATCGTGCGCCTGGCGCTCCCCGAGGGCGACTTCGTGCTCCCCGACCCGCCGCCGCAGCGGATGCTGTTCCTGGTCGGCGGCAGCGGCATCACTCCGGTCATCGCGATGCTGCGCACCCTCGACCGGCGCGGGACCATGCCGGACGTCGTGCTGCACTACTCGTCGCCCACCAAGGACCGGATGATCTTCCGCGACGAGCTGTCCGCGCTCGCCGAGAAGCACGACGCACTCGACTTCCACGAGCTGCACACCGACTCCGACGGGATGCTCGACCTCGCGGACCTCGACGAGATCTGCCCCGACTGGCGCCAGCGCGAGACCTACGCCTGCGGACCCGGGCCGATGCTCGACGCGATCACCGAGCACTACGAGGTCGCCGACCTGGAGGACCACCTGCACCTGGAGCGGTTCTCCCTCGAGCTCGGGGGAGAGGGCGGCGAGGGCGGCACGATCACGTTCCGCAACTCCGGCAAGACCATCGACGCCGACGGCGCGACCACCGTCCTCGAGGCGGGCGAGGAGGCCGGCATCGGCATGCCCTACGGCTGCCGGATGGGCATCTGCCACACCTGCACGCTCACCCTCGTCGACGGCACGGTCCGCGACCTGCGCAACGGCGACGAGTACGACAACCCCAACGAACCCGTCCAGACCTGCGTCACCGCCGCTGTCGGTGACTGCACGCTCGACATCTGACTCGACATCTGATTGGAGACACGACGTGGCCATCTCGGACGTGAAGGAGTACGCCCATCTCACCGAGGAGGAGGTGGACCAGCTCGGCCGTGAGCTCGACGCGATCCGCGCCGAGATCGAGGAGTCGCGGGGCGCCGGCGACGCGGCGTACATCAACCGGCTGATCAAGATCCAGCGCGGCCTTGCCGCCGCCGGCCGGGTGACGCTGATGGCGGGCACCCAGTCGTCGAAGACCCGCAAGCCGGCCGTCGCGCTCGGCGTCGCCTTCCTGGCCCTCCACAAGATCCTCGAGAACATGGAGATCGGCCACAACGAGATGCACGGCCAGTGGGACTGGATGAACGACCCCGAGATCCACTCCTCCAACTGGGAGTGGGACACCGCCCAGCCGGCCGAGCAGTGGAAGCACTCGCACAACTACGTGCACCACCAGTTCACCAACGTGCTCGGCTACGACAACGACATCGGCTACGG
>DASTDJ010000091.1:0-13059 GCA_035710425.1 Nocardioides sp.
CGGCAGGCCTGGCTCAGCAGGTCGAGCGCGCCGCCCGCCTCGGACGCGGGGAGGCGCTGGACCACCGCGCTGCGGGTCCGGCGGACGACGGTGCGGATGATCGAGACCTCGCGCTCGGTGGGCAGGTGCCGCGACACCAGGGTCAGGAAGTCCTCGGCCGGCAGCTCGCGGCTGCGCACCAGCCCGAAGGCCGCGGTCCACAGCACCGCCCGGACCATCGGGTCGTCGAGCCCCGACAGCCCGCGCATCACGGCCTCCCACGAGTGCCCGTCGAGCACCACCCTCGCGAACGTCTCCCCGTGGCTGTTCGGTACGACGACCCGGCCGGCCCAGTCGTCGAGCCGCACCGGCTCGCCGGCGAGGTCGACGAAGCGGCTGCCGACCTCGGCCAGCTCGTCGTCGTACGCCGTCACCCGGATCCGGTGCGGCCTGGACCCCTCGCGGGTCAGCACCGGCACGTCGCCGTCGCGAGTGACCCGGATCGTGTCGAAGCCGGTGGTCCGCAGCCAGCGCTCGGCCCAGTCCTGGACGTCGCGGTCGGACACCGCGTCGAGGGCGGAGACGAAGTCGGCGAGGGTGGCGTTGCCGAGGCGGTGCCGGGTCAGGTAGGCGTTCAGACCGGCCAGGAAGACCTCGTCGCCCAGCCAGGTGACCAGCTGGCGGAGCGCCGCGTTGCCCTTGGCGTAGGAGATCATGTCGAAGTTGTTGGCCGCCGCGTCGACGTCCGGCACCTCCTCGGGCTCCGGCGCGATCGGGTGGGTGGACCGCCGCTGGTCGGCGTCGAACGCCACCGGCTTGCGGCCGATCTCACCAGCCAGCAGCGCCCGCGGCTCACCGAGCGCGTCGGCGGCGACCCGGTAGCCCATGTAGTCGGCGAAGCTCTCCTGCAGCCAGGTGTCCTCCCACCAGGTCATCGTCACCAGGTCGCCGAACCACATGTGCGCCATCTCGTGGGCGATCGTCGCGGTCCGGTCGATCCGGACCAGGTCGGTCAGCCGGCCGCGCGGGAGGTACTCGTCGCGGTAGGTGACGCACCCCGGCGTCTCCAGCGCGCCCCAGTTCTGGCCGGGCACCAGCGCCTGGTCGTAGGAGTCGAAGGGGTAGGGCTCGGTGAACAACGTGGCGTAGTGGTCGAAGCAGGCCTCGGTGACCGTCCGCAGGTCCTCGAAGTCGCGGTCGAGCTCCGCGGCGAGCGACCGCCGCGCGTGCCACCCGAACGGCAGCCCGGCGTGCTCCCAGGTCCGTGAGTGCCACGGCCCCGCGCAGACCACGAACATCGCCACCGGGATCGGCTGGGTGGGGGCGAACCGCCAGCTGCCGCCGTCGCGCTGCAGCTCCCGGCCGTTGCCGAGCACGGTCCACCGCGGGTCGGCCGCCACGGTGAGGTCGACGGTGGCCTTGAGGTCGTTCTGGTCGAAGCACGCGAAGACCCGCTGGGCCACGTCCATGCCGATGTACGCCGACACGTAGGTCTCCCCGTCGGCCGGGTCGGTGAAGAAGTGCATGCCGTCGCCGTCGGTCACGTAGGGCAGCCGGGCCTCCACGACCACCTCGTTGCGGTCGATCAGACCGGTGAGCGCGATCCGGCGGCCGTCGTACGCCGGGTCGACGGGCGCGCCGTTGACGCTCACTCGCAGGTCGGCGGCGTCGGTCAGCTCGAGGAAGGTGTCGGGCCCGGTGCTCGCGAAGCGCACGGTGGTGCGGCACCCGAACGTGCCGGCCGAGGGCTCGGTGAGGTCGAGGTCGATGGCGTAGGAGACGTCGGAGATCTGGGCGGCGCGGACCCGCGCCTCGGTCAGGGTGAGAGACACCCCGCGACCCTATGTCCGGGCGACCAGGTCCGCCTCTCGGCCGGAGCACAGCATCAGCAGCTCCTGCATCGGACCCTCGACGACCCGCCCCTGCCCGCGGGCCCAGTCGATGTCCGTGGCGACCATCCGCACGCCCTTGATGAACCGCCGGGTGCCCATCAGCGGGGCCAGGGTCCGCAGCCGGTCGGCGGCGACCGCCGCTGCCTCCGGGTCCATGTCGTGCCGCAGGCCGAGCGGTCGGATGATGTCCTGGTGGTGGACCAGGGCGTCGATGAGAGGTTCCACCGTGGTCGTCGTGGCGACCCTCCTGCGCGAGGTCGCGTAGGTCTCGAAGTCCTGGAGGATGTCCTCGGTGCTCTTCCGCGCCGAGGTCCGCTTGGTCTCGCGGAAGATCATCGTGTTGTAGCCGCGGCCGAGGTTGCGCGCGAAGACGCCCACGGTGCCGGCGAGCCCGAGCTGGGGATGCGTCGTGATCACGTGCGCGGCGACGTCCTTGACCGTCCATCCCTCACACAGCGAGTCGTGCTCCCACTGCTCCGGCGTCAGCGTTCGGAGCGTGGCTGCGAGGGCAGTTCGCTCCCGGTGAGTGTGGCCCCAGAGGGTGTCCCGGTCCATGGGCTTGCTCCCAGATTGGTAAGATTCTCTGACAAATATGGTCAGAGAGACTGATCAATGTCAAGAGGGAGCTCGTCGTGGAGCTGCATCCCGCGGTACTGATGTTCATCGCCGGACGGCACGTCGAGACCCGCGTCGTCGAGGCCGTCCGGGACGCGGGCTTCGACCTCACGCTGGCGCAGGCCAAGCTCGCCGCCCGGATCGGCGAGCACGGGAGCCGGTTGACCGACCTCGCGGAGCAGGCCCAGATCACCAAGCAGAGCGCCGGCTTCCTGGTGGACCAGCTCGAGCGGGCAGGTCTGGTGGAGCGCGTGCCGGACCCGGCGGACGCCCGCGCACGGCTGGTGCGCTTCACCGAGCGTGGTCTCCAGGTGGTCTCGGTCGCGAGGACGGTGGAGCGGCAGATCCTGCGAGAGTGGCGCCGGCACCTGGGGCCTGAGCGATTCGCCGCGCTGCAGGAGGGGCTCACCGCGCTCCGCGAGATCACCGACCCCTATGCGTGATTTCGCCACTGGCCGCCATCTTCGTTACGATTCATCGGTTGCCTCGGCGAGGGAGCCCGCGCGCTGCGTGGCTCCGTGATCGACAGGGCCGGCTGATCATGACGCCGCGCGCCGCCCGACCACGGAGCGCGGCGTTTCGCTTCCCGCCGGCGACACCACGATTTCGACCCACACCCCAGCGCACGAAGAGAGAGTCATCGCATGGCTGCCGAGAAGATCAAGGCCGAGTCCCGCACCGAGTTCGGCAAGGGCGCCGCGCGCCGGATCCGTCGTGAGCACAAGGTGCCGGCGGTGGTCTACGGCCACGGCAACGAGACCATCCACATCAGCCTGCCCGGCCACGAGACGATGATGGCGCTCAAGCACGGCGGCTCCAACGCGCTGCTGGAGCTCGACATCGACGGCACCAGCCAGCTCGCGCTGACCAAGCAGGTGCAGATCGACCCGATCCGCCGCACGCTGGAGCACATCGACTTCGTCGCCGTCCGCAAGGGCGAGAAGGTCACGGTCGACGTCGGCATCCACCTCTCCGGCGAGGCCGCCCCGGAGACGCTGGTCGTCACCGAGAACACCACCGTCTCCGTCGAGGCCGAGGCCACCAACATCCCCGAGTGGATCGAGGTCAGCATCGAGGGCCTCGAGGTCGGCACCCAGATCCTCGCCGGCCAGCTCTCGCTGCCCGAGGGTTCGGCGCTGCTCACCGACGAAGAGACGCTGATCGTCAACATCACCAACGCTCCCACGCAGGAGGAGGTCGAGGCCGAGCTGGAGGAGGCCGAGGCCGAGGCCGGCATCGAGCGCGACGAGCACGTCGAGCCGGAGGCCGAGGGCGAGGCTCCCGCCGAGGGCGAGGGCGAGGCCTCCGCCGAGGGCGGCGAGGGTGGCGACGAGGAGTGATCCTCCGCCGGCTCAGGTGGTTCCTGGGTCGTCTGATCTCACCGGTCACCGGAACACCCGCGCAGGAGACTGACATGGCTGCTGCCGACGTATGGCTCGTGGTCGGCCTGGGCAACCCCGGACCCAAGTACGCCGGCAACCGGCACAACGTGGGCTACCACGTCACCGAGGAGCTCGCCGAGCGGCTCGGTTCCGCCTTCCGGTCGCACAAGACCGGTCGGGCCGACGTGGTCGAGGGCCGGGTCGGTGCGCCCGGGACCCCTGGGCCGCGCGTGGTCCTCGCTCGTCCGCGGTCGTACATGAACGAGCTGGGCGGACCGGTGAAGGCGCTGGCCACCTTCTACAAGGTCCCTGCCGACCGGATCGTGGCGGTCCACGACGAGCTGGACATCCCGTTCGGGACGATGCGGGTCAAGCTGGGCGGCGGCGACAACGGCCACAACGGGCTGAAGTCGCTGCGGTCCTCGCTCGGCACCGGCGACTTCCACCGGGTACGCATCGGCGTCGGCCGGCCGCCGGGTCGGCAGGAGGTCGCCGACTTCCTGCTCTCCGACTACACGGCGGCCGAGCGCAAGGAGGTCCCCCTCCAGGTCGTGCTCGCCGCCGACGCCGTCGAGACGCTGCTCTCCGAGGGTCTCGAGCGGACCCAGCAGAAGTTCAACTCCTGACCGCTTGGCTAGGGTGAGCCGGTGAGCACCCCACGACGTTCTTCGCCTCCCCCGCTGCGCTCCTCCGCCGAACAACGCCGCGGGGACCCCGCATGACTTTCGACCCCGGAACCCCACCCGAAGCAGCGACCACCGACGACCACGCGATGGCCACCTGGCTGGCCGAGGTGGCCGGGCGCCGGCTGCTCGAGGTGCGTGCCGAGGGTCTCGAGGGGCGCGAGCTCAAGGATGCCGGCGACCGCGCTGCCCACGAGCTGCTGATGTCGCTGCTGGCCGAGCACCGGCCCGCCGACGCCGTCCTCTCCGAGGAGGGCAAGGACGACAAGCGCCGCCTCGAGTCCGAGCGGGTCTGGATCGTCGACCCGCTCGACGGCACCCGGGAGTTCTCCGAGGTGCCGCGCGACGACTGGGCCGTGCACGTCGCGCTCTGGCAGTCGGGCGACCTGACCGCCGGGGCGGTGGCCCAGCCGGTGCTGGGCGAGACGTTCAACACCGGCCATCCGCCCGTCGTCCCGCCGCGGACCGCCGAGCGGCCGCGGATCGCGGTCTCGCGCAGCCGGCCGCCGGCGTTCGTGCACCCGCTCGCCGAGGAGCTCGACGCCGAGCTGGTGGCGATGGGCTCCGCCGGGGTGAAGGTGATCTCGGTGGCGCGCGACATCACCGATGCCTACGTGCACTCCGGCGGACAGTACGAGTGGGACTCGGCCGCTCCGGTCGCGGTCGCACGTGCGGCCGGCCTGTTCACGTCGCGCATCGACGGCTCGCCGCTTCGGTACAACCAGGACGACGTCTACCTGCCCGACCTGATCGTCTGCCGGCCCGAGCTGGCCGAGCAGATCGTCGACTTCGTGAAGCGCAACGGGGTCGAGTGACCCCTTGACCGCTCGTCCCGTCCGGCACGTCCTGCTCGACGCCGACGGCGTCGTGCAGCAGAGCGTGACGCTCGGCGGGGAGATCGACGTACTGACCAGCCACCTCGGCGAGGGCACGGTCGAGTGGCTCACCCGCACGTTCCCCGCTGACGGTCCGGTGCTGCGCGGCCGGGCCGACGTGGTGCCACTGCTGGCCGAGGCGCTGCGTGCCAACGGGAGCGACGCCGACCCGCAACGCGTCTACGACGACCTGTGGCTCGCCATCGAGGTCTCCCCGGAGTCACTCGCGGTGGCGAGCACGCTCCGGGCGTCGGGGGTGGGGGTGCACCTGGCCACCAACCAGGACCGGGGCCGGGCGGCGTACATGAAGGCCGAGCTCGGGTACGACGACGTCTTC
This sequence comes from Nocardioides sp., assembly GCA_035710425.1. Lineage (GTDB taxonomy): Bacteria > Actinomycetota > Actinomycetes > Propionibacteriales > Nocardioidaceae > Nocardioides. Next base: position 5,764 of record DASTDJ010000091.1, read on the forward strand.
GACTCGTCGTTCTACTCCAGCGATGTGGGCTGGGCGAAGCCGTCGGCCGAGTTCTTCACGCACGTGGTCGACGCGCTCGGTGCCCGACCCGACGAGGTCCTGTTCGTCGACGACTCGCAGGCGAACGTCGACGGCGCCAGTGCCGCAGGTCTCCGCGCGGAGCGGTGGGAGATCGGCGACGGGTTCGAGTCTCTGCGAGTCCTCTTGTCAGCGCACGGACTGGAGACCAGCTAGCTGTACTGGTCGCTGCTCTCGTGATGGAAGTCGCCGGGAGGGACGTTGCCGCCTGCCAGGTCCGGCCGCTTCACGACCAGCAGGTTCTTGCTCTCGACGGTGTCGACCTGCTCCTTGAGGCCGTTGACGAAGTCGGTCTCGAACGCGTCCCAGTGGGTCTTCACGTTGGTGTTGATCTTGTCCACGTTGGTGGAGAAGTCCGAGGCCAGACCCTCGGGCGTCCACTCCGAGGCCTTCGCGTCGTACGTCGCGTCCTCCGGGATCTTCGACGCGGCCCAGCCGAGGAAACCCTCGGCGGCGCCCTTCGCCTGGTCGCCGTAGCCGGTGCCGCCCTCGGGCGCCGGGGTCTCGTCGACGCCCGTGGGGGACGTCTTCACAGCGTCCAGCAGCGGGATGTAGTCGACGAGCGACAGCGCCGTCTCGGCGATCACGAACCACTCGGACGGCGAGATCGAGTGGGCGTCCTGGCGCTGCTCCAGCGCGTCCTGGACCCGCTCGACCATCGTGGTCACGGTCGTCATGCAGCTGTGCTGCCCCGCGTCGATGATGCCCTTCGCGAACGCGCAGCCGCGCATCAGCATGTTGGCCAGCCACTCCTGGTTGTCCACGCAGTCGACCATCGGGTTGTAGAAGTTGTTGAAGAAGTTGAAGGCGGCGACGCCCTCCCACTGATCGGTGCCGTAGGCGAGGCCGCCGAAGTCCTTGGGCACCTCGGTCGCCAGGGTCGTGGCGATGTCGGTGAACTCGAGGCCGGCGGTTTCGAGGTCGTCGGGCTTGGCGTAGACGAGGTCGTCGAACTTCGGGGTGATCGCGCTGACCTTCTCGACCGCCCAGGAGGCGCCTTCCTTCTGCCAGCCGTCGAGCTTCTCCTGCCAGTGCTCCTTGGCGGCTTCGTCGTCTTCGAACTCGTAGCTGAAGTACTGGAAGTCGACGTGGAACGGAGCGGTCTTCCCGATCAGGAAGCTGATCCTCCCGGGCGTCTCGATGCCCTCGCTGTGGAAGATGTCGTTGTTGTCCGAGGCCTGGACGGCCTCGTGGACGAACCAGAACTCGCCGAGCTTCTCCTGGAACTCGGTGACCTTGCTCCAGAAGGCGCTGTACTCGAACTTGACCTGCTCAGACACGCGATGACTCCAATGCGGCGATCAGTAGTAGTTGGGGCCGCCGGGCGGCGTGTACGGCTCGTCGGGCTTCACCGGCGGCGACACGTACGGCGGCGGGTCGTCGTACCTGCCCTTCTCGTCGGGAGACTGGATCAAGCGGTTGAACTCGCCGCGTGCGGTGCCGTCGGTGGCGGCGTAGTCGTCGGCCAGGGTCACCAGCGCCGGACCGACCTCGTTGAGGATCGTCGCGGTGCGGTAGAACGCCGCGTGCAGCGTCTCGCGCAGATCCGCGAGCTTGGTGAGCCCAGCGGGGTTGCCGACGCTGCCGGCGACCTTGGTGATCAGGTAGCCGCTGGACTGCATCGAGTAGGTCAGTGACGAGAACCGCTGGGCCTGCTCCGGGAAGTTCACCCGTCCGGCGCGGTAGAGCGCGTAGAGGTCGATACCGAACTGACCGCCGTGCCCGACGTCGCCGAGCCCGTCGCGGCTGGACTCGGCGTCGGGGGTGTAGCCCGGCTTGTAGGGGTCGTGGCCCATCGGGTTCCTTTCGCGGGTGGCTGAGCCCGCAAGCCTCCCCGCTGCGCGGCTCCCAAAACCTGTTGGCGGGTGGTGCCGGTCACGAAAGAGTGGCCGCATGACCTCCTTCGTCTCGCACACCTCGATCGACTGCCGCAACGCCTACGAGCTCTCCGAGTGGTGGAAGCAGGTGCTGGGGTACGTCGACATCGAGGGCGACCCGAACCTGCCCGGCCACGAGGAGTGCATGATCCGTGACCCCGAGACCGGCCACCTGGTGCTGTTCATCGAGGTTCCCGAGGCCAAGGAGGGGAAGAACCGGATCCACCTGGACCTGCGCCCGCGCGACCTCACCCAGGCCGAGGAGGTCGAGCGGCTGCTCGGCATCGGAGCCACGGAGGTGTGGGACCTGCGCGGGAAGTACGGCCCGGGCACCGGGTGGGTGACGCTGGCCGACCCCGAGGGCAACGAGTTCTGCATCCTGCGGTCGCCGATGGAGCTCGAGGCCGCGACGACGGAACCGTGAGCAGCTACCTCGACGTCGAACCAGTGTGATCACCCGTCGTGCCGCCTTGCTCGCTGTCGGTGGAGGGGCGCTCGTGAGCGCCTGCGGTTCGGATCCCGATCGCTCGTCCGGGGCGACCCCGACGCCCGCGCCGGAGCCGGGCGGGCTCCGGCTGGTCTCGTCCGACGCGGAACGGGCCGTCGGTGACGCCGCTGCGGTACCCGACGCCGTTTTCGCGCTGCACGCCCTGGGGGCCGGCCTGTACGCCGAGCTGTCCGGCGACGGTGACAACCTCGCGCTGTCGCCGTACTCCGTCGGCGTGGCGCTCGCCATGACCCAGAACGGGGCCCGCGGCGCGACGCTCGAGGAGATGACCGGCGTACTCGGCGGGGTCGGGCCGGGCGGGCTCAACGGCGGGTTGAACGCCCTCACCGCACACGTCGAGGCTCTCGCGGGGACGCAGCGGCGGCTGGACGGGACCGAGGCCGAGATCGCGCTGCGCGCGGCCAACACCCTCTTCGGGGAGGCGACGACGACGTTCGAGCAGGAGTTCCTCGACGTGCTGGCCAGCGAGTACGGCGCCGGGCTGCAGGCCGTGGACTTCAGGCACGACTTCGAGGCGGCGCGGGTGGCGATCAACGACTGGACCGCGGAACGTACGGAGGGCCGGATCGAGGACCTGGTCCCCGAGGGAGCGATCGACGACCTCACCAGGCTGGTGCTCGTCAACGCGCTCTACCTCAAGGCGCCCTGGGAGGAGACCTTCGAGAAGGAGCTCACCGACGATCGCGACTTCCACCTGGTCGACGGGTCGACGGTGCCGGTCCCGACGATGACGCTCGAGACCCGGGCGGGCTGGCTCGGCGCGGGCGACGGCTGGCAGGCGCTACGGATGCCGTACGCCGGTCAGGCCGTGGCGATGACCATCGTGCTCCCGGAGCGGGGGAGGCTGGCCGACGTCGAGGCCGCGGTGGCCGAAGGCGGGCTGCGGGCGATGCTCGACTCGGTCCAGCCGGCCCAGGTGGCGATCAGCCTGCCCCGGTGGTCGTTCCGGACCCAGGCTCCGCTCAAGGACACGCTGGCGGCACTGGGCATGGTCACCGCCTTCGACGAGCACAGGGCCGACTTCTCGGGGATGACCGCCGAGGAGAAGCTGTTCATCGCGGCGGTGCTGCACCAGACGTTCGTCGCGGTCGACGAGGAGGGGACGGAGGCGGCAGCGGCCACCGCAGTGGTGATGCAGGTGGAGTCGATGCCCCAGTACGTGCCGTTCACGGCCGACCGACCGTTCCTGTTCGTCATCCACGACGTCGAGCACGGGACGCCGCTGTTCCTCGGCCGGGTGGCCGACCCCCGGTCGGCCTAGCGCGGCGCGACCACCACGGACCACATGACGGCCTTGGCCGAGGAGACGCTCGCGATCGCGGCCTGCGCCGGCCACGTGCCGGTCGCGGCGGGTCCGGCGTCGGCGGTGACCGAGCAGACCTGACCGCTTCCGGAGCCGTTCGCCGTGCCGCGGCGTACGTCGCTGCCGTGGGTCCACGTCACCGCCGAGTTGACCTTGGTGACCCAGTAGTGGACGACCCGCGACCCCGGCGTCGAGACGGCGGCTGCCGGGGCGGTGTGTGAGGTACCGCTGCCCGTCTCGGCGGCGGACACCGCGGCGGTGACCGACGACGCGTTGGAGTAGGCGACCAGGCTGACGTCGACCTTGCTCTGCGTGTCGAGGGTCATCGACACCGTCGAGCCCGGCGTTCCGGCGACCGCGGTCCGGGTGAACGCCCAGGACCGCACGTCGGTGCTGTCGGAGCGCGTGCCCAGCAGGGTCCAGCCGGCGGGCGTGCCGAGCGTGGCGACGCCGTTGGTCGACACGAACATCACCAGCACGTCGCCGGCCACCACCGAGCTCGGCACCACGACGCTGGTGCTGGCGGCGTTGCGGTTCGACCCCGCCGCGGCACGGAACTCCGCGGCGTCGCCGGAGGGCGGGCCGCTGACGACGACCTGCACGGTCGTGTCGTCGGTGGCGTCGTCGTCGTCGGTGACGGTGAGGGTGACGTCGTACGTTCCAGGCCCGGCGTAGGTGTGCGTGGGAGCCGGTCCGGTGCCGGTGCTGCCGTCGTCGAAGTCCCACTCGTACTCCTCGACGGTGCCGTCGGGATCCGTCGACGTGAGGCCGGAGAAGTCGCACGCCAGCAGGTCGCAGTCGGCCGTCGCGCGGGCGGTGGGTGCCTGGTTGACGGGCGGAGGCACGTCGTCGGCGGTGATCGCCACCGAGTACTCCGCCCCGCCGGTCACCCGCGTCGCGTCGGCCACCCCGGGCACGAGGACCGACGAGGAGCGGCTCGTGGTGGTGCCGTCGCCGAGCTGACCCGAGCTGTTGTGGCCCCACGCGCGGACGGCGCCCCCGGAGATCACGGCGAGGCCGTGGTCGCGGCCGGAGCCGATGTGGACGGCGTTCGCGACGCCGAGCACGGTCACCGGGCGGGTGCGGTTGGTGCTGGTGCCGTCGCCCAGCTCGTTGCGGTAGTTCCGGCCCCAGCTCGCCACCTGCCCACTGGTCCGCAGGCCGAAGGAGTGGTGTGCCCCGGCGGCGACCATCGAGACGCCGCTGGTCACCTGGACGGGCGTCAGCCGGTCGGTCAGCGTGCCGTCGCCCACCTGGCCGTAGGCGTTCCAGCCCCACGCCCACACCGTGCCGTCGCTGCGGACGGCGAGCCCGTGGTCGCGGCCGCCCGCGACCTGGACCACGTTGGTCAGCGTTCCGACGCGCACCGGCGTCGTACGGGTGGTGGTGGTGCCGTCGCCGAGCTGGCCGTCGCCGTTGAGGCCCCAGGCCCACACGGTCCCGTCGGTCGCCACGGCGTAGCTCATGTCGCGCCCGGCAGCGACGTACTGGTAGGTCCGGGTGCCGGAGACCTTCACCGGCCGGTTGCGGATGGTGGTGCTGCCGTCGCCCAGCATCCCGGCGTAGTTGTACCCCCAGGTCCACACCGAGCCGTCAGCGAGCAGCGCCAGCGAGTGGTAGTGCCCGGTCGACACCTGCGTGACGTTGCCGAGCGTGGTGACCGCGACCGGGCTGGTGCGGTTGCCGCCGTTCACCCCGATGCCGAGCTGGCCCATCTGGTTGCTGCCCCAGGTGACGACGGTGCCGTTCGCCCGCAGCGCGACCACGTGCTCCCGCCCGGCGTGCACGTCGACGACGTCGGTCAGACCCGGGACGACACCGGCGCTGGTACGCGGCGTGGTGTTCCCGGTGCCGAGCTCGCCGAACACGTTGCCGCCCCAGCTGTACGGCGTGCCCGGTGGAGCGGCTGCTGTGGTCGGCGCCGTGGGGAGGCCGAGTGTCGCGACGACCATCGCGAGGACGACGAGCAGGCTTCGAGCTCCGGGCACAGTGGGCGTCATGCCGCCTCCCTCTCGGTCGGTTCCGAGGCTAGGAACGCGGAGCGGGGGGTGAATCCCCAGGATCGGGTAGGTCAGCGAGCCTGCCGCTCGAGCCACCGCTTGGCCGGGATCGGTCGGGTTGTCGCGTACCCCTCCGGCAGCAGCACGTCGCCCTCGGTCGTGAGGTAGTAGATCTGCCAGTGGTAGTAGCCGAGGAAGGCCCGCGGGTCGCGCTCCATCCGCCGGGCGAGCAGCGTCACGCCGCGGACGTACGCCGAGTGGTTGTTGTAGCTCCACAGCGCGCCCGGGATGCCACCGCGGCGGGTGAAGCCACTCGCCGCCAGGTAGCGCGCGGCGGCCATGATCGCGTCGCGCGGTGAGTTGATGTCGCCCCGCCCCCACCGCGCCCACGTGGTCGGGATGAACTGCATCGGCCCCTGCGCGCCGGCCACCGACGTGCCGCGGATCCGGCCCATGCCGGTCTCGACGAGGTTGATCGCGGCGAGGTACTCCCAGCCGACGCCGAACTCGCGCTCGGCCGCCCGGTAGTAGCGCAACAGGTCGCGCGCGGGTGCCGGCCGGACGATCCGCCAGGCCGGGAGCGTGGGGCTCAGGTCGGTGTGCATCGACCGGAACTCGCGACGCGACTCGACGTTGCCGGTCACCACCGGCACCAGCCGCTGCGGTACGGCGCCGAGCACCTTGCGGTCCCACGCCGGGCGGGTGCCGAGCACCCGGTAGGCCAGCTGCTGCAGCCGGCCGGCGGCCGCGAGCGCTCGGGTCGGCGTGGCCGGGTCGGCGATCGCGCGCTCAGCGGTGACGATCTGGTCCACCAGCTCGGCCGGCGTGCGAGCCCGGCGCAGCGGCGGCGCGGAGGGCTCCGGGGCGAGGGTCTCCGGCTCCTCCACCTCTGGCGCAGGGCTCGCGGGTGCGCCCGACGAGGGTGCCGGTGCGGGCTCGGGCGGATCCCGGTCCGCTGCGCAGCCCACGGAGGCGATCAGGACCACGACCAGGGGTGGGAGCCACCTTCGGTGGTTCACGCCTCCAACATAGGGTGGGACCCGCACCCCCCGTCATTCCTGACCGGGGGCTGCCGTGTTGTCCGCAGCCCGCACAGCCACAGGAGCACCCGTGCCACTCGCCGGTCTCACCGACGCCGTCCTCGCCGACCCCGCACTGCGGGAGGCGATGGCCGAGGGCTCGGCAGGGGTCCAGACCCTCGACCTCACCGGGCCGATGGCGCTGCGCCCGTTCCTGGTGGCCGGGCTCGTGCAGACGGGCCGGCCCGTCCTCGCCGTGACCGCCACCTCGCGGGAGGCCGAGGACCTGGTCGCCGAGCTCGGTGACCTGGTCGACCCGGCGCGGGTCGGTTACTTCCCGAGCTGGGAGACGCTGCCGCACGAGCGGCTGAGCCCGCGTTCCGACACCGTCGGCCGGCGGCTCGCGATCCTTCGGAGGCTGAGTCACCCCGGCGACGACCCGAGCACCGGGCCGCTGTCGGTGGTGGTCGCACCGGTGCGCTCGATCCTGCAGCCGCAGGTGAAGGGCCTC
>DASTDJ010000092.1:0-12189 GCA_035710425.1 Nocardioides sp.
AGTGTGCCCGGATGAAGCCGGTCGCGTCGTAGTGGTGATCGCCCGCGGTGTCGATCTCGACGTAGGTGCCGTCGGCGTTGGCGAAGACCTTGTGGAGCGGCTCGATGTGGAGCAGGTAGCCGCCGGTGTCGGCCGGGGCGGGACGCTCTCTCACCCGCTCGGTCGGCGCTGCGTGCTCGTAGGCGATCGCCAGCATCGACATCGGCAGCAGGTTGTACTGCGAGTGGGCGGAGTACGACTCGTAGGCGAACCGCTGCGCCGGGTCCATCCAGTTCTTGACGATCTGCATCTCGCCGCTCGGGCGCACCCACCGGAACATGGAGCGCAGCGCGAGGTGCGCACCCCTCTTGAAGTACGCCGCCAGCCTGCCGTCCCCGGCGGCCTGCGCTCGGGCCGCGAAGATCTCGTAGGTGACGCACTGCTCCGCCTCGTTCCACTGGTGATGGGCGGAGCGGCCGCCGGCGGGCAGCTCGCCGACGGGCGACTGCATGAACAGGCTCGTGATCGCCGCGCGGCGCAGGGCCTCGTTCAGCTCCGCCTGGTACGGCCCCGAGTAGCCGCGGCCGACGAGGTCACCGAGCCAGAGCCGGGGGAAGTGGTCGTAGGGCATCGGGCCCTCCAGGTACAGCCCGTACGACGTGTCGAAGTGCCGGCCCTGGGCGGCGAAGCTCGCCTCGGCGTAGCGGTTGGACGCCGCGCGCAGGCCCATCATCTGGAACAGCGCCTCGCCGCTCGAGGAGACGACGTTCCAGTTGTTCTCGCCGAGACCGCGGCGGTAGGTGGCGAAGGGGTCGAAGCGTCCGATGTCGTGCTTCCACGCGCCGGAGCGTTCGGCAGGGACATGTGGCTCGAGCAACCTGATCGCGTGGGCGATCATCGGTGCGAAGAAGTCCTCGTGGGCGCTCGCGGCCTTGCGCTCGGCGAGCGTCCAGGCCGACCACTCCAGCGCGCGAGCAGCGGCGTCGAGCAGGTCGTCGCGACCTGCGTAAGCGACAAGGGTCGCGGCGGCATGGGCGAAGGCCGGGGTGCTGTACTGGAACTCGCGGTTGAGGTAGGGGTCGATGATCGCCCCGTCGGCATCCTGCTTCTCCTTCCAGAAGTCCACCTCGCTCGCGATCAGCCGCAGGTAGTCGGGACGCCCCAGGCCGGTGGGCCTGATCCGGCGGTGCGCGGCCCGCTTCCGATGACCGTCCAGCATCGCCGCGGTCGGGTCCGGTGTCTCGAGGATCGGCCCCCAGGTGCTCACGATCGGGGCATCGGAGATGGTCACCCGGACCGACTCGGGACTCACCGTCGGCTCGAGGACCAGGGCGTTGACGACCCAGTTGCTCTCCGGCGCGTCGAACGTGATGTCCAGCGTCGTACCGCCGTCCGGGACGACCAGCGTGGCCGTGAGCTCGGCGTACTGCGCGTAGCCGGGGTGCAGCACGGGCAGCGGCTCGCCGCCGTCCACGCCCGGCACCTGGAGCCGGGTGAAGTGGTCGCCGAAGGTCAGGTCCCCAGACAGGACTCCCAGGCGGTAGCGGCCCGCCGCCAGGCTCCCGATCCGGAAGACCCGCGCGGGGACGCCGAACACGAAGTCGCGCCCCGGCGCCGCACCGCCCCGGTCACGCACGACCAGCCCGGTCGCCGACAGCCAGCCCCAACCCCGCGCATCGGTATAGGTCTCCGTGCCCGCGCGCACGTACCCCGGCGCCGGTGCTGGTGTAGTGCCGCCGAAGTCCAGCAGGAGCGCGCCGGCATCCCGCCCGTGCGCCGGCCAGGAGGGAGCGACACCGGCGATCGCCGCCCCCACAGTTCCCGCGAGCACCGCACGCCGTCGTGTCTGCATGAGTGAATCCCTTCTGGGGCGTCGCCCCATGGCCCGAGATCGATTCTGAAAGCGCTTACGTAAGCGGTTACGCACGATAGTCCTCCCGCTCCCTGGCGGCAACGGTCGAGGCGAGGACGCGCGAGCCTCGAACCCACTGTCGGTGCTCCCGGCCATGCTTCAGGCATGGACACGATCGCGGTGCTGACCGCCCTCGCCGCCGGGCTCGCCCTGGGCTGTGTGGTCGGTGTGCTCTGGGCGCGCTCCCGGCCGGCGTACGCCGCCGGGCTGGTCGAGCAGGCCGAGGTGATGCAGGGCCTCGACCGGCTGAGCGACCAGATGCACCACCTCGACCGGCAGCGAGCGCTGTGGCAGGGCGAGTTCAACGAGCACGTGTCGGCGCTGCAGCGCGAGACCAGGTCGCTGTCGACGGCGCTGCGCAAGCCGCAGGTCCGCGGCCGCTGGGGCGAGCTGCACCTCCGTCGCGCGGTGGAGCTGGCCGGGCTCGTCGACCGGTGCGACTTCGACGAGCAGGTGCGGCTCGACGACGGTGCCCAGCGGCCCGACCTGGTGGTCAACCTCGTCGGCGGCCGCCGCGTGGTCGTCGACGCCAAGGTGCCGCTCGATGCCTACCTCGACGCCACCTCGGCAGACGAGCCGGACGCGCGCGAGGGCCACCTCGTGCGCCACGCGCGACAGCTGCGCACCCACGTCGACGCGCTGTCCTCCAAGGCCTACTGGCGGGCGCTGCCCGAGACCCCGGAGTTCGTGGTGCTGTTCGTGCCGGCGGAGTCGTTCCTGTCCGCCGCCCTCGAGACCGACCCGGGCCTGCTCGAGCACGCCGCCGAACGACGGGTGGTGCTGGCCACGCCCACCACGCTGATCGCGCTGCTGCGCACCGTCGCGCACGGCTGGGGCCACGAGGCGCTCGCCGAGCGGGCCCGCGACATCCACCGACTGGGGCGTGAGCTGCACGGCCGGCTGGCCACCCTGAGCGCCCACCTCGACCGGGTGGGCCGGTCGCTCAACAGCGCCGTCGGGCACTACAACCAGGCGATGGGTTCGCTGGAGTCCCGGGTGCTGGTGAGCGCCCGCCGGTTCTCCGAGCTGTCGGTCACCGACGACGAGCTTCCCGGGCCACGTCCGGTGCCGCTCCGCGCGGTCGACCTCCCCGACCGGCGCGCCGCCCGGGACGACGAGGGTGAGGATCCTACGTTGGTGTCGTGACACACGCTCGGACCGTGTGGGAGGAGGGGCGCGAGCCCGGCCGTCAGGTCGTGGCGCTCGGCGCCGCCGTCTCGCTCACCGCCGTCGTCATCGACCTCGCGATCACCGACGAGGTGACGGTGCTGTTCGACCTGGTGTTCGTGCTGCTCTGCCTCTTCCTCGCCCTCGACGTGCACCCCGCCGACTTCTTCACCGCCGGCGTGCTGCCCCCGTTGCTGATGACGGGGGTCTTCGCGATGCTCGGCCTCACCCGTCCGACGACGCTCGGCGAGGAGGGCGACGGCGCCATCCAGGCGGTCATCTCCGGCCTGTCCCACCACAGCGAGGCGCTCGTGACGGGCTACGCCGTCTGTCTGGCCGTGCTGCTGATCCGCGCCCAGGTGCTGAGCCAGCGGGCGGCTACTCGAAGCGATCCGGGTCCCCGGCTCCGCGCCTGAGCACCTCCGGCTCGCCCGACGACCAGTCGATGACGGTGGTCGGCTCCGCGGGGGTGTCGCCGGCCTCGATGACCAGGTCGACCTCGTGGTCGAGGTCTTCCTTGATCTCCCAGCCCAGGGTCCGCGGCTCGGTCTCACCCGGCAGGATCAGCGAGCTGCTCAGCAGCGGCTCGCCGAGCACGTCCAGCAGCGCCTGCACCACGACGTGGTCGGGAATCCGCACGCCGACGGTGCGCTTCTTCGGGTGCATCAGCCGGCGCGGCACCTCCGGCATCGCGGGCAGCACGAACGTGTAGGGCCCCGGAGTCGTGGCCTTGATCGCCCGGAACGCCGAGTTGTCGATGTGCACCAGCTGGCCGAGCTGGGAGAAGTCCTTGCACACCAGCGTGAAGTGATGCCGCTCGTCGAGCCCGCGGATCCGCAGGATCCGGTCGCGCCCCTCGCGGTTGCCCACCCGCGAGCCGAGCGCGTAGCCCGAGTCGGTGGGGTAGGCGATCAGGGCGTCGTCGCGCAGCGCGTCGGCGACCTGCTGCAGCAGCCGCGGCTGCGGGTTGTCCGGGTGGAGCGCGATGAACTTGGCCACGAGAGATCAGATCAGTGCCGGCCGGCGGCCTTGAGGTCGCGGCGCAGCTCCTTGGGCAGCGCGAAGATCAGCGACTCCTCGGCGCTGTGCACCGCCTGCGCGTCGGGGTAGCCGCGCTGGGCGAGGAACTCCAGCACGCCCTGCACCAGCTCCTCGGGCACGCTGGCGCCCGAGGTGACGCTGACCTTGTCGACCCCGTCGAGCCAGGCCTCGTCGATCTCGGAGGCGTCGTCGACCCGGTGGGACGCCTTGGCCCCGGCCTCGAGGGCGACCTCGACCAGGCGGACGGAGTTGGACGAGTTGCCCGATCCGACAACGATCACGAGGTCGGCGTCGACCGCGATCTCCTTGACCGCGAGCTGGCGGTTCTGGGTGGCGTAGCAGATGTCGTCGCTCGGCGGGTCGAGGAGCTCGGGGAACCGCTCGCGGATCGCGGCCACGGTCTCCATCGTCTCGTCGACCGACAGCGTGGTCTGGGAGAGCCAGGCGACGCGAGAGGGGTCGCGCACCTCGATGTTCGCCACGTCCTCGGGGCCCTGCACGAGCTGGATGTGGTCGGGGGCCTCCCCCGCGGTGCCCTCGACCTCTTCGTGGCCCTCGTGCCCGATCAGGAGGATGTCGTAGTCGTCGCCCGCGAACCGCTTCGCCTCGTGGTGCACCTTGGTGACCAGGGGGCAGGTCGCGTCGATGGTCTTGAGCTCGCGCTCCTCGGCCTGCCGGTGCACCTCGGGCGAGACGCCGTGTGCTGAGAACACCACCGTCTCGCCGGTCGGGACCTCGTCGAGCTCCTCCACGAAGATCGCGCCGCGCGACTCAAGGTCGGAGACCACGTGCTTGTTGTGCACGATCTGCTTGCGCACGTAGACGGGGGCGCCGTACAGGTCGAGCGCCTTCTCCACCGTCACCACGGCCCGATCGACGCCCGCGCAGTAGCCGCGCGGGGCGGCCAGGAGGAGGGCGCGCTCGGCGGCCTCGGGCGAGAGGATCGGCGGACTGCCGAGGTCGGTGCTCATGGGCCCGAGTCTACGGACGCGGGCTCGCGTCCCGAAGTTCGCGTCCGGGGCGCTTGGGTAGCGTTCCGGACGTGACCGAGCAGCCACAGCACTATCCCTCCTGCAGCGCCTGCGGCGGCGAGAGCCTTGAGCCGGGGTTCGTCGAGGACGCCGGCGAGGCGTCGCAGGGATACGCCCGCTGGATCCCCGGCAGTCTGGAGCGCGGCATCTTCGGCGGCGCCCGGCGGATGGGCAAGGAACGCTGGGCCGTCGAGGCGTGGCGATGCTCCTCGTGCCAGCACCTCGAGCTGTTCGCACGAGAGCGGACCTGACGGGTGCGGTACGTCGTCTACGGGGCCGGCGCCGTCGGTGGCGTGATCGGCGCCCACCTGCACCTGGCCGGGCTCGACGTCACCCTCGTCGCGCGGGGGACGCACCTCGCGGCCATCCGCCGCGACGGCCTGGTGCTCGACCGGGCGGAGGGCCGCGAGCCGGTGCCGGTGCCGGCCGTCGGCGGGGCCGCCGAGGCGGAGTGGAGCACCGACACCGTGGTGCTGCTCTGCGTGAAGGGCCACCAGACCGCGACCGCCCTCGACGACATCGCGGCGCACGCCCCCACCGAGACCGTGGTCGTGTCGGCCCAGAACGGGATCGCCAACGAGCACGCGATCCTGCGGCTGTTCGCGGCGGCGTACGGGATCTGCGTGATGCTGCCCGCGACCCACCTGGAGCCCGGCGTGGTGGTGCTGAAGTGCCACCCGACGCCCGGCATCCTCGACCTCGGGCGGGTTCCCGACGGCACCGACGCGACCGCCGAGGCGATCGCCGCCGACCTACGCTCCGCCGGCTTCGAGTCGGTGCCGCGGCCCGACATCATGGCGTGGAAGCGCCGCAAGCTGCTGATGAACATCGGCAACGCCGTCGACGCCACCTGCATGCCCGGCGATGCCGTGACCGAGCTCGAGGACCGCGCCCGCGCGGAGGGCGAGCAGGTGTACGCCGCGGCCGGCCTCGCCTGCGTCTCGGCCGGCGAGGACCGCGAACGCCGCGGCGACATCCTGCGCCGCCGCGACGACCTGCAGGTGCCGCTCGGCGGCTCGACGTTCCAGAGCCTCAGTCGAGGCACCAGCACCGAGGCCGACCTGCTCAATGGCGAGATCGTGCTGCTCGGCCGCCTGCACGGCGTGCCCACGCCGGTGAACGCGCTGCTCCAGGAGACCTGTCGGGTGCTGGCCCGCGACGCAGCGCCGCCGCGCAGCGTCGACCCCGCAGACCTGCTCGCTCGGCTCTCCTAGGCCGCGCGTCCGGTCTCCTCCACGGCCAGCCGGTGGACGTCACGCAGCAGCGTGGCGGCGGCCACGGCGTGCCCGCGCGCGTTGCAGTGGATCAGGTCGCTCGAGAAGATCGACGGCTCGTGCGAGAGCGGGTGCGGTCGGTTGTCGGAGACCACGCAGCCGGGGACCTGCCGGGCCACCTGGTGCATGACCTCGTCGAGGACGGCGAACTTCGCGGTCATCTTCCGCCCGATCTCCTCGGGCAGCAGCCCGGAGCCGCCGATGTCGAAGAGCCCGATCAGCACCACCCGGGCGCCCGACTCCGCGAGCCGCCCGGCGAGGCGCTCCAGCTCGGTCGCCGTACGGTCGCTGTCGAAGCCGCGCTCGAAGGCGTCGTTGCCGCCGGCCGAGAGCACGACGAGGTCCGGCCGCCGCTCGAGGGCGGCGTCGAGCTGGGTGACAGCCACCTCCCCGATCTTCAGGCCGGTGACCGCCAGGTTGCTGAAGGACAGGTCCGGGCAACCGGCCGAGAGCGCGTCGTGGAGGCGGTCGGCCATGCTCAGGTCGAGGTAGCCGCTGGTCGGCTCGCGCACGCCGGCCGCCACCGAGTCGCCCATCACCACAACGCTGCGGAACGGGTGGCCCTCCAGCAACCTCGCGCCGTCGTCGAGGGTCAGGACATGGGGGTCTCGGAGCTCGGCCGGCGCCATCGTGCCGCTCGTCTTGGTGTTCATGCTGTCTCCTCCGCGGCCACCGGGACCTTCACCGGTGGTGCAGGGACGGCGGCGACGCGCAGCCGCGGAGCCAGCAGGACCATGGCCACGCAGGCGAAGCCGGACATCAGGTAGACGCTCCGCGGCCCGGCCACCGGGTCGCTCCCGGCCGCCGCGAGGAGCGCCACCATGACGCCGACCCCGAGGCCGCCGCCGATCTGGCGGGCGGCCATGTTGAGGCCGGTGGCCGCGGCGAAGCTCGTCGGCGGTGCCGAGAGGCTGGCCGCACTCGAGACCCCGACGCTGACCGCACCGATGCCGGCGCCGCCCACCAACCCGGCGGGCACCATCCACAGCAGGTACGCCGGCTCCGCGGGGATGCCCAGTCCGAGCCAGAAGCCCGAGGCGCCCACGGCCGCGCTGCCGGCCAGCACCAGCGTCCGCGCCGACGGGCGGCGGGCGCTACGGCTCAGCCCGATGCTGACCACGGCCGATGCAGCGGCACCGGGCGTCACCGCCAGGCCGGCCTCGAGCGTGCTGTAGCCCCAGACCTCGATCAGGAAGATCGTGGTCACCAGCAGCCACGAGTACATCGCGATGCCGAACAGGACGGACACCAGGTTGGCGGTCGCGTACGTCGGGTTCCTCCAGAGCGACACCTCGAGAGCGGGGACCGGGTGGCGCCGGGATCGCAGCACCACCGCTGCCAGCCCCAGCACGCCTGCCGCCAGGCTGCCGACCACCGCCGGGCTGGCCCAGCCCCAGCCCTCACCCTCGGTGACCGCGAGGACCACCAGGCCCACCGCGCCACCCAGGACGAGCGACCCCGCCAGGTCGGGAAGCCGTCCGCCCTGCCGGTCGCCGCGTGGCAGCCTGAGCGCAGCGGCCGCGAGCACGACACCGAAGGGCACGTTGACGAGGAAGAGCGCGCGCCAGTCGGTCAGCTCGACCAGCACCCCGCCGAGGACCGGACCGGCGACGGCGGCCACGGACGCCGATGCGGTCCACAGGCCGAGTGCCGCCACCCGCCGCTCGGGCGCACTGTGCGCGAGAACGATGCCGAGCGACGAGGGGATCATCGCCGCGGCGCCGACGGCCTGGACGCCGCGCGCCAGGAGCAGCACCTCGATGCTCGGCGCCAGCGCCGCTGCGAGGGAGGCCGCGGTGAAGACGCTCACGCCGCCGACGAAGAGGACACGACGACCGAGGACGTCCGCGAGCCGGCCCAGCGGTGCCAGCGCCGCGGCGAACGCCACGGCGTACAGCGAGACCACCCACGACAAGGTGTCGAGGCCGGCGTCGGGGTAGTCGACGGCCAGGCTCGGGACCGCGAGGTTCGCGATGGTGACGTCGATGAAGGCGAGGAAGGAGCCGCCACAGGCGAGCAGCAGCGGCAGCCGAGAAGCCGTGGGAAGGGTCATGGGAAGAGTTTTAGCAAACGATCGTTCGTCTTGTAAATAGGAATACGTGCGTTCGCTATGCTCTGGCCATGGCCGGCCGACGCTCCGACTCCGACGCGCGGGAGACCCGCCTGGCGATCCTGCGCCGGGCCGCCGACATCGGCTCCGTCGAGGGGCTGCGGGGGATCACGATCGGCCGGCTCGCCACCGACCTGGGCATGAGCAAGGCCGGCGTCGTCGGCCAGTTCGGGTCGAAGGAGGCCCTTCAGCTGGCCACGATCGAGCTCGCCTCCGAGATGTTCCGCGAGGCCGTCTGGGCCCCGGTCGAGGACGAGTCGCCGGGACTCCCCCGGCTGCTGGCGGTGTGCCGCAGCTGGGTGGCCTACCTCGCCGACCCGCCGTTCTCAGGCGGCTGCTTCCTGGCGCTCACGAGCATGGAGTACGGCGCCCAGACCGGTCAGGTGCACGACGACCTGGCCGCCGTGCTGGCGCGATGGCGGCGCACCCTGCTCCGCGACATCCGCCGGGCCATCAGCGACGGCGACCTCCCGGCCGACAGCGATCCCGAGCAGGTGGTGTTCGTCCTCGAGTCGCTCGCCAACGGCACCAAGGGCGCGCAGCAGCTGCACGGCGACCCCGACGTCCAGCACCGCTGCCTGGTCGCCATGCACGCCACACTGGGCGTGGCACCGCCCGAGCGGATCGCTCAGTCGGCCCGCTCGTAGAACCCGAGCTGGAAGCTGTCGCCAGGGCCCATCGTCCCCGGGTCGCCCACGATGGCGGCCAGGCGCAGCGCCACGCGGCTCCCCGGCGACACGATCTCCTGGAAGGTCACGCCCCGCGTGCCGGTGGAGTTCTGGTAGTAGGTCTCGTGCCCGTCGAGGACGGCGACCACCTGGACACCCGCGGCGTCGAGCGAGATCCGCGCCAGCACCGGGCTCCCGGTGTCCGGCACCCGGGCCTCGAGGCTCTCCGCACCCGGCGCCGAACCGACCCGGTCGCTCAGCTCCCAGAGGTGACCGCCCTCCTCGACGTACCTCGGGAAGGTCGACGTCTTCGTGCTGGGCCGCTCCTCCGCGGCGTAGACGCCGAGGCCGATCCGCAGGTCCGGGTCGTCGACGGGCGGACCGTTCGGCCCGCGGGTGACGTAGAGCCGCACGCTGTCGTTCACGCCCGGCCGCAGCGGGACGACCGTGGCGTCGAAGGAAGCAGGGTCGTTCTGCACGATGGCGTCGCAGCCCTCACCGCCGGTCACCTCGTTGGCCCCGAGGGCCAGGTGGACGTAGGTGTCCTCGGGGCCTCCGGCGCAGAAGAAGCGCAGGTCGAGCGCCGGCGCGTAACGGCTCGGGTCGACCGTGACGTCGGCCTCTCCGGGGTCACCGATCGTGGCCCCCAGCACCGGCAGTCCCTCCACGGTCTCCCGGAACGTCACCCCGTCCTTGGTGATCCCGGCGGGCCGGTCCGAGGTGCGGGTGTAGACGGCGATGCCCGGGTTGCCCTCCTCGGTCCGGACCGTCACCCTCGCGGTGATGCCGGCCGGGACCTCGACCCAGTCGCCGAAGTCGGGCACGTCGTAGGTCAGGGGCGGTTCGACATCGACCTGCACCCGAGCCTGCTGGTCATCGGTGGAGGTCGCCCACGTGACCAGGCGTGGCTTGGGGGAGCCCTCCAGCTTCACCACGGCCCGGCCGTCCTCACCCTCGACCGACGTGGTGAAGGTGTGGCGGTAGCCCAGCGCGGTGAGCTCGTCCGGGGCGGGTACGCCGACGACCTCGTGCGCCGGCTCGGGCGGGTCGTCTCCCCCGCCGGGGAGCAGGGTGACGACGCCGGCCGCAACCACTGCGGCGGCGGCCACGCCTGCGACGACCGTGCGGCGCCGCCGGCGGACCGCCTGCACCCGCAGGTGGACGTCGGTGTGCCGGTCGAGAGCGCGGTCGTCGACCACGGTGTCGGCGTGCCGATCGAGGGTGTCGCGCAGGTCGTCGAGGCCGTTCATGACTCTCCCCCCGTCCCGGCACCGGCTCGGTGCTCGGCGAGTCCTGGGTCGATCCGCAGCTTGGCCAGCGCCTTGCTCGCCTGGCTCTTGACCGTGCCGACCGAGCAGCGCAGGACGTCGGCCGTCTGGACCTCGGTGAGGTCCTCGAAGTACCGCAGGACGATCACCGCCCGCTGCCGACGCGGGAGCCGTGCCATCGCCGCCCAGAGGTCGTGCTCGGTGGTGATCGCGTCGACGGTGTCGTCGGTGCCGCGCTCGGGAAGGTCGGCGGTCGCGAGCTCGCCGTTCCACCGGCGCCGCCACGAGCTCGCGAACGTGTTGACCAGCACCTTGCGCACGTAGGCCTCGGGGTTCCCGGAGATCCGCCCCCACGCGAACCACGACTTGGTCAGCGCGGTCTGCAGCAAGTCCTCCGCCAGCGCGTGGTCATGGGTGAGCAGGTAGGCGGTGCGCAGCAGGGCGGTCGATCGAGCGGCCACGAAATCGTCGAAGTCGGGCTTGTCGGCGGCCATACGTCCTCCCCCGGGCCCCAAGACCGCCTGGGCGGTCGTGCTCGACGCGATCATGCCCTGTGTCACCGGGTGGCCCCCGGGAAGGGTTGCCCGACGACCGAGGATTTCTGTTGTCGGGCAGTGGAGGGGCCCACCACCCTGTGAGCGGCAGGCCCCATGCTGTGGGCGGCACGTCGTGCCTCGGATCCCTTCCGGACTACACCCGGGTCACCGGCTCCGCATCTCCCACGCTGGGGAACTTTCCGGCCTGGCCGGGAAGCACGAAGGTCCGCCACCCGCAGCGGGTGACGGACCTTCGATGACTGGTGGGGATCAGGCCTTCTCGGCCTCGTCCTCGCCCTCGGTCTCCTCGGCAGCCTCAGCGGCCTCGGTCTCCTCGGCGGGAGCCTCGTCCTCGGTCGGCTGCTCCTCGGCGACCACCGACTCCTCCGGCGAGGCCTCCTCGGCCAGCTCGGTCGGGGCCTCGTCGACGGCGGTCTCCTCGACCTCGGTCTCCTCGGCGGCCGGGGCCGGCGCGGGCTTCTCGGCCTTCTTCTTCGCCTTCGGTGCCGACGGCTTGTACTCCTCGGTCACCAGCTCGATCACGGCCATCGGCGCGTTGTCGCCCTTGCGGGGGCCGATCTTGGTGATCCGGGTGTAGCCGCCCGGGCGCTCCGCGAACGTCGGCGCGATCTCGGTGAAGAGGTGGTGCACGACACCCTTGTCGCGGATGGTCTTCAGGACCTCGCGACGGTTGTGCAGGTCACCGCGCTTCGCCTTGGTGATCAGCTTCTCGGCGTACGGACGCAGCGTGCGCGCCTTGGCCTCGGTGGTGGTGATCCGACCGTGCTCGAACAGCGCCGTGGCGAGGTTCGACAGGATCAGCCGCTGGTGCGCGGGGCTGCCGCCGAGGCGGGGGCCCTTCTTCGGGGTGGGCATTGCTTCTCTCGTTTCTCCCCGGCCGTGTCAGGTACCGAGGTAGTCGGTGACCCGTCACCGAGCTGGTGATGGGTCAGCGTGGGGTCAGTACTGCTCGTCCTCGACGAAGGCGTCGTCGTCGTCATCGCCGTACGCCGCCAGGGCAGCGTGCGGGTCGAAGCCGGGCGCGCTGTCCTTGAGGGACAGACCCATCTCGACCAGCTTGGCCTTGACCTCGTCGATCGACTTCGCGCCGAAGTTGCGGATGTCGAGCAGGTCCTGCTCCGAGCGGCTGATGAGCTCACCCACGGTGTGGATGCCCTCGCGCTTGAGGCAGTTGTAGGAGCG
>DASTDJ010000093.1:0-5666 GCA_035710425.1 Nocardioides sp.
GCTGGCGGTGTCCGCGGGGCGAGATCCGGGAGGGGTGTGATGGAGGCGTTGCGCGTCCTCGTGGTCGACGACCACGAGAAGTTCAGGCAGGGACTCGTGGCCATGCTGGCGGCCACCGACTCTGCGGAGGTGGTCGGCAGCGTCGCCGACGGTCGCGAGGCGGTGGACCTCGCCCTCGAGCTACAGCCCGACGTGATCCTGATGGACCTGCACATGCCTCGGCTCAACGGCATCGAGGCCACGGCTCGGATCGTGCAGTCCTCGCCCCACATCAGCGTTCTCGTGCTGACGATGATGGAGGACGAGGACTCCGTGTTCGCCGCGGTGCGCGCCGGTGCACGCGGCTACCTGCTCAAGGGGGCGAGGCGCGGCGACATCGTGCGGGCCATCGAGGCCGTCGGGGCGGGGGAGGTCATCTTCGGGCCGGGGATCGCGGATCGGATGATGACGTTCTTCCGCGGCGCCCGGACCCGACCGACGTCGGACGTCTTCCCTCAGCTCACCGAACGGGAGCGGGTGATCCTCGGGTTGATCGCTGACGGCCTCGAGAACGCCGAGATCGCTCGCGAGCTGGGGCTGTCGGTGAAGACCGTGCGCAACCATGCCAGCAACATCTTCGCCAAGCTCCAGGTCGCGCATCGCGCGCAAGCGATCATCATGGCCCGCGAGGCCGGGCTCGAGTGACTCAGCAGCCGTTGTCGAACCTGAGGTCCTCGCTGACGTCCGCCCCGATCCGCAGCACCTCCTCCTCGTCCAGGAAGACGACCTGCGCACCGCCCGAGGTGGTGCCGGTGTCGCCGGTGAGGACGCACGTCTCGACC
This sequence comes from Nocardioides sp., assembly GCA_035710425.1. GTDB lineage: Bacteria > Actinomycetota > Actinomycetes > Propionibacteriales > Nocardioidaceae > Nocardioides. Next base: position 822 of record DASTDJ010000093.1, read on the forward strand.
CCGTCCGGGCGGATCAGGGTGACGGCCTGGGCCAAGCGGTAGAGCTCGGTGGGCGCGAGGTTGGTGTCGAGGCCGGCAAGCGCCGACAGGGTGCCTCGTTCCATGAACCCCTCCTCGTCCTCCCCTGCCCGGAGGCCCTCGAGGATGCCGAGCATCAGCTGCTGCTGGTTGGCGGACCGCGCGAAGTCGCTGGCGGGCAGCTGCCGGGTCCGTGCGTAGTCGAGAGCCTGCGTGCCGTCGAAGTCGTTGACCCCCTTCCGCACGTCGAGGTCGAACTCGTCATCCCTGAAGGCGCGGTCCGACTGCACCTCCACCCCACCGATGGTGTCGACCATGTCGCGGAACCCGTCGAACCCGGCGACGAACACGTAGTTCGGCTGAACTCCGACGAGGTCAGTGACGATCTCCGCTGTGAGGTCCTCACCCCCGAGAGACATGGCGGCGTTGATCCGGTCGAGGCCGAACCCAGGGATCTCCAGCCACGAGTCGCGTGGGATCCCGATGCCGGCGGCTCGCCCCGACGCCAGGTCGAGGCCCACCAGCTGGATCGCGTCCGAGTTGCCGTCCTGCACGTCCTGCCCGGGCCGGGCGTCGGAGCCCAGGAGCAGGATCCAGACCACGCCGTCGCTGAAGTCGACGTCCTTGGCCGACTCGACCCTGGTCAGGCTGAGCGTCGCCGGCTGCACGCCGGCGTCGGGCACCGTCAGCCCGGCCAACCCGAGCAGGAGCGCGAGGCGAGCCGTGTAGCGCCAGCGTCGCCGCGTGGTCATGACGACGTCTCCGCTCCGACCGGCTCCGGGTCATCGCGCGCGACGTCGTACCCGAAGATCGACCAGGTGCCGTCGTCCTCCTCGAGGAGGAGGCGTCCGCGGAGCGTGAACGGCACGGTGTCCCCACCCGGCATCTCCGCCTCGAAGCCGAGGTCCACCCTGGCCGACGCGCCCACGACATCCTTCCCGTCGATGAGGAAGGAGAGCCGAGCGTCGAGACGCGTCGGCCGCACCTCCGAGGCGCTGCGGTAGCTGTTCGCCGTGAGCAGGTCGATGTCACTGGCCGCGCTCGCCGCCGCGCGGCCGGTGAACGCGTCGAACGCGTCCACGAAGTTGTCGCGGGGATAGTCGCCGAGGAACCCCGCCACGACGTAGTGGGAGAGAACGTCGCCCACCTCGGTCTCCGCATCGGCCTGCTCCCGCTCGCTGAGCGACCCGGCGCTCCGCCCCGTCTGGACGCTCAGCGCCATCTGGCCGGGAGTGTCGGGTGGTTCCGAGGGCGGGTCGCCCGAGCACGAGGAGAGCAGCGCCGACCCGAGGAGCAGCGCACCGGCACGCAGGGCGGCGCCCCGCATCCCGGTGCTCCGGTGTGCCCCCCGCGGTCGGGTCATGCGAGCCATGATCGCCCATCGGAACGCTGATCGACTCAACTCGCGGAGACCGAGTTGTGGAGCGGCAGGTCGAACTCGTCGAGGTTCTCGCGGGCCCGGTGGATCCGTCCCGCCGGCCCGGCCGCGAACTCGCGCAGCACGTTGCCGGTCACGGTGTGGACGAAACGGCGGGTCCGGTCGCCCAGTGGGCGTTCACAGGCGTCGATCAGGGCACAGCCCCAGCGCAGGGTCCCCGCCGCGAAGACGCCCGACCCCGAACGGGTCGTGTAGTAGACCGACTGCGCCCACGTGGTCGTTCCCCGGCAGTCGTACGGCGTGTGGCTGAGCACCTGGAGCGGCCGCGGCGAGTGCCGGTCGGGGTAGGCGCGGTCCGCCTCCGGACCGACCAGGCCCGGCGCCCGGTCGCCGTACCCGAAGCCGGTACCGGCGAAGCCCCACCACCGCGGCGAGACCACGACGTAGTCGACGTCGACGGGGTAGCACTCGTACTGCATGCCGATCAGCTCGTGCTCCGGCCGCGGAGAAGGGACGTCACGGAAGCGAGAGGTCGCCTCGACGGGGCGCTCGTCCCGGAGCGGGTCGAGGTGCGCGTCGTCCCGATAGCCCACCAGCAGGCGAGCAGGTCCGGTGGTGCGGCCGGCCAGCCGGATCCGCCAGTACATCGTGTTCGCGCCGAGGAAGGCGAGGTTCGTGCCAGCGTCGCGCGCCTCCGTCACGGCGTCGCGCATCGTCGTCGTCCAGTACTCGTCATGACCGAGGGAGACGTAGCCGTGCGCCCCGTCGAGCAGGTGGGGCTGCCGGTGCAGGTCGACGTTGGTGAAGTAGGACAGCGGGATGCCCAGCTGCTCGGCCCGGACGACGATGGGGAGCGCGGCGGTGCGGTAGTCGTTGGCGCCGGTCGCGCCGTTGTACGGACGGTCGAAGCTGACCGCCCAGCTCCTGCGATCGCCGGCCGGACCTTCGTACAGGCTGTAGCCGCCCCAGGCGTTGTAGGCCTGCCAGGTCGTGATCGGCGCGACCATGGCCACCGAGCCGGCCGCTGTGTCGGACGACACGACGTAGGGGACGAGCGTGTTGAACCCGCCGCCGGTCTGCAGCTTCAGCACGTAGTAGCCGGGGGACCAGCCCGCAGTGTCGATCGTGAGGGAGCGCCGCCACGGGGCGACCACGGTCCGGGTCTCTGCCGGCGCCATGACCGGGCCGGGCTGCCGGACCCCGTGCTGCGGGCGCGAGCGCCAGACCTCGGTGCCCCAACCGCCCCGGTAGGCGCCGATCCGGTAGGCCGTCACGCGGTACCACAGTGCCGACGTCGACACCTTCATCCCGAGCCGCGTCCCGGCAGGGCCGCTGCTGACCGTGGTGTAGGCCTCGATCCTGCCCTCGGCCGGCCGCGTCATCCGCCAGGCCTCGGTGCCGGCGGGCTCGGGCTCCGGAGCACGCCGCGCCTGATGAGTCCCCGGGTCGGTCACTCGGGTGGTGGGCGAGCCCGACTCGCCACCCGGCTCCTGGGCCACCTCCTGCCGCGCTCCCTCGCAGCCCGTGACGAGCAGACACGCCGCCGCAGCAATCGCCGTTGCCATCCTCACCGGTCCCACCTCCCTCGCGGAGGGGGTGCTTCCCCCGCCACGAGGGACGCTCTGACGCAGGGATGTCCCGGCACCCGAGGCTGCGGTCCCGGTTCGGGCGGGAGATCGGGGAGGCGGGTCCCGAGTCCGGGACCGGAGGCGCGACCGGGGTCACCGACAGGTGCGGCGCCTCGGGGTCAGCGGAGCTGAACGACTACGGCGTGACGCCGTGAACGACGAACGCGGCGTAGGGGTCGACCGGGTCGCCGCCGCCGGGCCGGACCTCGAGGTGCAGGTGGGAGCCGGTCACGTGGCCGGTCGAGCCGACCGCGCCGATGATCTCGCCGGCCCGGACGGTGTCGCCCTCGCTGACGTTGTAGGCCGACTGGTGGCAGTACCAGATCTCGGTGCCGTCCTCGAGCGTGACGACGGTCTTGTTGCCGTAGGCGCCGTCGTAGCCGACGGAGGTGACCACGCCGTTGGCGACGGCCTTGATCGCGTCGCCCTCGTTGCCGTTGAAGTCGAGGCCGGTGTGGTAGCTCGACCACAGGCCGTACTCGCCGAACCTCGCGGTGAGGATCGCGGGCTCGATCGGCAGCACCCAGCGGTTCTCGGCGATCTTGTCGGCCTGGCGCTCGGCCAGCTGGGCGAGCTCACCGAGCGCGGCGTCGCGCTGCTCCGCCACCTGCTCGGCCTCCTTGACCAGCTCGGCGTCGGAGGCGTCCTCGAGGGCGTCGCGGCGCGAGTCGCGACTGACCTGGGGGTCGCGTTCCATGAGGTTGACCGAGCCGACGCCGGCCTCGCCGCTCATCGCGCTGGCGGCGTTGAACCGCGCCTCGTGTCCGGCCAGGTCGGGGGTGGCGGAGGTCACAACTCCGCCGACCGCGACGGCCAGCGACGCGACGCCGAGCAGCACCGGCGGGGATGGCAGTCCCTTGAACAGCGGCCCGCGGGATCCGGCGTGCTTGACCGCCTTGCGCTTCCCGGGCGCGGCGCCGACGGCAGGGATGGAGGCGGTGGTCTCGGCCTCGTGGTGGGCCAGGGTGCTCTCGCTGAGCAGCGGGGCCTCGACCGGAGCCGCGGTCTCGACGACCGGCTCGACGGTGGGCTCTGCCACGCGGAGCGTGGGCTCGACGCCGGCCGACTCGGCTGCACGTCCGGCAACGCGGCGGCCGACGTACTTCGCGTCCTTGGTGTCCTTCGGCGTTCTCGAGGGTCGGCGTTTGGGGCCGCGACGATCCGCTCGGTGGTTCCCCATCAGGCGTTGGCTCTCCGCTGTCCCAGAAGTGAATGAATGTCTAATGAACTGACGCGATCCACGACCATAACGGATTGGTCACGCGTGTCCAGCATCGACAACCACATATTGGGGATAGCGGGGCAGGCACCTCGAGGTTCCGGCGGGGAACTACGCTGCGGCCATGAGTCCGATCCGCATCGTCGTGGGGAAGCCCGGCCTCGACGGGCACGACCGCGGGGCCAAGATCGTCGCGCGCGCGTTGCGTGACGCGGGTCACGAGGTGATCTACACCGGGCTGCACCAGACGCCCGAGCAGATCGTGGAGACAGCCATCCAGGAGGACGCCGACCTGATCGGCCTCTCCGTGCTCTCCGGGGCGCACATGACGCTGTTCAAGAAGCTGATCGAGCTGCTCACCGAGCGCGACGCCACCGACATCGTGGTCTTCGGCGGCGGGATCATCCCCGACGAGGACGTGCCCGTGCTCGAGGAGCTGGGCGTCGCGAAGGTCTTCACGCCCGGGGCCGCCACCAGCGAGATCACCGACTGGGTCGAGAGCCACTTCGCCGGGGCCGACAGCTAGCTCCTGGCGTCTCGCGCCGTGCCCCGTGGTCGTCGCGCCCGCCGCCCGGGACTAGGGTGCGAGAGACCCCAACGCT
>DASTDJ010000094.1:0-6614 GCA_035710425.1 Nocardioides sp.
GACCTGCTGGAGGCCAGCCACTGGCGGATCGACCTCAGCGAGGCTGACCCGGCCAGCGCCGAAGCGGCCGTGGCCGCGTTCCTCGGCACCGACGCGGTCATCGTCGAACGCATGACCAAGAAGGGGCTGCGCCAGTTCGACTGCCGGGCCGCGGTCGTCTCCCTCGTCGCGACCGCGCACGGCGAGGGCTGCCGCCTCGACCTGGTGCTCCGCCACACCGTCCCGGCCGTCCGACCCGACGACGTACTCAGCGGGCTGCGGAGCACCGACCTCGACCCCGGACCAGCCCCGCTGCTGACCCGGATGGCCCAAGGGCCGCTCGACCCCGAGGGCCACGTCGGCGACCCGCTGGGATCCTCGCGATAACCACTTGACGTGACCGGTGTGCGATACTCGGCCTCGGTCGACGACCAGCGGTCGCAGACGCTCGACTCGACCCGACGACGTTCTCGCAGGTAGGAGGCACGTTCGTCGCCAGACCGCGACGCGGGAGTGTGACCCGCCGACCGCGGCAGGCGGCGCGGGCCACCGCACCACATCGACGAGGGTGTCGCCGTCGAACACACGAAGGCTTTGCGCTCACCGGCTCTGATCACGCGGGCCGGAAGCGTCGGACACGCCCGGCCACCGCAGGTGAGCTGGGCGGAGGAGCAGCACATGGCTGACGACCACACCGGCACGGACACACCGGCCGGAGAACCCATCGAGCAGGCGCCGGCCAAGAAGGCCGCGAAGAAGGCGCCCGCGAAGAAGACCGCCGCGAAGAAGGCGGCGGCCAAGAAGACCACGGCCAAGAAGACCACGGCCAAAAAGGCGCCGGCCAAGAAGGCCGCCGCGAAGAAGGCGGCGGCCGACGACGCCCCGGCGCTCATCGAGGACGCGCCGACGCTCAAGGCGGAGCCGAAGAAGGCCGCCAAGAAGACCGCCGCAAAGAAGGCCGCGAAGAAGACCACCGAGCCCGAGGGCGGCGACGCCAGCGAGGGCGCCGGAGCGGCCGCCGCGGTGCTGTTCCAGGCACCCGAGCCCACCGCCGCCAAGCCGAAGAAGAAGGCGGCGGCCAAGAAGTCGGCTGCGAAGAAGGCCGAGAAGGCCCCCGAGGCGCTCGCCGACAAGCCAGCCGACGAGCCCGCCCCCGAGGCCAAGAAGGCGGACCGCGACGACTCCGACGACGGCGAGGGCGAGGGCGGACCCCGTCGGCGCCGCCGCCGCGGAGGACGCCGCCGTCGTCGCTCGGGTGACGGCGAGGGCGACGACCAGGCCGCCGGTTCGGACTCGTCGGGAGACGACGACGCCTCCGAGGGGGACACCCAGGGCGAGTCGACGTCCAGCCGCCGTCGCCGGCGTCGGCGTCGCGAGGGCGACGACGGAGACCAGGGCGGCGACGACCCGCAGAACACCGTCACCAAGGTGCGCAGGGCCCGCTCCGCCGAGGACGAGATCACCGCGGTGTCGGGTTCGACGCGCCTCGAGGCGAAGAAGCAGCGCCGCCGGGAGGGCCGCGAGGCCGGCCGGCGCCGGGCGCCGATCGTCAGCGAGGCCGAGTTCCTGGCCCGCCGGGAGTCCGTCGACCGGACGATGGTGATCCGGCAGCGCGACGACCTCACCCAGATCGCCGTCCTCGAGGACAAGGTGCTGGTCGAGCACTACGTCGCCCGCGAGTCGCAGACCTCGCTGATCGGCAACGTCTACCTCGGTCGGGTGCAGAACGTGCTGCCCTCGATGGAGGCGGCGTTCATCGACATCGGCAAGGGCCGCAACGCGGTGCTGTACGCCGGCGAGGTGAACTGGTCGGCGCTCGGCCACAAGGACGGCACCCCGCGCAAGATCGAGTCGGTGCTGACGTCCGGCCAGACCGTGCTGGTGCAGGTCACCAAGGACCCGATCGGCCACAAGGGCGCGCGGCTCACCAGCCAGGTCAGCCTGGCCGGCCGGTTCCTCGTCTACGTGCCGGACGGCACCACCAGCGGCATCTCACGCAAGCTCCCCGACACCGAGCGCAACCGGCTGAAGGCGCTGCTCAAGGAGATCGTCCCCGACACCGCCGGGGTCATCGTCCGCACCGCCGCCGAGGGTGCCTCCGAGGAGGAGCTGACCCGCGACGTCGAGCGGCTGAAGGCGCGGTGGGAGGACATCGAGAAGAAGTCCAAGGGCAGCGCCCCGCAGCTGCTCTACGGCGAGCCGGACCTGACCCTCAAGGTGGTCCGAGACCTGTTCACCGAGGATTTCGCCCGGATGGTCATCCAGGGCGACGACGCCTGGAACACCGTGCGCGACTACGTCACCCACGTCGCCCCCGACCTCGAGGAGCGGCTGGAGGAGTACACCCCCGGCGACGGCAGCAAGTCCGACGTCTTCTCGGCCTACCGGATCGACGAGCAGATCGCCAAGGCGCTCGACCGCAAGGTGTGGCTGCCGTCGGGCGGGTCGCTGATCATCGACCGCACCGAGGCGATGACGGTCGTCGACGTCAACACCGGCAAGTTCACCGGCTCCGGCGGCAACCTCGAGGAGACGGTCACCAAGAACAACCTGGAGGCCGCCGAGGAGGTCGTCCGCCAGCTCCGGCTGCGTGACATCGGTGGGATCATCGTCGTCGACTTCATCGACATGGTCCTCGAGTCCAACCGCGACCTGGTGCTGCGGCGACTGGTCGAGTGCCTCGGCCGCGACCGCACCCGTCACCAGGTCGCCGAGGTCACCTCGCTCGGCCTGGTCCAGATGACCCGCAAGCGGATCGGCACCGGACTGCTCGAGGCGTTCAGCGAGAACTGCGAGCACTGCCAGGGCCGCGGCCTGAAGATCCACGACATGCCGGTCGAGCCCAAGCGCGGCGACGACTCCGACCGCCGCGGCGGCGGACGGCGGCGCGGCGGACGCGGTCGCGGCCCGGGTGAGGACGGCTCGGCGGCCGCCAAGCCGCCGTCGCCCAAGGACGTGGCCGCGATGGCCAAGGCCGAGCCGCCCGCCGACGACGACGAGCAGGCTCCCGACGAGGCGGCCGACGTGACCGAGACGCCGGTCGACGCGCCGGAGCCCGCAGCGGCGCCCGAGCCCGAGCCCGAGACCACGCCTAAGCTCACGCCTGAGCCCGAGCCCACGTCCGAGCCCGAGCCCACGCCCGAGCCGGAGCCCACGCCCGAGCCGGAGGCCCCGGCCCCGCCGGAGCCGCCCAAGGTGGTCACCCGGACCCGCCGCCGCAGCGCCAGCCGCCCGGCGGGACCTCCGGCGACCGCTGTGCCCGCCACGTCGGGCGCGGTCGGCAAGCCGGCCGAGACCGGACTGGTCGAGCCGGGTGTCGGTTCGGCCGAGCCGGGCACCCCAGATCCGGAGCCGGAGCCCGCTCCTGTCGTGGAGCACGTCCCGATCAAGAAGAAGGGCTCCCGCAAGCGCTGAGCGGCCCGGTGCCGTTTTGCCGTGACCCCGGCGGATCCGTACTATTGATCCTCGGTGCGCGCACGGCGTACCCCACTCTGCAGGGCCACCCCCTTCCACCCGGAAGGTGTGGCGTGCCGCAGACCCGAATGTGTTGTGAGACGAAGGAGACCGCGGTGTACGCGATCGTGCGCGCAGGCGCGAAGCAGCAGAAGGTCGCTGTCGGCGACGTCATCGAGATCGACAAGGTCTCCACTGCTGTGGGCGACACGCTGACCCTGCCGGTCGTGCTGGCCGTCGACGGCGAGAACGTCACCTCCACCGGGCTCGACAAGGCCGCGGTGACGGTCGAGGTGCTCGGCGCCACCAAGGGCCCCAAGATCGTCATCCAGAAGTTCAAGAACAAGACCGGCTACAAGAAGCGCCAGGGTCACCGCCAGAAGTACACCCAGGTCAAGGTCACCGACATCAAGCTCTGAGCTCGCTCAGCACACCGAAGGACTACCGCAATGGCACACAAGAAGGGCGCCGCGTCCACCAAGAACGGTCGCGACTCCAACTCCCAGCGCCTCGGCGTCAAGCGCTTCGGCGGTCAGACCGTCAACGCCGGCGAGATCATCGTCCGCCAGCGCGGCACCCACTTCCACCCGGGCAGCGGCGTCGGCCGCGGCGGTGACGACACCCTGTTCGCGCTGGTCGCGGGCTCGGTCGAGTTCGGCCGCAAGCGCGGCCGCAAGGTCGTCAACATCGTCCCGGGTGAGTGACTGACGCTCACCCCAGCAAGCATCACGAAGGGCGTCCCTAGACTCGGGACGCCCTTCGTCCTTTTCGAGAGAGAGCCATGGCCGTCCCCACATTCGTCGACCAGGTCACGCTGCACGTCGCGGCAGGCCGAGGCGGCAACGGCGTGGCCTCGGTGCACCGCGAGAAGTTCAAGCCGCTCGGCGGGCCCGACGGCGGCAACGGCGGTCCCGGCGGGTCGGTGATCCTCCGCGTCGACCCCGACGTCACCACGCTGGTCGACTACCACCACAGCCCGCGACGGCGCGCCGAGCACGGCGCCCAGGGGGCGGGCGGCCACCGCAACGGCGGGCACGGCTCCGACCTGGTGCTGCCGGTGCCCGAGGGCACGGTGGTCAGCGACACCCACGGCACGGTGATCGCCGACCTGGTCGGCCCCGGCACCGAGCTGGTCGTCGCCGAGGGCGGGCGAGGTGGCCTGGGCAACGCGGCTCTCGCCTCGGCCAAGCGCAAGGCGCCCGGCTTCGCCCTGCTCGGCGAGCCCGGCGAGGAGCGCGAGATCGTCCTCGAGCTCAAGGTGGTCGCCGACATCGGCCTCGTCGGCTTCCCGAGCGCCGGCAAGTCCAGCCTGATCGCGGCGATCTCGCGGGCCCGGCCCAAGATCGCCGACTACCCGTTCACCACGCTGGTGCCCAACCTGGGCGTGGTCTCGGCCGGCGACACGACGTACACCGTGGCCGATGTTCCGGGCCTGATCGAGGGGGCCAGCGAGGGTCGTGGCCTGGGCCACGAGTTCCTGCGCCACATCGAGCGGTGCGCGGCGCTGGTGCACGTCCTCGACACCGCCACCCTCGAGCCGGGCCGCAACCCGGTCGACGACCTCGACGTGATCGAGGGGGAGCTGTCGCGGTACGGCGGGCTCGACGACCGCCCGCGCGTGGTCGCCCTCAACAAGATCGACGTACCCGACGGGCGCGAGATCGCCGACATGGTGGTGGAGGACCTCACCGCCCGCGGCCTGCGGGTGTTCCCGGTCTCCGCCGCCTCGGGCGAGGGGCTGCGCGAGCTGCGGTTCGCGATGGCCGAGATCGTGCAGGCGGCCCGCGCCGAGCGCGCCGTCGAGGTCACCCAGCGGATCGTGCTCCGGCCGCCGAGCGCCGACGGCGGCGCGGAGTTCACCGTCAAGGAGACCGGCGAGGGTTGGCGGGTGCGGGGCACCAAGCCTGAGCGGTGGGTGCGCCAGACCGACTTCAGCAACGACGAGGCGGTGGGCTTCCTCGCCGACCGGCTCAACCGGCTCGGCATCGAGGCCCGGCTGCTCGAGCTCGGCGCCGAGGAGGGCGACACGGTGCTGATCGGCGACCCCGACAACGCCGTCGTCTTCGACTTCAAGCCCGGCATCGACGCGGGCGCGGAGAACCTCGCCCGGCGCGGTGAGGACCAGCGCTTCGACGAGCACCGCCCCGCCGCGCGCCGCCGTCGCGCGATCCAGGAGGCACTGGACGAACGCGCCGAGGGCGAGACCCGCGCCGACGTCGCCCGGCGGCTGGACCGGGGCGATGAGGACTGAGGTCACCCACGCCCGGCGGATCGTCGTCAAGGTGGGCTCCTCCTCGTTGACGACAGCGGCCGGCGGCATCGACCCGGCGCGGGTCAGCGCCCTGGTCGACGCGCTTGCGGCGACGCGCGCCCGCGGCACCGAGGTGGTGCTCGTCTCCTCCGGCGCGATCGCGGCCGGACTGTCGCCGCTCGGGCTGAAGCGGCGGCCCCGCGGCCTCGCGGCCCAGCAGGCGGCGGCGTCGGTGGGCCAGGGCCTGCTCGTGCACCGCTACACCGACGACCTGGCCCGGCACGACCTGGTGGCCGGGCAGGTGCTGCTGACCCTCGACGACGTGACCCGTCGCTCCCACTACCGCAACGCCTACCAGACGTTCGCGAAGCTGCTCGAGCTCGGTGTGCTGCCGATCGTCAACGAGAACGACACGGTGGCCACCACCGAGATCCGGTTCGGCGACAACGACCGGCTCGCGGCGCTGGTCGCTCACCTGGTGCACGCCGACCTGCTGCTCCTGCTCTCCGACGTCGACGGCCTGTACGACGGCAAGCCGGACGCCCCGGGCAGCACCCTGCTGTCCGACGTGGCGTCGCCCGACGACCTCGGCGGCGTACGGATCGGACGCGCCGGCACCGCCGGTGTGGGCACCGGCGGGATGCAGACCAAGGTCGACGCGGCGAAGATCGCGACCGGGGCCGGGATCCCCGTGGTGCTCACCTCCGCCGAGCAGGCGGCGGCGGCGCTGGCCGGCGACCCGGTCGGCACGCTGTTCCACGCGACCGGACGGCGCCGGCCCACGCGGCTGCTCTGGCTGGCCCACGCGACCGAGCCGAAGGGTGCGGTGCTGCTCGACGCCGGGGCGGTCCGAGCCGTGGTGGAGCGCCGCGCCTCACTGCTCGCGGCCGGTGTCACCGGGGTGACCGGCACGTTCGTGGCGGGCGACCCG
>DASTDJ010000095.1:0-12538 GCA_035710425.1 Nocardioides sp.
GCGACGTACGGCGCCCCGGTGACCCGCTACGCGAAGTCGGCGTCCGACTTCGCCACCGAGACCGACCTCGAGGCGGAGCGCGCGATCAAGGCGGCGGTGCGCGAGGCGTTCCCGGGCGACGCGTTCCTCGGCGAGGAGGGCGGGCTCGACGGGCCTCCGGGAGCGACCCGCACCTGGCTGGTCGACCCGCTCTGCGGCACCCTCAACTTCGCCGCGACCACGCCGCTGGTCGGCGTGAACGTGGCCCTGCGCGAGGGCACCGACGTCGTCGCCGCGGCCGTCGTCGACCCGTTCGCGGGCGAGACCTACTGGAGCGACGGCACCCACGCCCGGGTGCTCACCGAGGACGGGGAGCACGCGCCGACGCCCTCGGGCGCCAGCCGCCTGGTCGACCTCGACTTCGACGGCAACCCGGCCTGGGCGGCGGCGGTGGCCGGCTCGACCGGCTTCACGCCCAGGTTCGGCATCCGCGGGCTCTCGACCAGCCTGGCCGCGACCTGGGTGGCCGACGGGCGCCGGGCGGCATACCTCCAGCACGGCGACGTCCGCGACAGCGTTCACTTCGCCGCCCCGCTGGCGGTCTGCCGGGCCGTCGGGTGCGTGGTCACCGACCTCCGCGGTGAACCCGTCGACTCCGGTCCGCACGGGCTGATCGTCGCCGCCGACCGGCCGACCCACGAGGCGCTGCTCGACGTGCTCCGCGGTGTCGGGTAGGTCTGCTCAGCGCTCCCAGGCGGTCGGGCCCGAGGTGCGCTCCGGCGTGGACGCCTCGTGGTAGCCGAGGCCCTTCAGGTACGACGTACGGATGAGGCCGTTGCGGATCCGCTGCGGGTGGTCGCCGACCTTCTTAGTCTGCACGATCCGGGCCGACCGGTAGGAGATCTTCGAGACGGTGTCGGAGCCGCTCCACGAGATGTAGCAGTGCTTGCCGTCCGAGCTCGGCGTCACCCAGTAGGGCTTCTTGCCGCCCATGAGCAGCCGGCTGCGCCTGAACGTCTTCGCGTCGACGACGGTGGCGTAGTCCGACATCGTGCCGGCGACGCAGATCTTGGTGCCCGCGGGGTTCATCGCGATGCCGTGGTGCGCCGAGTCGAGGAGGTACCCCACCCGCGGGACGTGCGGGATCAGGTTGGGCAGCCGCTTGACCCGGGTGATCTTGCCGCTGCGCCGGTCCATCTCGATGAAGCCGTGGAAGAACGAGAGCTGGAAGTACATCTTCTGGTCGTTCGCCGACAGCGTCATCGGGCGCACCGCGATGCTGACGTCCTTCAGGCCGCGGGCGTCGAGCGCCTTGCGGACGTTGTAGCGGCGCTCGATCTTGAACGTCTTGGCATTGACGATCTGCAGCACCCGTTGCCCCTCCAGCGGGTCGGGCAGCCCGGGCTCGTCGAGCGGGCTGTAGACCGTGCCGATCGAGGCGTGCAGGATCCGCTTGCCGCCGTCGATGTAGGTGCTCTCGTGCGGTGAGCCGCCGGAGCGGAACCTGCCCACCTGCTTGCCGTCCTCGACCCGGAGCACGTGCACGACGTTGCCGGTGGACGCGCTGACCACGACGTGCCGGCCGTTGGGCGACACCGCCATGTGGTCGGACCGGACTCCCTTGACCGGGAACCTCCACACGATCTTGCCGGTCCGCAGGCTGATCGCCACCACGTCGGCGAAGGACGGCCGCGAGATCACCACGAGGCGACCGTCGTTGGAGGAGTACATGTCGTCGACGAACTGGTCGTTGCCCTCGCCGATCAGCGCCTTGATCGCGAGGTAGTAGGCGAGCCGGTAGGGGTTGGTCGCGATCTCGGCCATCCGCGCGGAGTAGTCCGGGATCACGTTGATCCGCGCCAGCCGCTCGAACGTCCCCGGCGCCAGCACGTCCGCCGTGCCGCCCCAGTTGTTGCCGACGAAGACCACCCGACGCTCAGCGGGGCCGGGCGTGCCCGGCTCCTCGGCGCCCGCGGGGGACGCGATGATGCCCAGGGAAACGCACAGGACGACGGCGAGGACGCCGTAAAGAGCTCGCTTGACCATGGTGATGGTTCAACGCGTCTGACAAGGGGGGCGTTACGGGTGTTTCAGCCCACCCGGAGATGGGTAGGCGCCCGGCGACACCACCGGATCCCCACCCTGCTGCTAGGAAGTGACGATGTACGGCGACTCGGACGTGATGCGCAGACGCGCGGACCAGCTGCGGGAGCAGGCCGTCGACCTGCGGGCGCTCGCCGACCAGCTGGTCGCGCAGACCGAGGGCATCGGCTGGACCGGCAGGGCGGCCGACTCGATGCGGGAGCGGGTCCGCGACCGGGCCAGCCACCTGCGCTCCGCCGCGGCCGACCACGACACCGCGGCCGACTCGCTGGACCGCCACGTCCAGGAGGTCGACACGATCAAGGACGCGATCACCGACACCGAGCGCAAGGCGACGACGCTGGTCGCCGACGCCCGCACCAGGGTGGCGCGGATCGACGCCGCCAACGAGGCCGAGCCCGACGTGCGCCGGGTCCCCGACGCCGACGACCGCACCCTCGCCGACTTCTCGCCACCCCCCAGCGGCCACAAGGACTGGCTGGCCGTCTCCCTGCCCGGACTGTGACAGGAGCACCCTTGCCCACCATCGACCTGAGCACCCCGCCGCCGGCACCCGACGGCACTCTCGACGCCCTGCCCCGCCGGGCTGCCCTGACCCTCCCGGAGCTTCGGATGGTGGCCGAGGCAGCCGGGGGCGCGCCGCTGCCGTTCGACGTCGCCGAGCCCGGCGGCGGAGGCGAGTCCGGGACCCTCGAGGACCGGCTCGGACAGAGCAGGGGCACCGTCGAGGACCAGGCCTACCTCGAGGTGCTCGACTCCCTCCACGACCCGGGTGCCTCCCTCCAGCGCCGCGGCCTGCTCGTCGACGGCGCCGTCGACGAGGGGCTGCTCGGCGCGGTCGGCCTGCTCGCCACTCCGCGCCTCGCCCTCGACATCGACATCGTCGCCGACCACGTGCAGGGCAAGGCGTGGCATCGACAAGCCGGCGAGGCGGTCGCCACGCTGTCCACGGTCGACGGGATCGTGTTCGAGCTGGCGTGGTTCCCCACGGCCTCGTGGCCGACCGAGCTGAGCCGGGTCGCGGTGATCCCGGAAGACCTCGCCCTGCGCGAGTCGTCGGTGCCCGCGAAGGTCGACCTTCCCTACGAGCTCGCCGACTCGGCCGCCGAGGCGCTGCGCAGCTCGCGCGACGACCTGGTCACCGTGCTCGCGTCCCGCCACTCCGGTGAGGTGCTCGACGCCGACGGCGCCCCGCTCACCGAGGTCGCGACCGGCCGCCTGCTGGCCGCGCTGGCCGCCGAGGCCCGCGGCCGGCTGCGGGTGCTGGCCGCCGACGTGTCCGGCGAGGAGACCTCCGTGGTCGGCGTCGTCTCCTGGGTGCTGCTGGCCGACGGCTGGCGGGCGCTGACCCCGCACCGCTCGGGCGGGGGCACGCGCGTCGCCGTACGCAAGGTGGAGCCCGATGACCTGGCCGCCGACCTCGCCCCGGTTCTCGCGGAGGTGACCCGATGACCGACCCGCAGCACACCGACGACATCGTGACCGCCGCGGCCACGGAGACCCGCGCCGCGCCCGCCAGCGCCGTCGAGGCGGCCGACCTGGCCGACCGCTACGACCGGATGACGCGGCTGGCCGACCGGTTCGACGACGCCGGCGAGGAGATGCGCAACCGCGCCGCTCTCGGCGCGGAGATCCTCGCGGATCCGTCGTTCTCCGAGTCGGGCGAGCTGTCCAAGGCAACGTTCGACCGGGCGGAGGAGGACATCCAGGCCGCCACCACCGGCAAGAACGGCCTGCTCAGCCGCTCCATCGAGCTGGACGCCGACGCGCTGGTGCTCCGCGCGACCGTGCTCACCTACCGCTGGATCGACGAGCTGCAGAGCGTCGCCTACAAGACGCTCGGCTCGATCGCGGGGCGGGCGATCGGCTACCTCGCGCCGCAGGTGGCGCTGGGCGGCGCGATCGTCTCGGCGGGGCTGATCGAGACCGACGCGCTCGACCGCGAGGGGGTCGCGGCCTACCTGAACGAGCTCGCCGACAGCAACCCCGAGCTGATGGAGCACGTCACCTCCGGTGGGGGCGGACTGCTCGACGGGCTGCAGATGCGGGCGCTGCTCACCGCCGGGGTGCTCGCCGACGAGCGTGGCCGCTCCGCCGGCCAGGGCGGGCTGCGCGCGGTCGGCGTCCAACCGCTGGCCGCTGCGTTCGACGCGGCCCTGCGTGACGTCGCGGGCGGGCTGCAGGACGAGTCCGAGGTGGCCGAGCCGGAGGAGGCGGAGGACAGCCGGGCTCCCGGCAGTGTCGCCGACCTGATGGAGCGGCTGACCACCACCCGTCACGGCGTCACGGTGCAGCGGGTCACCCCGGGCCGCTACATCGCCTACCTCCCCGGGCCCAACGGCGCGACGCCTGGTCGGCTCCGGCTGGTCGGCGGCGACCACGCGGCCTACGCCGAACAGGTGGTTCATGCGATCGAGCGGGCCGTCGGCGACGACGCCGGCGCCCACGTGATGCTCGTGGGTGCCGCGCAGGGCGGGGTCACCGCGGCCGAGGTCGCGGCGTCGGTCGACTCCGCGTCGTTCGTGGTCGACCAGGTGATCACCGCGGGCGCGCCGTCCGCGCACGTGCCTCGGATCCCCGAGACCACGAGGGTGCTGTCACTGGAGGACCGCTCCGACCCGGTGGCGCTGCTCGGCTCGCTGATCAACGCCGGCTCGACCAACCGGATCACCGTCGTGTTCGACAGCGAGCGCGAGCAGGGCACCGGCGTCTACGTCGCCGGCGGTCGGGCCGCGGACAACGCCGTGCACCCCGAGCTGCGCGCCGAGATCAGCCGGATCCAGGAGCTCGGCTACCTCGCGGGCTGAGCCTCGGCGGGCTCGCGGGGGCGCACGAACGCCCAGGTCAGCAGCGCCCACACGCCGGTGACCAGGGCGATCTCGATCAGCACGTAGAGCGGCCAGTCGGGCATCAGGTCGAGCAGCGACGCGCCCGGCGGCTTGCGGTTGAGGTAGCCGTAGTTGGTGCCGGTGGCTCCGTTGAACACCATCACGACACCCGCCCAGACCGCCGTGACCACGACCGCGAGCCGGTAGCCGCGCCAGGTCGGGCCGCTGCCGGAGGCAGCCAGCCAGCCCGCGGCCCAGACGCTGAGGAAGTGCATGCCCCAGTACATGAAGAACCTCGGGTCCGGGAACTCCTGGCCCAGCGACGGCGTGACGATCGCCTGGACGGTGAGGGTCAGTCCCCAGTAGAAGGTCAGCGCGACCGCCCACCAGGTGCGGGTCCAGAGGGCCACGACCGCCACCATCCAGGTGAGGTCGCAGTACTGCAGCGGCAGCGAGGTGCCGAGCGTGAAGTCGTCGGGCAGCAGCTGCAGGAGCTGCAGCGGGATGCAGACGCACAGCATCAGCACCGCGAACCCGCGCCGGAACCGCTCGTCGTCACCGTGCTTGCGTCCGTAGACGACGAGCGCGACGAACACGACCACGAAGAACGCCATCAGGCCGAAGTGCTGGCCCGAGAAGGTCTGGAAGCGCAGCGGCACCAGCTCGGCGAGCATGACCCGATGGTCTCTCAGTCCGGCCCTATCCGGCGAGGTCGTGCACGAAGTCGCTCAGCTGGGTGAGGTTGCGGCACTCGACCATCGGCACGATCTCGCCGTACGTCGGAGCGGCCGAGTCACCGGTGCCCCAGTGCCGGCGGTGCTCCGGGTTGAGCCACCAGCTGTGGCGCGCGGCCCCGGCGAGCTCCTTCAGGGTGCCCTCGGCCAGGTCGCTGTAGTTGGAGCGCGCGTCGCCGAGGACCAGCAGCGACGACTTAGGGCCGAGCGCGTCGGCGTACTCCTCGGCGAACTTGGTGAACGCGCGGCCGTAGTTGGTGCGGCCCCACAGCGCAGCGTGGGCGGTGCTCGCCGCAAGGTCGCTCATCACGTCGACGACATCGGCACCCGGACGGAAGTGGTGGGTGACCTCGTGGACGTGGTCGATGAACGTGAACGCCCGCACCTTCTGGAACTGGTCGCGCAGCGCGAACACCAGCAGCAGGGTGAACTGCGCGAAGTTGGCGACCGACCCGCTCACGTCGCAGAGCACCACCAGCTCGGTGCGGTGGGGTCGCTTCGGGCGGTGGTGCGTGGCGATCGGCACGCCGCCGGTGGACATCGAGGCGCGGACCGTTCGCCGGAAGTCCAGCGGCCCGCGGCGCTTCGCGTGGTGCTCCTTGGTGAGCCGGGTGGCCAGCCGCCGGGCCAGCGGGTAGATCTCGCGGCGCATCTCCTCGAGGTCCGCCTTGCGCGCGGACGTGAAGTCGAGCCGGTCGATCGTGGGGCGGACCGCGACGTTGGCGACATGGTCGGGGCCCTTCTCTTCCGCGATCCTGCGACGGGCGTCGTCCTCGACCCTGCGGGTGAAGCTGCCGACGCGGCGACCCGCGACCCGCTGCGCCTCCTCCTCGCTGCGACCCTCGGCGAGCAGGCCCTGCACGATCTGGTCGACCAGCTCGGTCGGTGAGACCCGTTGCAGGGCGGTGTACGCCGACCACGACGACAGCCCCGGCCCGCGACCCGGCATCGCGCCGAAGCGCGCCACCATCTCGGCGGCGAGGCGGGCCAGCGCCTGCGGGTCGTCGGAGCCGAGGGCCTCGAGCAGCTCGGCCCGGAAGTCCCGCAGCGCCTGGGCGTTGTCGCGCACGCCGGACTCGTCGTCCCCGTCATCGCTGGCGGCCTGGGCGCCGTCGCCGACCATCCGCGGGAAGTAGATGTCGAACAGCGCCTCGAACGTCGGCCGCTGCGACTGCCTCTTGACCAGCGTCGCGGCGTACCCGTCGCGGATGGTGTGCCGGTCGGACCAGTCGAGTGTCTGCAGCGCGGCGATCGCGTCGAGGTCCTCGGCGAGGGACACCGGCAGGCCGGCCCCCCGCAATGCCTCGAGGAAGGCGATGTGAGTAGTTACAAGCCCGCTGGCCCCAACGGTCACTTGCGTTCCCTTGCCAGCTTCAGTTCCCGAACCGCGCGCTGGTGGTCGGAGTCGTGCTTGAGGATCACACCGAGGGTGTCGGCGATCGCCTTCTCGTCGAGATCGCGGATCTCCAGCGCGATCAGGGTGCGCGCCCAGTCGACGGACTCCGCGATCGACGGCGCCTTCTTGAGCTCGAGCTCACGCAAGCGGCCGACGGTGGCCACCAGCTGCTCGGTGACCCGGTCGTCGAGCCCGTCGACCTGGGACGCGACGATCGCGCGCTCCCGCTCGGCGTCGGGGTAGTCGAGGTGGAGGTAGAGGCACCGCCGCTTCACCGCCTCGGAGAGCTCACGGCTGGCGTTGGAGGTGAGCACGACGTACGGCCGACGGGTGGCCGCGACCGTACCGAGCTCCGGGATGGTCACCTGGAAGTCCGACAGCACCTCGAGGAGCAGCCCCTCGACCTCGACGTCGGTCTTGTCGACCTCGTCGATGAGCAGGACGGTCGGCTGGTCGCGCCGGATGGCGGTGAGCAGCGGCCGGGTGAGCAGGAACTCCTCGGTGAAGATGTCGTCGTGCGTCTCGGACCAGGCGTGGTCCGAGGACGATGCCTGGATGCGCAACAGCTGCTTCTTGTAGTTCCACTCGTAGAGCGCGCGTGCCTCGTCGAGCCCCTCGTAGCACTGCAGGCGAACCAGCTCGGCGCCGGTCGCTCTCGACACCGCCTTCGCGAGCTCGGTCTTCCCGACTCCTGCGGGGCCCTCGACGAGCAGCGGCTTCTCCAACGCGCCTGCGAGGTACGCCGTCGTGGCAGTGGCCGCATCGGCGAGGTAGCCGACCTCGTGGAGCCGGGTGCCGGCGTCGGCCGGAGCGCTGAACCAGGTCATGCGCTCATCCTGCCCGACCGGCGGCTCGGGTTACTTTCCGTCCATCGTCCCGTGACCCGAATCCCCAACGCTCGTTGAGGAAACGTCTTGATCGCAGAGACCGAAGGGGGACACATGCGATACGACGTTCCCCCCGGGGTATTGCTGGGGCTGAGCCTGACGAAGTCTGCCCTGATCGGCCTTGCGCTGGCGCTCGCGCTCGGCCTGGGAGCCACCGTGACCGACCGTGCCGACCAGAGCGCGGCGCCCAGCACCGAGGTGTCCGACTCGCGGGTCAACCGCCTGATGGACCGCTACCAGTGCTCCGAGACGGGCTTCGGCTCCGACGTCATCCCCAACAGCTCGCTGATCCACCTCGACGGCCGCGTGAAGCGGGTGTCGTTCGACCGGGGCTGGGCGGTGTTCACGGGCGACGAGCCCGGCACGCTGATGGCGGTCTGCCGGCTCTAGTCGCTCTCGCCGTGCCGGCCAGCGCCGGCGGCGAACCGGGCCGCGCCCTCGAGTGCGTCGGCCTCCAGCGAGCGGATGCCGTGCGCCAGCTCCACCTTGAGCGCCTCCTGCTCCTCGAGGCCGTGCTGGTCGAGCACGGCGAGCCGGTCGTTGCGCAGGCATGCCTGCGGCAGCTCCGCCAGCAGCTCGGCGAGCTCTTCTGCCCGAGCGCGGGTCGTGCCGGGAGCGACAACCCGGTCGGCGAGCCCGATCCGCAGCGCCTCGTCGGCGGTCACCGAGCGGCCGGTGAGGATCAGGTCGAGCGCCCGTCCCTCGCCGATCAGTCGGGGCAGCCGGATCGTGCCGCCGTCGATGAGCGGCACACCCCAGCGCCGGCAGTAGACGCCGAAGACCGCGTCGGACGCGACCACCCGCAGGTCGCACCAGATCGCCAGCTCGAGACCCCCGGCGACCGCGTGCCCCTCGACGGCGGCGATCACCGGCTTGCTGAGCCGCATCCGGCTGGGCCCCATCGGCCCGTCGCCGTCAGGCGTGACCTGGTTGCCGCGCTCGGTGCCGATCGCCTTCAGGTCGGCGCCCGCGCAGAAGGTCCCGTGGTCGCCGTACAGCACCGCGACGGACTGGGAGTCGTCGGCGTCGAACTCGCGGAACGCGTCGGCGAGCGCCGCCGCGGTGGGGCCGTCGACAGCGTTGCGTGCCTCCGGCCGGTCGATGACGACGGTGGTGATGGGGCCGGTCCGGTCGATGTGCACGCTCATGGCCGAAAACTAGCGCCGACTCAGCCCGGCCCGTGGACGAGCTCGTCGGCGAGGTGTCGACGGGCGGCGGTTCCCCTGCGCCCCTGATCGGCCAGCTCCGGCAGCTCCGCGCCCGCCGAGCTGCGCAGCTGCAGCCAGCCGGTGTAGGCGGCGTACGCCACCAGCGCCTGGCGCCGGGCCGCCGCGGGAGGATGGCCGAGCTGCGCGTAGGCCTCAGCGAGATAGTCGACCCGGCGCCGGGTGACCCTGCGCAGGACCGGGCCCACGACCGGGTCGGTGGCGTGGGCGACGATCGCGGGCTCCAGCCGCGACAGCGCCTCCACGTCGAGCGCCTGGGTGAGCAGGACCCGCAGCCGTTGCTCGGGGTCGGCGATCGAGTCCAGCTGTTCGATGGTCTCGGTGGTGCACACACGCTCCCACTCCTCGAGGGCCGCCACGACCAGGGCCTCGCGGTTCTCGAAGTGCCAGTAGAAGCTGCCGCGGGTCACGCCGAGCCGCTTGCTCAGTACGTCGACCCGCACTGCCGACACCCCACCTTCGCTCAGGGCCTCGAGGGCGGCGTTGGTCCAGTCTGCGCGGGATACGTGGGCCCTCGACATGCTCCGTACACTACTGTACGGTCACCGACCATACAGTAGTGTATGGAAGCCAGGAGGTCACCGATGACGGGGTCGCGGAGCGACGCGGGACGATGGTGCGGTCCGCTCTTGGCGGCCACCGGACTCGTTCATCTGGCTTACGGCCTCGGCGCAGGCTGGGACAGCCTCGTCACCATGGCCCGCGGAGGGATCAACGGCGTCGACGCCGCAGCGCACGCCGACCAGATGTGGTTCTGGTTCCTGGCCGCCGGGGTGCCGCTTCTGCTGGGTGGCCAGCTGGTCTCCCGGCTCCACCGGCGGACCGGTGAGGTGCCGGGCTTCCTCGGCTGGTACCTCCTCGCACTGGCGTCACTGGTGGTCTGGATGCCGGCCGGCGGGTTCTGGCTGTTCCTCCCACAGGCCGTGCTCGCCTTCGTCGCCAGCCGCCCCGGCCGCGACCGGGTCCCGGCCGGCGCCTCCGGCACCGGGGAGGTCGTCGATGCTTCTCGATGAGGCGATACCGCGGTGGCACCACCGGGAACGACACGCCATCCGCGCGGACGCGCCGCCCGACCAGCTGTTGGCGGCCGCCGAGGACCTCACCTGGCGTGAGGTGCCCGCGTTCCGGACGCTGATGGGCCTCCGCTTCGGTCGGTGGCGGACGCTGCCCTCCGACGAGCGGGTGCTCGACTGGTTCGAGCGCGAGGGTTTCGAGCGGATCGCCCGCACCGACGACGAGCTCGTGGTCGTGCGCGTGCACCCCCCTCGACGGTCCGACCCCTCGCGCGCCGCCGAGGCGAGCCGACACCTGACGACGTTCCGCCGCTTCGCCGATCCGGGACACGTCAAGATCGCCTTCTCCTTCCGCAGCGTCGACGGGCAGCTCCGTACGGAGACGCGGGTAGTGAGCACGGACGCACGTTCCCGGCGGCTCTTCGCGGCGTACTGGCTGGTGATCCGACCGGGTAGCGGCCTGATCCGGCGCTGGTGGTTGCGCGCCATCCGGCTCCGCGCCCAGCGGGTGGCGGCGTAGCCAGGAAGCAAACAGCCCCCGACCTCGCGTCGTCGCAGGTCAGGGGCTGTTTCAGCTGGCGGTGGCGGAGGGATTTGAACCCTCGGTGGGCTTGCACCCACAAACGCTTTCGAGGCGTTCTCCTTAGGCCGCTCGGACACGCCACCGCCGGGAAGGTTACCGGAGCGCATGAGAGCCGGTGAAATCGTCCCGGTGCCTTGTCGGCGGCCGCGCCTAGGCTCCGGTCATGACGTTGACACCAGGCATGATCACGACCGATTCCGCCGACCCGGAGCCGCTCGCCACCTGGTGGGCCGAGCAGACCGGCGCCTCGATCGTGCAGAACCACGACGGCTACTTCCTCGTCGTCGCCGGTGGCACGCTGCCGCTGCTGCTGGCCTTCCAGAAGGTGCCGGACCCGACGCCGGGCAAGAACCTCATGCACGTCGACTGGACCGCCGCCGACCTCGACGCCGAGGTCGACCGGCTGGTCGCCGCAGGGGCGAGTGTGGTCGGCCGCCGGGGGGCCGACGACTTCCACTGGGTCACCCTCGCCGACCCGCAGGGCAACCAGTTCTGCGTGGCGCCGCAGAGCGAGGCAGCGGCGTCCTACGACACGGC
This sequence comes from Nocardioides sp., assembly GCA_035710425.1. GTDB lineage: Bacteria > Actinomycetota > Actinomycetes > Propionibacteriales > Nocardioidaceae > Nocardioides. The sequence continues at coordinate 11,287 of DASTDJ010000095.1, forward strand.
GTGAGGAGCGCGCCAGTCGGCGCGCCGCCCCATCATGCCGAGCAGCCGGGTGAGCGCGGGCGCGTCCTCGGGCACCTCGATGACCGGGCCGAAGGCGTCGCCGCGCTGGTCCGCTGTCTCCGGCGTCGAGAACGCTCTGGCGAACTCGGTGCAGATCGCCAGTGACGTCGGGTCCACGGCGTAGCGCTGCCCGGTGGCCGTGGCCAGGTCCCAGCCGTGCACGACCACCTCGTTGAGTGCGACCACTGCGGCCTCGCTGCCGGGCAGCTCGACGGGGCCGGCCATGGTGCTGCCCTGATAGGCGGTCGGGTTGCGCCAGGACTCGGTGAGCACCTCGAGGTCGCGGGCGATCAGCAGCCGCCAGCCGGTCTCGAGCTTGGATGCGTCGCCGGTGCCGCCCTGGTCCGCACCCGGCACGGGTTGCTTGTGGGCGGCGCCGGTGAAGGCGAGGGTGAGCCCGCCCACGTGCTGCACGAGGTCACCCACCGTGTAGTCGCCGCACGGGGTCGGGTCGCCGAGCTGGTCGTCGCGAGTGCCCAGCACCAGGCGGCGCATGGTCGCCGTGGCGGGGCCGAAGTCAATGAGCTCCATACACAGTGAGACCCGCCCCGAGCCCTCAATTCATCGGTGCGGCTCCGCCGGGTACCGGCGCGGGGAGGGTCGGCTCGGGTTCGGGGCGCCTTTCCAGACGTCGTACGTCCGGCGAGGCGAGCGCCAGCAGGACACTGCCCACGATCACGGCGGCGATCACGCCGAGCCAGGCGCGCAGGCCGACGGCCGTGGCGATCGGACCGGTCAGGGCCAGTCCGACGGGGCGGGCGATGAACGACCCGATCTGGTCGAACGAGTAGACGCGCGAGAGCTTGTCGGGCGCGACGTTCTGCTGGATCGACAGGTCCCAGCCCACGCTGAAGATCTCCAGGCCGAAGCCGTGCAGGAAGGCGCCGAGCAGCACCACCGTGAGCGAGTCGGACCAGGCCATGGCGGCGGGGAACGCCGCGGTGAGGGCGAGCAGCCAGGTACCGACGTAGAGCGGCCGCCGTGGACGCCAGCGCAGGGTGACCAGGCCGCCGGTGACGAAGCCGACCATCATCGCGGACAGGGCGGTGCCCCAGGCCGCGCGACCGATGGAGTCGCCGACGACGATCGGCCCGAGCACGCCCTGGGCGCCGCCGTAGAACAGGTGGTAGAGCAGCGCCTGGAGGATCAGCAGCCACAGCCAGGTGTGCCGGAGCACCTCGCGCAGCCCGGC
>DASTDJ010000096.1:0-18620 GCA_035710425.1 Nocardioides sp.
GGTGCTTGTAACACGTCGTCCAGCGGACTACTCACACGCTGCAACGGCCCGGTAGATGGGTGGACGGCGTGTTACATGTGGGCCGGCGCTGTGATGCCCCTCCCACCGTGACAGTGGATCTGTCAGAATCGCGGGCATGACCTACGAGCTGGGCAAGGGCACCGGGCCGCTGAGTGGCGTGAAGGTGGTCGAGGTCGCCGGCATCGGACCGGGGCCGCACGCATGCATGATCCTGGCCGACCTGGGCGCCGACGTGATCCGGATCGACCGGCCCGGCGGGCAGCTGCTCACCGGCGGCTCCCACGACCTGCTCAACCGCGGCCGGCCGAGCGTCGCGCTCAACCTGAAGGAGCCCGAGGCGGTGCAGACGGTGCTCGACCTGGTCGAGAACGCCGACGTGCTGGTCGAGGGGATGCGGCCGGGGGTGGCCGAGCGGCTCGGGTTCGGGCCCGAGGAGTGCCACACCCGCAACCCCAGGCTGGTCTACGGCCGGATGACCGGCTGGGGCCAGGATGGGCCGTGGGCGTCGGCCGCGGGCCACGACATGAACTACATCGCGATCACCGGCACCCTCCATGGCCTCGGCCAGGTCAAGGAGAAGCCGCAGTTCCCGACCAACCTGGTCGGCGACTTCGGCGGCGGCTCGACCTACCTGGTGATCGGCATCCTCGCCGCCCTCCTGGAGGCCAAGGTCTCGGGCAAGGGCCAGGTCGTCGACGCCGCGATCGTCGACGGCACCGCCCACCTCAACGCGATGACCTCGGCCTTCCTGGCGAGCGGCGGGTTCAAGGAGGAGCGGGCGGCCAACCTGCTCGACGGCGGGGCGCCCTACTACGACATCTACGAGACCGCCGACGGCGAGCACATGAGCGTCGGCGCCCTCGAGCCGCAGTTCTACGACGTGTTCGTCGAGCTGCTCGGCATCAAGGACACCGCGCCGGACCGCTACGACCCCGAGAAGGCCGACGAGCTGCGCGCCCTGATCGCCGAGACCTTCCGGCAGAAGACGCAGGACGAGTGGTGCGCGGTCTTCGACGGCACCGACGCCTGCGTCGCGCCGATCCTGCCGATGTCGAAGGCGCAGCACCATCCGCACATCAAGGCGCGCGGCACGTTCGTGGAGAAGGACGGCCTCGCCCAGCCGGCCCCCGCGCCCCGCTTCTCTCGTACGACGGCAACGCTCGGGCTGCCCCCGTCGCCGGCCGCCGGACACCACACCCGTGAGGCGCTCGAGGCCTGGGGCATCAAGGACGTCGACGGGCTGCTTGACCGCGGCGTCGCCGTACAGGTCGACTGAGCCCGCCCTCGGACAGGGCCGAAACCAGGAGGAAGAATGACCGACGGTGTCACCACTGAGCATGTCGACGTCCTGATCGTGGGGGCCGGGCTCTCCGGCATCGGCGCCGCGTGCCAGCTGCGCACCCGTCTCCCGGGCAAGAGCGTGGCGATCCTGGAGAGCCGCGCTGCCAGCGGCGGCACCTGGGACCTCTTCAAGTACCCCGGCATCCGGTCCGACTCCGACATGTTCACGTTCAGCTACCGCTGGCGGCCGTGGCCCAGCGACACCGCGCTCGCCGACGGGCCGCTCATCCTCGACTACGTCCGCACCGTCGCCCGCGAGCACCGCGTCGACGAGCTGATCCGCTACCACCACCGGGTCACGGCGGCGTCGTGGGACAGCGAGACCGCCCGCTGGACGGTCACGATCGACCGCGACGGCGAGACCATCGCGATGACGACGAGCTTCCTGTGGGGCTGCTCGGGCTACTACGACTACCAGCAGGGCTACGAGCCGGAGTTCCCCGGCGCGGAGAGCTTCCGCGGCCGGGTGTTCCACCCGCAGCACTGGCCCGACGACCTCGACTACGCCGGCAAGCGCGTCGTCGTCATCGGTAGCGGCGCGACCGCGGTCACCCTGGTGCCGGCGATGGCGAGCACGGCGGGCCACGTGACGATGCTGCAGCGCTCCCCGACGTACGTGCTCGCCGTGCCGGGCCGCGACCCGGTGGCGCGACTGCTGGGCTGGCTGCCGCGGAAGGCGACGTTCGCGATCACCCGCTGGAAGAACGTGCTCATGCAGATCGTGACCTACCAGGTGGCCCGGCGCCGGCCGAGGCTCGCCAAGAAGCTGATCCGGGCGGCGACCACCAAGGCATTGCCCGAGGGCTTCCCCGTCGAGGAGCACTTCCGCCCGGCGTACAACCCGTGGGAGCAGCGGCTGTGCCTGGTGCCCGACGGCGACCTGTTCAAGGTGCTCGCCGACGGCAGCGCCGAGATCGTCACCGACACCATCGAGACGTTCACCGAGACCGGCATCCGGCTCACCTCCGGCCGCGAGCTGGAGGCCGACATCGTGGTGTCGGCGACCGGGCTGAAGGTGCTGCCGTTCGGCGGCCTGAAGTTCGAGGTCGACGGCCGGCCGGTCGACCTGGCCGAGACCATGTCGTACAAGGCGCTGATGCTCAGCGGCCTGCCCAACTTCGTCTACACCGTCGGCTACACCAACGCGTCCTGGACGCTCAAGGCCGACCTGGTCACCGACTACGCCTGCCGGCTCATCGACCACCTGGACAAGCACGGCCACAAGTACGCCGTCGCGCACAAGGACCCGTCGGTGCGCGAGAAGCCGTTCATCGACTTCAGCTCCGGCTACGTGCTGCGCGCGATCGACCAGATGCCCAAGCAGGGCGACCGGGCGCCGTGGCTGCTCAAGCAGAACTACATCACCGACGTGCGCATGATCCGCCGCCACGACATCGACGACGGGGTGCTGACCTTCGCGTGATCGGGTACCGCTGCCACCTGCGCAGTGCTCCCCGACGACCAGGAGGTCACTATGGGATTCGACGACAAGACCGGCAACAAGATCGACGACCTCGGCGGCAAGGCCAAGGAGGGCGTTGGCAAGGTGACCGGCAACGACAAGCTCGAGTCCGAGGGCAAGACCGACCAGGCCAAGTCCTCGGTGAAGGAGGGTGCCCGTGAGGTCAAGGAAGGCCTCGAGGGCGTCAAGGACAGCCTCACCGGGAGCGACGACAAGAGCGACGACAAGAGCGACGACAAGCGGTAGCACGCCTTCCCGCTGGCTGCAGCGCGCGCTGTGGGACGTCGTCCCCCGCGACCACCGGGAGTCGCCCCGCGCGCTGCGCCGGCGGCAGGTCGTCACGGGCGCCTTCGTGCTCCTGGGCGCGGTGGTCCTCGGGCTCTCCCTCCGGATCGAGCCCGGCAGCGTCTGGTTCTATCCCGCCACGTTCGGCCTCGCCGCCGTCTGGGCGGTCGGCGCGTTCGCGTCCGGACCGCTCCACCTGGGCCGGATCGCCTACCGCGACCTGCACGTCCGCCCCGTGGTCACCCCGGTCCTGCTCGGGCTCGGCCTCGCGGGAGTCTTCGTGGCCGGCGCCCTGGTCGTGCGGCAGATCGAGCCGCTGTCCGACCAGGTCAGCAACGTCCTGGACTTCGCCGACCAGGGCTCGGTGCCGATCCTGGTCGTGGTCACGCTCGTCAACGGCATCGCCGAGGAGCTGTTCTTCCGCGGGGCGGGGTACGCCGCGATCCCGCGTCACCCCGTGCTCTGGACGACGCTCGCGTACGCCGTCGCGACCGCGGCGACCGGCAACGTGATGTTGTCGTTCGCAGCGGTGCTGCTCGGCCTGGTGGTGGGGCTCGAACGCCGGGCCTCCGGCGGCATCCTCGCCCCGATCCTCACCCACGTGACGTGGTCGCTGACGATGCTGTTGGCGCTACCCCTGGTCTTCGGTGCGTGACTCCTCGACCGCGCGGCGTACGGCCTCGCCGTACGACACCGGCTCGATCGGCACGAGCTCGCGGATCGAGTCGTCGTGGACGACCACCTCGGTGCTCATCGAGTCGATCAGGTTGCGGCCGGTGGTCGCGTCGACGTCGGTCACCAGCCCGATCCACTGCGAGGACAGCGCTGGGGTGAGCACCGGCACGGTCACGATCGGGATCCGGTGGCCGTGCATCACCTCGGCCGCCTGCTGCAGCATCTCGAGGTAGCTCAGCCGGTCGGGACCGCCGATCTCGAAGACCTTCCCCAGCGCGGCGTCGTTGCCGACGACGCCCTCGAGGTAGGCCACCACGTCGTCCACCCCGATCGGCTGGCTCAGCGTGGAGGCCCACTTGGGCACGACCATCGCGGGCAGGTTCTTCACGAGCTGGCGGGTGATCTCCCACGAGATGCCGCCGTGGCCGACCACGATCGCGGCGCGCAGCACGGTCACCGGCACGCCGGCCTCGCCCAGCCGTGCCTCCACCTCGCGACGCGACCGGAGGTGGGCGGAGAGCTCGCCGTCGTCCGCGCCCAGCCCGCCGAGGTAGACGATCTGGCGTACGCCGGTCGCCGCGGCGGCAAGCCCGAACGCACGAGCGGCGTCGGAGTCCTTGCGCTCGAAGTCGTCGTCGTCGAGCGAGTGCACCAGGTAGACCGCGACGTCGACCGCGTCGACCGCGGCGGCCAGCGACCCGGGGTCGTGGACGTCGCCGTGCACGGGATCGCCCGGTCCGTCGTAGTCCTCGGGGTTGCGGGTCATCGCTCTGACGGTGTGACCGGCCTCGAGCAACGCCGGCACCAGCCGCCGGCCAACGAAGCCGGTGGCTCCGGTGACGAGAACAGTGGGCACACTCACACCCTAGGGATTCGGTGGTGAGGCAGCCGAACCACTACGCTTGTCCCACCAGCCCCGCCCAGTCTTGCAGCGGGCTCCGCGCACTTCGCGCTTCCTCTTCGCGAGGCACCTCAACGTTAGTGAAACAAGCCTTGTCTTCTGCTGTCTCCTTCGCCGACCTCGGCGTGCCCGCCGACCTCGTCGCCCTACTCACCGAGCGCGGCATCACCGCGCCCACGCCGATCCAGGCCGCCACGCTTCCTGACGCGCTCGCCGGGCGCGACGTGCTCGGCCGTGGCCGCACCGGCTCCGGCAAGACCTACGCGTTCCTGCTGCCCATGGTCGCCCGCCTCTCCCAGTCCGGCGGCCGGGCCGCCCCGAAGCGGCCACGCGCGCTGATCCTGGCTCCGACCCGCGAGCTCGTCGGCCAGATCGAGGCCGCACTCATGCCGCTCGCCACCGCCGCCGGACTGTCGACCCGCACCGTGTTCGGCGGGGTCGGCCAGAGCCCCCAGGTCGTGGGACTGCGCCGCGGCGTCGACATCGTGATCGCCTGCCCGGGCCGCCTCGAGGACCTGATCGGCCAGGGCCACTGCGACCTCGGCTCGGTCGAGGTCACGGTGCTCGACGAGGCCGACCACATGGCCGACCTCGGCTTCCTGCCCGCCGTACGACGGATCCTCGACCGGACCCCGCAGCAGGGGCAGCGGATGCTGTTCTCCGCCACGCTCGACCGCGCGATCGACGTCATCGTGAAGCGCTACCTGAGCAAGCCCGCCGTGCACCAGGCCGACTCGGCGCAGTCGCCGGTCGCCGAGATGGACCACCACGTGCTGCACATCAGCCGTGAGCACCGGGTTCCGGTGCTGGTCGACCTCGCCAGCGCCCCGGGCCGCACGGTCGTCTTCACCCGCACCAAGCACGGCGCCAAGGCGCTGGCCCGCCAGCTCAACCGCAGCGGCGTCCCGACCGTCGACCTGCACGGCAACCTCAGTCAGGGCGCCCGCACCCGCAACATGGCGTCGTTCCACTCCGGCGAGGCCACCACCCTGGTCGCGACCGACATCGCCGCCCGCGGCATCCACGTCGACGACGTCGCCCTGGTCGTGCACGCCGACCCGCCGTCGGAGCACAAGGCCTACCTCCACCGCTCGGGTCGTACGGCGCGCGCGGGCGCGGCCGGCACCGTGATCACGCTGATGACCGAAGACCAGCGCCGCGACGTGCAGACCCTCACCCGCGCGGCAGGCATCAAGCCGAAGACGACCCGGATCGACGGCCCCGCCCACCCGATGCTGACGACCCTCGCCCCCGGCGAGCGCTCGCTGCCGGGTGGCCTGGCTGCCAGCACCCCGGCGCCGCAGGCCGGCAACCGCGGCGGAGGTGGAGGTGGCGGTGGCGGCAACCGTCGTCGTCGCCCGGCTGCGTCCGGCCAGCGCTCCGGCCAGCGGTCCGGTCAGCCGAAGTCGCGGTCCGGTGGCAAGCCCCGGCGCTCCGGCGGCGGCCAGCCGCGTCGCTCCGGCGGCCACAGCGCCGCGTCGTTCAGCTCCGGCCGCTAGGCGGCTTGGTCCGGGCCGCGATGTTCTCCCGGCGGGTCTGGTCCATGCCGGCCTCGTACGCCGACACCAGGCTCGCGATCGACAGCGGCTTGAGCCGCTCCACCACGGCCTGGATCGTCTCCGGGGAGGCGCCGGACTCCTTGTAGACCGGCCACACCATCCGGCGGAACACGTCGTAGAGCTCGTGGGCGATCTCCTGGCCGTGCTTGGTGTAGACCTCGGCCGCGGCCCGGGCCGCCTCGACCGGGAAGCCGAGGTCGAGCAGGCCGAGTCCGATGGAGAGCTGCGAGACCGCCACCTGGTACCGGTCACCGCCGGTCGCCGAGACGATCCCGAGCGCGGTCAAGGTCTCGAGGTCCTTGCCGGTGAGCCGTCGGTCGACCCGCTTCTGCAGGTCGGCGCGCGACATCTCCACCGGCAGGTCGGCCTGCCAGGGCGCGAGCATGGTGCGCCGCAGCGCGATGTCCTCGGGGGTGGCGTCGGAGGGGATGCCCGCGACGTACCGCTCGATCGCCGACAGCGTGAAGCCGTGGCTCTGCAGCTCCTGCACCAGCTCCAGACGGGCCACGTGGTCGGGGGAGTAGTAGCCCGACCGGCCGCGCCGGATGGGCGGCGGGACCAGCCCCTTCGTGGTGTAGAAGCGCACGTTGCGCACGCTCATGCCGACCCGGTTGGTCAGCTCGTCGAGCGTGAGCAGCTCGCGCAGCTCCTCGACGGAGTCGCTCACCGACGGGCTGGCCTGCTCGGTTGCCATGTGACTCCTCACACTCGGACGTGCCTTGACGACAGTGACAGTATTAGTGTCACATTCGAGAAGGCGCAACCAGCCACACCCGAGACATGAGGACGGCCATGGCAGAAGCATTCGTGTACGACCACATCCGTACGCCGCGGGGCAAGGGCAAGGCGGCCGGCGCGCTGCACGAGGTGAAGCCCGTCGACCTGGCGGTAGGCCTGCTCGACGAGCTCCGCAAGCGCAACCCGAACCTCGACACCGAGCGGGTCGATGACGTCGTCCTCGGGGTGGTCTCGCCGATCGGGGAGCAGGGTGGCGACATCGCGAAGACCGCCGCACTTGCCGCGGGCTACCCGGAGACCGTGGCCGGCGTCCAGCTCAACCGCTTCTGCGCCTCGGGGCTAGAGGCCGTCAACCAGGCCGCCTCCCGCGTACGCGGCGGCTTCGAGGACCTGATCCTCGCCGGCGGCGTGGAGTCGATGAGCCGGGTGCCGATGGGTTCCGACGGCGGCGCCTGGGCGTCCGACCCGCGCACCGCGCTCACCACCGGCTTCGTGCCGCAGGGCATCGGCGCCGACCTGATCGCGACCCTCGAGGGCTGGTCCCGCGAGGACGTCGACGCGTTCGCCGCCGAGTCGCACCACCGGGCCGCGAAGGCCTGGGCCAACGGCTACTTCAACGGCTCGGTCATCCCGGTCGCCGACATCAACGGCCTCACGGTGCTCGACCACGACGAGCTGATCCGGCCCGACACCAGCGTCGAGGGCCTGGCCGGCCTGAAGCCGAGCTTCGCGCAGATCGGTGCCGACGCCGGCTTCGACGACGTGGCGCTGGAGAAGTACCACTGGGTCGAGAAGATCAACCACGTCCACCACGCCGGCAACTCCTCGGGCATCGTCGACGGCGCCGCGCTGGTGGCCATCGGCTCCGAGCAGGTCGGCACCGACCTCGGGCTGACGCCGAAGGCTCGCATCGTGTCCGCCGCGGTGTCCGGCGCGGACCCGACGATCATGCTCACCGGCCCCGCCCCGGCGGCCCGCAAGGCGCTGGCGAAGGCCGGGCTGAAGGTCGACGACATCGACCTGTTCGAGATCAACGAGGCGTTCGCGGCGGTCGCGATGCGGTTCATGCGCGACCTGGACATCAGCCACGACATCACCAACGTCAACGGCGGCGCGATCGCCATGGGCCACCCGCTCGGCGCCACCGGCGCGATGATCCTCGGCACGCTCGTCGACGAGCTCGCCCGCCGCGACCTCAAGCGCGGTCTCGCCACGCTCTGCGTCGGCGGCGGCATGGGCATCGCCACCATCGTTGAGCTGGTCTGAGCGGCGCGAGGAACGAGCGCACGCTCATCAACCAGCCAGGTCGAGTGCACCCACGGCTGAGCATGCGAAGCGGTGACGGTGTGTATCGAGACCCGGTGAGCCGCGAGGCCACCCCACCACGAACCCTCAACCGGACGACAGGACCAACATGACCACCACCACCGAGACCGCCGTGCGCTACGAGCGGGACGAGGACGGCATCGTCACCCTCACCCTCGACGACCCCACGGCCAGCGCCAACACCATGAACGAGCTCTACATCGAGTCGATGCAGACCGCTGTCGACCGCCTGTACGACGAGGTCGACGACGTCAAGGGCGTGGTCGTCGCCAGCGCGAAGAAGACCTTCTTCGCCGGCGGCAACCTGAAGAGCATGGTGCAGGCGACCAAGGACGACGCGGCCCAGATCTTCGAGCTGGCCGAGCGGGTCAAGTCCGGCCTGCGCCGGCTCGAGCAGTACCCCCGTCCCGTCGTCGCCGCGATCAACGGCGCGGCGCTGGGCGGCGGCTACGAGATCTGCCTGGCCTGCAACCACCGGGTGATCGTGGATGACAGCTCCGTGTCGATCGGCCTCCCCGAGGCCTCGCTCGGCCTGCTGCCGGGCGGCGGTGGCGTCACTCGCACCGTGCGGATGCTCGGGCTGCAGCCGGCGCTGATGGACGTGCTGCTGCAGGGCACCCAGTTCAAGCCCGCGCAGGCCAAGGAGAAGGGCCTGGTCGACGAGCTGGTCGCCACCCGCGAGGAGCTGGTCCCGGCAGCGAAGGCCTGGATCAGGGCCAACCCCGAGTCCGTGCAGAACCCCTGGGACGCCCCCGGCTACAAGATGCCCGGCGGCTCCCCGAAGTCCCCGTCGCTCGCGGCGTTCCTGCCGGCCTTCCCGGCGCTGCTGCGCAAGCAGACCAAGGGCGCGGTCTACCCCGCGGCGCGGGCGATCCTGAGTGCGGCGGTCGAGGGCGCGAGCACCGACTTCGACACCGCCTCGCGGATCGAGTCGCGCTACCTGACCAACCTGATCGTCAACCAGGGCTCGAAGAACATGATCCAGGCGTTCTTCTTCGACCTGCAGGCGATCAACTCCGGCTCGCTGCGCCCGCAGGGCATCGAGCCCTGGAAGGGCACCAAGGTCGGCGTGCTCGGCGCCGGCATGATGGGGGCGGGTATCGCCTACTCCTGCGCCCGGGCCGGCATGGAGGTCGTGCTCAAGGACGTCGAGCAGGCCAACGCCGCGAAGGGCAAGGCCTACTCCGAGGGCCTGCTCGACAAGGCGATCAGCCGCGGCAAGAGCACCGAGGAGAAGAAGGCCGAGCTGCTCGGCCGGATCACCCCGACCGCCGACCCGGCCGACCTGGCCGGCTGCGACCTGGTGATCGAGGCGGTCTTCGAGGACCCCGCGCTCAAGCACAAGGTGTTCGCCGAGATCGCGCCGTACGTCAACAAGGACGCGCTGCTCTGCTCCAACACCTCCACGCTGCCGATCACCGAGCTCGCCGACGGGGTCGACCGCCCCGCCGACTTCATCGGCCTGCACTTCTTCAGCCCGGTCGACAAGATGCCGCTGGTCGAGATCATCAAGGGCAAGAAGACCTCCGACGAGGCGCTCGCCAAGGCCTACGACGTGGTCCAGCAGATCCGGAAGACCCCGATCGTGGTCAACGACAGCCGTGGCTTCTACACCTCGCGGGTGATCGGCTACATGGTCAACGAGGGCATGGCGATGCTCGCCGAGGGTGTGCAGCCGTGGAGCATCGAGCGGGCCACCACCCAGGCCGGCTACCCGGCCCCGGTGCTGCAGCTCTCCGACGAGCTCAACCTCGAGCTGATGGCCAAGATCGCCAAGGCCACCAAGGACGCCGCCGAGCGCGACGGCACGCCGTACGCCGGACACCCGGGCACCGCCGTGGTCGACACGATGCTGGAGGCGGGCCGCGCCGGTCGCCTGCGCAAGGCGGGCTTCTACGACTACGACGAGGCCGGCAAGCGCGGCTCGATCTGGTCCGGCCTGTCCGAGCTGTTCCCGATCGCCGCCGAGCAGCTGCCGTTCCAGGACGTCAAGGACCGGATGCTGTTCGCCGAGGCGCTCGAGACCGCGAAGTGCTTCGAGGAGGGCGTCATCGAGTCGGCCGCCGCGGCCAACATCGGCTCGATCATGGGCATCGGCTTCCCGCCGATGACCGGTGGTGCGGCTCAGTTCATGACCGGGTACGAAGACACCGAGACCGGCGAGATCGGTCTCGGGGCCTTCGTGAAGCGGGCCGACGAGCTGGCCGAGAGGTACGGCGACCGGTTCCGGCCGACGCAGTACCTCCGCGACCTGGCCGCGTCGGGCGAGGGCTTCCCCGCCTGACGCGGGCTCGTCACTCGGGGTCGACGAACTCGATCGCGTCGACGATGGCGTAGAGCTCCTCCTGGATCTCGGGCGGCGTCTTCGGGGTGACGCCAGCGTCGACCAGGAACGCCTGGCCGTCGACATCCACCACCCACGTGTCCGCGAGCGTGTCTATGCCGCCGACGACCACGCCGTTCGTCTCCGTGTCGAACAGGGCGAAGTCGCCGTCGCACCTGCCGAAACCGGGAACACGACGCACTTGCAGGTGGGTGGCCGGATAGCCGAACAGCTGGTCGGACTCTGGCGTCGCCGTGACCCGGAGTCCGGGGATCCGCTTGATCGCCGCGACCAGGTCATCCGGCGTTCCGTCGACCGCGGTGCCCGTTGCCGCCGGGTTGTCGCAGGGATCCGTGGCGACGGCCGTGACGTTGACGACCAGCAGGCCGGCGTACCACGGAGTGGTGTCCAGGTCGCCCTCGAAGCGGTTCGGGCCCTCCCAGGCGTTCCACCCCGGCGGGAGGGTGACCAGCACCTCCGGTGCGCCCGCTGCCCGTGATGGCTGCATCAGGTACGTGCCGGCGTCCAGGGTCTCCATCACCGCGCCGGGGTAGTCGACCACCTCAGCGGGCGCGCGGTCGTCGGGCGGCTCGATCGGCGTCGAGTCCGCGTCGTCGCGCTGGTTGGCCGCCACGAGCCCACCGGTCACGGCCAGCACGGCAGCTGCGAGACCCGCCCCGAGAGCGACCCGACGCTGGCGCAGCCGTCGTCCGCGGCCCTCCAGCTCGGCCAGGTCGGGGAGGTCGACGAGCTCCTCGGCGCGGGTGCGGAACTCCCTCAGCTCGAGATCACTCATGGCTCTCCTCCTCCGACAGCAGCGCGGCCAGCGCCTCCCGGCCGCGCATCAGGCGGGACTTGACGGTGCCCTCGGCGACCCCGAGCAGCTCCGAGACCTGCACCACCGGCAGGTCGGCGAGGTAGTGCAGTGCGAGCACCTCGCGCTGGTTGTCGGGCAGCTTGCGCAGCGACTCGATCACCACGACGTGCTCCTCGAGACCCGGCAGGTCCGGTGGGACGACCTCGAGCCGAGGTCGGACCCGGTTGAAGTTGCGCAGCTTGCGCCACCGGTTGCGGTGCAGGTTGATCGCCGTACGCCGCAGCCACGCCTCCGGGTTGTCCACCCGCCGGAACCGGCCGCCCGCGGCCGAGGCCCGCACGAACGCCTCCTGGACGAGGTCCTCGGCCTCGCCGAAGTTCCCCACGACGCCGTACATCTGCACGACGAGCCGCCGGTAGGACAGCTCGAAGACCTCGGCGAGCGTGGTGTCGGCCGACCGGCTCGACTCCACGCGCCCGGGGGCGAGGGTTTCCTTCTCTGGCATCACGGACCTCCTCCGTCGCCTGTCAGAGCAGAACGACCCGCGAGGGGCACCGCGGGTTCCATGGTCCCACTCCGACCGGGACTTCGGTTCTCCTGTGGAAGCGCTCCTGATCCGCGAGAATCGGACGCGTGAGGGACTGGGAGGGCACCTCACCCGTCGTGGACGTGCGCGGTCTGCACGTGCGGTTCGGCGAGGTGGAGGCGGTGACGGGCGTCGACCTGCGGGCCAACGCCGGCGAGGCGACGGCGCTGCTCGGGCGCAACGGCGCGGGCAAGTCGACGACGATGCGCGTGCTGGCCGGTGTGGTGCCGCCGACCGCCGGCACGGTGACCGTGGCGGGGCACGACGTTCGCCGCGAGACGCTGCGGGCCAAGCAGGCGGTGGGTTACTGCCCCGACGTCGGCGGCCTGGTGCCGCGGGCGACCCCGTGGGAGCACCTGCAGCTGAGCGCCCGGCTCCGCCGCCTCGACGGCTGGGAGGAGCGCGGCCGCGATCTGCTGGAGCGGTTCGAGCTCGGCGACGTCGCCCACCGGGTGACTGCGGGCTTCAGCCACGGCATGGGCCGGCGGCTCTCCGTGGTGCTGGCCGCGCTGCACGCGCCCGCAGTGCTCCTGCTGGACGAGCCGTTCGACGGCGTCGACCCGATCGGCGTCGAGGCGACGTTCGAGGTGATCGCTGACGCGCGGGCCCGCGGCGCATGTGTGCTGGTCTCCACCCATCTGCGGGAGCTGGCCGTCGAGGCGTGCACCAGCGTGAGCGTGCTGCGCGGCGGCTCCCGCGTGGCCACGGTCGCCGCCGACCAGATGGCCGGCGAGGAGGGCGCCCGTGCCTACCGCGGCCTCCTCGACTAGCGGCGCGCGGCGCGCGGTCGCCGACGTCCGGCACCTGCTGTGGTTCCGCTCCCAGCAGGTACGCCGCGGACGAGGCGCGCGCTGGATCGCGGCGGCGTTCGTCGCCCTGACCCTGGGCGCGGCGGTGGTGCCGGCGTTCATGCCGGGTGCCGGTGCGAGCGGCGGCCGGTCCTTCGAGATCCTGCTCCTGCTGCCGACCCTGATGACCGGTTTCGTGGTGCTGGCCGGGGTCTCTGCCGTTGCCTCGGGTGGCGGCCGTGAGCTGCTCGCCCGCGACCCCGCGCAGATCCACCCGGTGAGCCCCACCACCGACCACCTGGGCGCGCTGCTGCTCGCCCCGCTCAACATCGCCTGGCTGCTGCAGGCGTGGACGCTGCTCGGCGCCACGGCGTACGGGCTCGGACCGGCCGGCCTGGCTCCGGCGCAGATCGTGCTCGTCCTCTGGCTCGCCGCCGCGACCGCCGTCGCGCAGGTCGTGGCCTGGTGTCTCGAAGGAGTGCGCCGGCTCTCGCGCGGCATCGCCGCGGTGCGCTTGCTCATGGTGGCCGCCCTCGGCGCCGCCCTGGTCCTGCAGATGAACGGCGCACTGGTGCCACTGCTGGACCGGATCCCCACCACCTGGGTGGTCGTCGGCATGCTGAGCGACTGGTCCTGGCGATGGGCGCTCACCGCGCTGGTCGTGCTCGTGGTGCTGCTGGTCGCGACCGCACTCGGCGCGGTGCCGGCCCACCTCGCCGCCCGGCGTACCCCTCGCGACGAGCTGCGCGTCGAGACCGGCACCTACGCTGCCCGGCGGCTGCCGCGGTCTGCCCTCGCCGGCCTGGTCCGCACCGACCGGGCGTCGGTGTGGAGGGCGGTCCCCATGCGCCGCGGGCTAGCCGTGCTCGCGATCGGTCCCGGCGTGGTCGCGGTCCTGGGCAACCTGCCGTGGAGCTCGATGACCATCCTTCCTGGCCTGGTCGCGTCCGGCGGCGTTCTGCTGTACGGCGTGAACGCCTGGTGCCTCGACGCGCGCGGCTCGCTGTGGCGGGAGAGCCTGCCGGTTGGGCCGGAAGTGGTGTTCGCGGCCCGTGCCTACGTGCTCGCCGAGTTCCTGCTCGCCGCCTCGATGCTCACCGTCGCGCTCGCCGCGACCCGCGCGGGCCTGCCGTCACCGGCCGAGCTGATGGCGCTGCTCTGCACCCAGGTCGTGGTCACTCTCCAGGTGGTGGCGGCGGCGCTGCGCTGGTCCGCCCAGCGGCCGTACGCCGTCGACCTCCGCTCGGCCCGGGCCACGCCCGCCCCGCCGCTCACCATGGTCGGCTACTCGACCCGGCTCGCGATCACCACGACCCTCACCGGCCTGGTGTTCTCCGGCCTCGCGCGGCTACCGGACTGGCAGGTGAGCGCGGTGGTCGCAGTGCCGTTCCTGTGCTGGTCGACCGCGCGGCTGCTACGGACCCGCCGTGCCTGGCTCGATCCGAGTGACCGGGCCCGAGTGGTGATGGCGGTCGCGGCCTAGCGGGCGGTGACCTGTGGTCGCAATGGCGGCGGAGAACCGACGCCACGTCACCGCCCAGGCGGCAACGAGCTCGACGAGCACTGCGCCTGCACGTCGGCCAGCTTGTTGACCTCCGGCGCGTCCCAGGCACCGGTCAGCGACGCCACCACGGCCTCGCGCAGCTCGGCGTCGGTGATCGCCTCGCGCAGGCAGGCGGCGTACGCCTCGGGGTCGAGCTTGCCCTTGGACTGCGCGACCAGTGCCCGCGTCGACTCCTCGATGTAGTCGGTGCACGCGAACTGCGCCTCCACCCACAGCCGCGCCGTCTCCTCCTCGAAGGCGGGCAGCTCCGTCGCCACCTCGCCCGACTCGGCGACGATGCCGGCGTCGCGGAGCCCGTCCAGCCCGGCGCGGTCGACCAGCTCGGAGGCGAAGCAGGCGCCGGCCTCGGAGTCCTCCTCGGTCGCGTGGTCGCCGGCGTAGAGGTCGGCGATGCCCTGCTCCACAGCCTCGGTGCTCGCCTCCTCGCGCTCGGGCTCGTCGTCGGAGCAGCCGACGAGGAGCAGGGCGGCGAGCACCAGGATGGACGCGCGAAGCACGCGGTGATCCTCCCACTAAGGTGCGCGGGGTGGACTTCGAACCGTCGACCCGGGCCGCCGACCTGACCGAACGGGTCCGGGCCTTCATCGCTGACGAGATCGAGCCGGTCGAGCCCGGCTACCACGCCGACCTCGCCGAGCAGCGCCGCACCGGCGACCCGTGGCAGCCGCTCCCGCTGATCGAGGAGCTGAAGACGAAGGCCCGCGAGCGCGGCCTGTGGAACCTCTTCCTCCCCTACGAGCACGCCGGCGAGTACGCCGCCCGCTTCGGCACCGACGGCGGCCAGGGCCTCACCAACGTCGACTACGCCCCGATCGCCGAGCTCACCGGCCGCTCCCACCTCGCGCCGCTGGTGATGAACTGCAACGCCCCCGACACCGGCAACATGGAGGTGCTGCTCCGCTACGGCAGCGAGGAGCAGCGCCGCGAGTGGCTCGAGCCGCTGCTCGACGGGCGGATCCGCTCGGCGTTCACGATGACGGAGCCCGACGTCGCGTCGTCCGACGCCACCAACATGGAGGCCACCGCGGTCGTCGACGGCGACGAGGTCGTGATCAACGGCCGCAAGTGGTGGTCGACCGGGGTCGGTCACCCCGACTGCAGGATCCTGGTCTTCATGGGGCTGACGGACCCCGACGCCGACCGTCACCACCGACACTCGATGGTGCTGGTGCCGAAGGACACCCCCGGCGTGAAGGTCGAGCGGATGCTCTCCACCATGGGGATGTACGACGAGCCGCTCGGCCACGGCGAGGTGTCGTTCACCGACGTCCGCGTGCCGGTCGCGAACATCATCAGCGGTCCCGGCGAGGCGTTCGCCATCGCGCAGGGCCGGCTCGGCCCCGGGCGCGTGCACCACTGCATGCGGCTGATCGGCCTCGCCGAGCTGGCGCTCGAGAAGGCCTGCACGCGGGCGCTGGAGCGCACGGCGTTCGGCAAGCCGCTCGCCAACCTCGGCGGCAACCGCGAGCGGATCGCCGACGCCCGGATCGCGATCGACCAGGCCCGACTGCTCGTGCTGCACGCTGCCTGGAAGCTCGACGTCGGCGGCCCGCTCAACGCCCTGTCGGAGGTCTCGCAGATCAAGGTCGCGGTGCCCACCATGGCGCAGCGGGTGATCGACATGGCGATCCAGATCCACGGCGGCGGTGGGATGTCCGACGACTTCCCGCTGGCCGGCGCATGGACCGCGGCCCGGGCGCTCCGGCTCGCCGACGGGCCCGACGAGGTGCACCGCGGGATGGTGGCCCGGCTCGAGCTGGGCAAGTACGGAGCATCGCGATGAGCCGGGTGCTGATCACCGGGGCCGCGTCGGGACTGGGTGCCGCGCTGGCCACGGCGTTCGAGGCGCGCGGCGACGAGGTGCTCCGCACCGACCTCGGCGGGGCAGACCTGAAGCTCGACGTCACCAGCGACGACGACTGGTCGGCCGTGCTCGCCCACGTCGAGCGCACCTGGGGCGGACTCGACGTCCTGGTCAACAACGCCGGCGTCGCCGGTGGTGGTCGGCTCGACGTCGCCACCCTCGACGAGTGGCGCTGGATCACCGAGATCAACCTGTTCGGCGTGGTTCGCGGCACCACCACGTTCGTGCCGATGTTCAAGCGACAGCGCAGCGGAACGATCGTCAACACCGCGTCGCTGGCGGGTCTGGTGCACCCGGCCGGGATGGCGTCGTACAACGCCGTGAAGGCAGCCGTGGTCGCGCTGACCGAGACCACCGGCCACGAGCTCGCGGCGTACGGCGTCACCGCGCACGCCGTGTGTCCGTCGTACTTCCGGACCAACCTGATGCGCTCGCGGCGGGGCCGCGACGAGACGCTCGGCAAGGTGATCGCGAGCCTGGTCGAGAGCTCGCCGATCACGGCGGACGACATCGCCGCGGCGGTGCTGGAGGGGCTGGAGCGTGGGGAAGAGCTGATCGTCCCCGACCAGCCGGCGCGGGATGCCTACGAGCTCAAACAGCGCGATCGCGCCGCTTATGACCAGGTGATGCGGGCCCAGGCGGCGCGGCTCGACAGCCTCGACCCGAAGGGAACGCGTGAGTGAGTGACGAGAGCAGGCCGGTCCGCGATGAGGACGCCTTCGACGTGGAGGCGGTCGCGGCGTGGCTCAGGGACCACGCCGAGGCCTTCGTCGACGACCTCGTCGGGACCCCGGAGGTCACCCAGTTCCCCGGCGGCGCCTCGAACCTGACCTACCAGCTGCGCTACCCCGACCGCGACCTGATCCTGCGTCGCCCGCCGGGCGGGGTGAAGGCGAAGGGCGCCCACGACATGGGTCGCGAGTACCTCATCCAGGACGAGCTCAAGCCGCTCTTCCCGTACGTCGCGACGATGGTCGGGCACTGCGCCGACGAGTCGGTGATCGGCTCCGACTTCTACGTGATGGAGAAGGTCGACGGCGTCATCCCGCGCAGAGACCTGCCGTTCGAGCTGCCGCCCGAGCAGGTGTCGCAGCTGTGCGAGACCGCCCTCGACGTGCTCATCGCCCTGCACTCCGTCGACGTCTCGGCGGCGCCGGCCCTGGCCGCGCTCGGCAAGGGCGACGGGTACGTCGACCGGCAGATGTCCGGCTGGACCACCCGTTTCGGCAACGCCCGCACCGACGACACCGGTCACTGGACAGACATCATCGAGTGGCTCGGTGCGCACAAGCCGGGAGACGTCGGGCAGCGGATGATCCACAACGACTTCCGCTTCGACAACATGGTGCTCGACGCCGACGACCCGATGCGCGTGGTCGGCGTGCTCGACTGGGAGATGGCCACCGTCGGCGACCCGCTGATGGACCTCGGCGGCACGCTGTCCTACTGGGTCGAGCCGGGCGACGACGAGTTCTTCCAGATGTTCCGCCGGCAGCCGACGACCACACCGGGCATGTGGACGCGCCGGCAGGTGGTCGAGCGCTACTGCGACCGGATGGGCTTCGAGATGACGCCCGAGAGATGGCGGTTCTACGAGGTATTCGGGCTGTTCCGGCTCGCGGTGATCGCCCAGCAGATCTGGTACCGCTACTTCCACAAGCAGACGACCAACGAGGCGTACGCCGTGTTCGGCCCGGCCGTCGGCTACCTCGAGACCCGCTGCCGGTCGCTGATCTGATGGGGGTCGTCCTCCTCGTCCGCCACGGCCAGGCGTCGTTCGGTGCCGACGACTACGACGTGCTCTCGGAGATCGGGTGGGCCCAGGGCCGGCAGCTCGGCAAGTGGCTGGGCGAGCGCGGCGTGACGCCGTCGGCTGTCGTACATGGAGACATGCACCGGCAGCGGGACACCGCCCTGGCGATGGCCGAAGGCGCGGGTTGGGCGGGCGTCGAGCCTGGCGTCGATCCTGGGTGGGACGAGTTCGACCACGTGGGCATGGTGGCGGCGTACCCCGACCTGCCACCCGACGTCGACCTCACCGACCGGCGGGCGTTCCAGCGGCTCTTCGAGGAGGCCACGGCCCACTGGACCTCCGGCGAGCCGGGTGACTTCGCCGAGACCTACGCCGACTTCGTCGCCCGCGTCCGCGCCGCCCTCGACCGCGCGACCGGCGGGGCCGGCCCCGGTGCGACCGTCGTGGTAGTCAGCTCCGGCGGCCCGATCGCCGTGGCCTGCGCGGCGCTCCTCGCCCCCGGTGCCGACCCGCTCGGCGTGGGTCGGCTGTGGCACCGCCTCAACACGGTGATCGTGAACTCCTCGGTCAGCCGCGTCGTCGTCGGCTCCACCGGCGCCCGCCTGCTGACGTTCAAC
>DASTDJ010000097.1:0-5957 GCA_035710425.1 Nocardioides sp.
CGGCCAGGAGCGTGTCTCCGCCCCTGCCGCGCACCACCGCGACATCCCTGGTGCCGTCACGGGAGATCAGGAAGGACCGCACCGTCCGTCCGCTCACGCCGGGCACGCGGAGATTGCTGAACTCACGACCCTCTCGGTAGGAGATCCGGGCGCCGGAAGGGGTGTTGTCGACCAGCCACAGCCGGTCGGTGAAGTCCCACGAGGGCGGCAACAGGTCGGTGCCGCGCGGGATCGTCCGCACCCTGGCGTCCGGGTTGTCGAGGACCGGCGCGCGCACCAGGGACGTCCCGTCGGCAGAGACCCCGGCCGCCTCCGACGCGTTCAGGTTGATCGAGACCGAGCGCAGCCCGCGGTCGACCTCCTCGCCCAGGGGGCCGGCCGCGGGGGCGAGCGTCTCCGGCTCGCCGTAGACGAGCTGCCCGTTGCGCAGGCCGAAGAGCAGCGGGTTGGCGTCCGGCCCCGCCGGGTCGTACTGCCGACCCTCGTTGACGCCGTACTCGCCGTCGTCGCCGGGAAGACTGACCTCCTCGCCGCCGATCGAGACGCGCAGTGCACGGATGCCCGGCACCTGGCGCAGCGTCCAGCCGAGCTGGGCGAGCATCCGCGACAGGTCGTCGGGGTTCGGGGTGCCGGCGCCGCCGCCGAGGTTGACCTCCGCGACACCCTGGTCGGAGACGGGCACGGACAACCCGGCGTCGACGGGTGGGAGATAGGTCCGGGAGATGCCCTGGAGGTTCTCGCCCGGGTCGAGCAGCCGGGTGGTCAGGGTGCTCGCCAGCTGCTCGCCGCGCGGCACGAAGACCGGCTCCGGCACCAGGATCCGGCCGGTCCGGTCGAAGAAGTACAGGGACACCTGGACGAACCGCTGCGCGAACCAGGTGTCCTGCACGATCAGTGCGTCCGGCGGGTTGCTGATGCGGTACTCACCCTCCTCGGACGTCAGGTCGAACCGCAGCTCCTTCTCGTCCTCCGGCAGCTCGCCCTGCCAGGCGCCGGTGGCATCGAGCCGCTCCGCCTCCGACAGGTCGATCGTCGCCACGCTGCCGCTGACGTCGATCAGGGTGTCGGCGACGGTGATGGTGGCGCGGTCGGGCTTCCAGGCGGCGGCCGCCTCCTCCGACAGGAACTGCCTGGCCACGTCGATCTGGATCGGCCAGGCGCTCATCGCGTCCATGAAACCCTTCACGATGTCGGCCGGCGGCGCCTGTGGCCGGGGTGGTACGGCGTCGACAGCCGGCGCCTGGGCCTCCGAGGAGTCCGCGGAGGCATCGCTCTCGTGCACCGGGCCCTCGTCGGGCATCCCGACGCAGCCGGAGACGAGCAGGGCGAGCCCGAGCGATGCGCCCGCGACCGCCGCGGCGCGGCGCCTCGTGCGGGTCATCGCGGCGCCCCCTTGAGGGTGGGGGGCGGGGGTGCCATGCGTTCGTCGGCGTCGAGGGGCACCAGCGGCAGCGGGCTGTGCCGGAGCGGATCGCCGGCGTGCCGCGGCAGGGTGAGCCGGAACTGCGCCCCCTGGCCGGGGCGGCCCCACGCCTGCAGCCAGCCGCCGTGCAGGTGGGTGTCCTCCAGGGAGATCGACAGCCCCAGTCCGGTGCCGCCGCTGGTGCGCGCCCGGGCCGGGTCGGCCCGCCAGAACCGGTTGAAGACCATCGCCGACTCGCCAGGGCCCAGGCCCACGCCGTAGTCGCGCACCACGACCGCGGCCGCGTGGTCGTCGGAGTCCAGCCGCACCACGACGCCGGGATCGCCACCGCCGGCCTCGGCGTGGTCGATCGCGTTGGTGATCAGGTTGCGCACGATCCGCTCGACCCGGCGCTGGTCGGCCTCGGCGAGACAGGCGTGGTCGGGCGCCTCGACCCGGACGCGTACACCGCGCTGGTCGGCGAGCGGCTTGGTGGCCTCGACGACGCGGAGCACGACATCGACGAGGTTGACGTCGTCGGCGTCGAGCAGGGCGGCGCCCGCGTCGAAGCGGCTGACCTCGAGCAGGTCGACGAGCAGGGTCTCGAAGCGGTCGAGCTCGGTCTGCAGCAGCTCGGCCGCGCGGGAGGTGGCGGGGTCGAAGTCTCGCCGGGCGTCGTGCAGCACGTCGCCGGCCATCCGCACGGTCGTGAGCGGGGTGCGCAGCTCGTGCGAGACGTCGGAGACGAAGCGCCGCTGCAGCCGGCTCAGCTCCTCGAGCTGACGGATCTGGCGCTGCAGGTTGCTGGCCATCTGGTTGAACGACGTCGCGAGGCGGGCGAGGTCGTCCTCGCCGGAGACCCGCAGCCGCTCCTGCAGGCGACCGGCGGCCAGCCGCTCGGCCACCCGGCGGGCCATCCGGATCGGGGTGACGACCTGACGGGTGACCAGCCAGGTGAGACCCGCGACCAGGACCAGCAGCAGCGCCCCCGCCGTGATCAGGGCCCGGGTCACCAGCGCCAGGGTCTCCTCCTGCTCCTCCAGCGGGAACAGGAAGAAGAGCGTGTAGGTCTGACCGTCGGCCGGGAGCCGGACCTGGGAGCCGACGACGATCCCCGGTTGCTCGGTGGTCTCGCCGTCCTGGACGGTGACGATCCGGGTGTAGGTCCACGCGGTCGAGGCACCCCTCTCGTCGAACCGCTGCACCATCGACTCGGGCACGCTCGCGATGTCGAGCCCACCGGTGCGTACGGCGGCCGTGTCACCGATGTCGAGACCCTGGTCGCTCGGGCCGGTGAGCAGCACACTGAAGTCGCGGACCTGGCCGCGGGCGATGATCGGGTCGGCCAGGTCGCGCTGCTGGCTGGTCGCGTCTGCCTCGAAACCGGAGGCGAAGTCGAGGCGGACCTCGGCCTCCCGCACCTCACCCCTGGCCTCGGCGACCACCGCGTCGACGCGCTGGTCGAGCAGGCCGTCCCTGGTCTGCTGGAGCAGGAACCAGCCGACGACGCTCACGACCACGGCCGACAGGATGAGGGTGCTCGCGACGACGCGCGCCTGGATGGACCGGCGCCAGAACGTGAGGGCCCGTCGTACGCCGGCGGTCAGGCCCTGCTTCGAGACCCGTGACATCCCGGCCTCATCATGCGGTGCCCGCCTTGTAGCCCACACCGCGCACCGTCACCACGATCTCGGGGTGCTCGGGGTCGTGCTCGACCTTGGAGCGCAGTCGCTGCACGTGGACGTTGACCAGCCGGGTGTCCGCGGCGTGCCGGTAGCCCCAGACCTGCTCGAGCAGCACCTCGCGGGTGAACACCTGCCACGGCTTGCGGGCCAGGCAGAGCAGCAGGTCGAACTCCAGCGGCGTGAGGCTGATCGTGTCCTCGTCGCGGGAGACCACGTGGCCGGCCACGTCGATCGTGAGGTCGCCGATCTTCAGGGTCTCGTGGGTGGTCGAGTCGAAGCGCCGCACCCGGGCCCGGATCCGGGCCACCAGCTCCTTGGGCTTGAACGGCTTGACGACGTAGTCGTCCGCCCCGGACTCCAGGCCAACGACCACGTCGACGGTGTCGCCCTTGGCGGTCAGCATCACGATCGGCACGCCCGACTCGTTGCGGATCTCCTTGCACACGTCGATGCCGTCCTTGCCGGGCAGCATCACGTCGAGCAGCACCACGTCGGGCTTGTAGACCCGGAACTCGTCGAGCGCCTCGTCACCGCGGGTGACCATGCGGCTGTCGAAGCCCTCCTGACGCAGCACGATCGTCAGCATCTCGGCCAGGGCGGCGTCGTCGTCGACGACGAGCACGCGGCCCTTGGTGGCCAAGGAGCTCGAAGCGGGCTGGGTCATGTCTCAATAGTGCCCCACGCCGGGGAAGCCCTCGGGCACTCCCCGGCGGCGGGCAAGGTCGGGGCTCAGCCCCTAGTAGCGGTAGGTCTCCGGCTTGAACGGACCCTCCACGGACAGACCGAGGTAGTCGGCCTGCTCCTGGGTGAGCGGGGTGAGCTTCACGCCGAGGGCGTCGAGGTGCAGCCGGGCGACCTCCTCGTCGAGGTGCTTGGGCAGCACGTAGACGCCCACCGGGTAGGCCTCGGGCTTGGTGAAGAGCTCCACCTGCGCCAGCACCTGGTTGGTGAAGGAGTTGGACATCACGAAGCTCGGGTGGCCGGTGGCGTTGCCGAGGTTCATCAGCCGGCCCTCGGAGAGCACGATGATGTTGTTGCCGGACGGGAAGGTCCAGACGTCGACCTGAGGCTTGACGTTCTTGCGCTCGGCGACACCCGGGGTCTCGAGGCCGGCCATGTCGATCTCGTTGTCGAAGTGGCCGATGTTGCCCAGGATCGCCTGGTGCTTCATCCGCTTCATCTGCTCGACGGTCACGACGTCCTTGTTGCCCGTCGCGGTGATGATGATGTCGGCGATGTCGAGGACGTCGTCGAGGGTGGAGACCTGGTAGCCGTCCATCGCCGCCTGCAGCGCGCAGATCGGGTCGATCTCGGTGACGATGACGCGGGCGCCCTGGCCGCGCAGGGACTCCGCGCAACCCTTGCCGACGTCGCCGTAGCCGCAGACCACGGCGACCTTGCCGCCGATCAGCACGTCGGTCGCCCGGTTGATGCCGTCGATCAGGGAGTGCCGGCAGCCGTACTTGTTGTCGAACTTGGACTTGGTGACCGAGTCGTTGACGTTGATGGCCGGGAAGAGCAGCGAGCCTTCCTTCATCATCTCGTAGAGCCGGTGCACCCCGGTCGTGGTCTCCTCGGTGACGCCCTTGATCTCGCCGGCGATCTGGGTCCAGCGGTCAGTGGACTCGGCCAGCGACTGCTGCAGGACCTCGAAGATGATCTTCTGCTCGCCGCTCGTGGCGGTGGCCGGGTCGGGCGCCTCGCCCTTCTTCTCCGCCTCGACACCGAGGTGGACGAGGAGGGTGGCGTCGCCGCCGTCGTCGAGGATCATGTTGGCGAACTTGCCGTCAGGCCAGCGGAGGATCTGCTGGGTGCACCACCAGTACTCCTCGAGGGTCTCGCCCTTCCAGGCGAAGACCGGCACGCCGGCCGGGCTCTCGACGGTGCCCGTCGGGCCCACCGCGACCGCTGCCGCGGCGTGGTCCTGGGTCGAGAAGATGTTGCACGAAGCCCAGCGGACCTCGGCGCCCAGCGCGGTCAGCGTCTCGATGAGCACCGCGGTCTGGATGGTCATGTGCAGCGAGCCGGCGATCCGGGCGCCGGCGAGCGGCTTGCTGTCGGCGTAGCGCGCACGCATCGCCATGAGGCCGGGCATCTCGTGCTCGGCGAGCTGGATCTCGGTACGGCCGAAGTCGGCCAGGGAGATGTCGGCAACCTTGAAGTCCATGCGGAAGCGCTCCTGAGTCGTGCGAAATCGTGCGGCGAGAGTAAGCCGAGGTTAGAACGCGTTCAGGCGGAACGCAGAATCCTCGAATACCAGCGGGGGTAACCGCCGAACCCCCGGAAAGTGACGGGCGGGCCGCGCTCAGGCCTCGGAGGTCGCCTTGTCCTCCTTGTGGCCACCGAACGGCAGCACGTGCATGACGGCCACCACCACGGCGCCGACGACGAGCCCGATCACCGCGGAGGCGGCCGTGTTGACCAGCCAGCCCAGCACCCCGCCGAAGGTGTCGACCGCGTGGTGCACCTCCTCCTCGAGGTGGTGGACCAGGTCGTAGAGGCCGTGCCAGCCGAGGTCGTCGGTGCCGACCAGCAGGATGTGGCCACCGACCCAGAGCATCGCGGCGATGCCGACCACCGAGATGATCGCCAGCAGTCGGGGCATCGCCTTCACCAGGCCGTGCCCCAAGCGCTGCGCCATGCGCGACTTGCGCTCGGTGAGCAACAGGCCGACGTCGTCCATCTTCACGATCGCTGCGACCACGCCGTAGACGAGCACGGTGATGCCGACCGCGACGATCGCCAAGATGATCGCCCGAGGGACGAACGACTCGTCCGCGACCTCGTTGAGCGCGATCACCATGATCTCCGCGGAGAGGATGAAGTCGGTGCGGATCGCACCGGCGATCATCGACTTCTCCTCCTCGGCC
>DASTDJ010000098.1:0-14087 GCA_035710425.1 Nocardioides sp.
TCGAGCAGGTCGAGCTTCTCGGAGCGGCCGGCCAACCGGACCGCGCCGGACTGCTTGAGGAACTGTGCCGGGTGGTTGCAGATCTGCTTCAAGCCGGTCAGCAGCGCCAGCACCAACCCGCGGCGGGTCTCCTCGTCGGCGCGCTCGATCCGCTCCATGGTGTCGCGCACGAACGCCTCGTAGAGCGTCACCTGCTCGGTGGTCATCCCGAGCGGGTGGTCGGTCTCGGTCTTCGCGGGCAGCTCGGGCGCGATGCCGGGGTCGGACTTGCGCCGGCGCAGCAGGAACGGCCCGATCAGGTCGGCGAACTGCCGGGCCTTGGTCGGCTCGTGGCCCGACTCGATCGGCGCGGCCCACACCTTGCGGAACGCGTTGCGGCTGCCCAGCAGGCCCGGTGTCGCCCAGTCGAGGATCGCCCAGAGCTCGGTGAGATTGTTCTCGACGGGCGTGCCGGTGAGCGCCACCCTCGCGCGCCCGGGGATCGCCCGCAGCGCCTTGGCCGTGGACGACCGGGCGTTCTTGACGTGCTGGGCCTCGTCGGCGACCACGAGGTCCCAGGGGACCTCGGCCAGGGCGGCGTGGTCGACGCGCATCGTGCCGTAGGTCGTGAGCACGAAGCCCTCGACGTCGTCGAGGTCGCGCCGGCTGCCGTGGTGGCGGCGTACGGGGACGCCGGGCGCGAACCGCGCGATCTCGGCCTCCCAGTTGCCCAGCAGGCTGGCCGGGCAGACGACCAGCGTCGGCCCGCCGCCGCGGTGCAGGTGGAGCGCGATCAGGGTGACGGTCTTGCCCAGGCCCATGTCGTCGGCGAGGCAGGCGCCGAGCCCCAGCTCGGTGAGGTCGGCCAGCCATGTCAGTCCGTGGCGCTGGTAGTCCCGGAGCGTCGCCTCCAGCCCAGCAGGCTGCGGGATCGGCTCTCGCGTCGGCGCGGCCAGCACCTTCTCTCGCATCCGCAGCAGTGAGGCGCCGACGTGGACCTCGTGGTCGACGTCGGCCACCTGGACGGTTCCGGTGAGCGCCGAGGCCAGCGCCTCGGCCGGGCGCACCGTGCGCACCAGCCGCTTGCGGGCCTTGCGGGCCAGCGCCGGGTCGACCACGGTCCAGCTGCCGCGCAGCTTGAGGATCGGACGCGCGGAGTCGGCCAGCCGGTCCATCTCCTCGTCGGTGAGCGGGTCGCCGTGCAGCGCGAGCTGCCAGTTGAAGCTGAACAGCGCGTCGGCGCCGAACAGCCCGTCGTGCAACGGCTCCTCGCGATGACCCTCGGCCGGCGCGCGTCGGTCGAGCACCGCGGAGGCGGTCAGGTCGCGGCCCAGGCTGCGCGGCCACAGCACGTCGACCCCGCGCTCGGCCAGCGCCCCGACGCCGTGCTCGAGCAGGCTGACCAGCTCGTCGGTGTCGAGCGTGATCTCGTCGGGCACCCGCAACCCGAGCAACCGGTCGAGGACCGGCCAGGCGTCGGCCGCCGCCCGCAGCGCGATGCTCGCGTGGGTGCGGGCCCGGGACCCGAACCCGTGGTCGGTGCCGGTGAAGAGGTCGAGCGCGTCGCACACGTGGAGCGGGTCGCGCTCGTCGTGGACCTGCAGCACGAGGCGTACGGCGCCCGCGACCAGCTCCTCCTCGTCGGCCTCGACCCGCAGCGAGATCCGCACCAGCTGCGGCAGGTCCTCGTCGCGCACCCCCCGGTGGCGGGCCAGCTGTTGCTGCAGCCGCGCCGCGAAATCCGGCGCGCCGTCACTGACCTTGCGGCGGGTCGCCGGAGCGGAGCGCGGCATCGTGTCGGCGACCGCGTCGAGGACCAGCCGGACCAGCGTCTCGGCAGCCTCCTGGTCGCCGTCACCCCTCGCGGCAGCGAGCAGGCGCACCCGGTCGGTGTCGTCGGCGTCCAGCGGCGCCACCCGCCAGCCGGGCCCGTCGTCGTCGGGGCGGAGCTTGCCGCCCGCCACCAGCCGGAGGCCGAGGAGCGCGGCGCCGGACAGCAGACCCACCGACGGGTGCAGGTCGTCGCGCGGGTGGGCCTGGGTCAGCACCGGCAGCGCCGCACGGATCGGCAGCGCCACGGTGCGTCGTTCGTCGCTGAACTCCACCACGCTCTCGCGCGGAGGATCGGCGGCCCGGAAGGTCGCCGGACCGGTGACGGGGACGAAGCTCAAGCGGCAGACCTCGGGGCCGGAGGGGCGGGACTCAGAACCTAACGCGCGACACCGACACGAGGTTCCCGGTCAGCGCGACGCGCGGCCGGTGATCGGAGGGAGGTCCTTGAGCGTCACGATGCCGGGAGGCGCGGCGACGACGGCGGGGACGGCGTTGGTGACCGGCATGGCGGTGTAGATCATGCCCAGGCCCATGAACCCCTCCTCGGTCCAGTCCGCCGGCGGCAGGCAGTGGATCACGGTGCGCATGTTGGGCAGGCCGAAGACCTGGATCACGTGCCCGTGGGCGAGCGGCTTCGGGGGCACGACGTGCTCGCCCATCGTCCAGTTGAAGCCGACGCTGACGACGTTGCGGTCACCGACCCAGCCGCGGTGGTAGCCCATCACGCCGCCCACGGTGCCGGCCGGGATCGTCATGAAGCCGAGGTCGGTGTCGCCGGTCGCCGCCGTGAACGTCACGTCGAACGTCATCCGGTCCAGCGACACGCCGAGGGCGTCCGCCATCATCGCGACCGACTCCGCGAAGACCTCGCTCTCGCGTCGCACCGACTCCGCCAGGCCCGGCGTCTCCGGGTCCTGCGAGAAGCCCATCGCCCGCTGCGTGCCCGCCGACTGGTACGTCGAGCAGTCGACCGACTCGGTGATCCGGATCTCGTCGACCCGCTCGCACGACCCGCTGAGCACCATGCCCACCAGGTTGGTCATCCCCGGGTGCGCACCGCTGCCGAAGATGGTCGACCCGCCGCGCTCGCAGGCCTTCTCGATCCGCGCCCGGTCCTCCGGCGTCTGCTTGCCTCCGGTGATCCAGGCCGCGCTGGTGCACACGTTGACGCCGTTCTCGAGCAGCGTCACCAGCTCGTCGATGCTCGGCCACAGCGGGTTGTAGCAGCAGGCGTCCGGTCGGGTCGTGACCAGCGCATGGATGTCATCCGTGGCCAGGACCCCGGTGGGCTCCGGCCACCCGCACAGCTCGGCCGCGTCCGTCCCGACCTTGTCGCTGCCGTGCGCGTAGACGCCCACCAGCTCCAGGTCGTCGCGGCCGAGGATCGCGTGCAGCGACCGTCGCCCGATGTTGCCCGTCGTCCACTGGATCACCCGGAGGGGAGCGCTCATGACGGCCAGGTTAGAACGTGTTCTACCTGGCCGTCGAGAGCGTGCGTGCTACCCCCCGAGAGCGGCCGAGCTGGCCCGCCCGCGCGGGTTGCTCGGTCCGGAGCGGATGTCGGACGGGTCGGACCCGGCCCGGATCTCGGAGCCGTCGGAGATCCGGCCCCGGTCGGTGTCCCAGTGGGTCGGGTCCGACTTGTGCTTGCCGTGCCTCTTGTTGGCGCTGCCGGTCACCTCGGCCTTGTCGTGGACGCCGTCGCGGTCGGTGTCCTTCTTGAGCGGGTTCGTCGAGCGGGTGCCCAGGAAGAAGGTCTTCCCGTTGTGCGTGAACACGATCCGCTCGTTGATCCTGTTGCCCTTCACCTCACGGCCGTCGATCAACCCGTCGTTGTCGGTGTCCTTGTCGTTCGGGTCGGTGCGCACCTTGCCGATCGCCCGGGCCGGCGCCTTGGAGCCGACGGTGACCTTCTGCTTCACCTTGACGCCCTTGATCTCCTGGCAGTCGGTGAGCAGGTCGTTGTCGGTGTCCTTGTCCAGCGGGTCGGTCGGCTCGTTCCCGTACTTGGTGTTGCGGGTGCCGTGAACCTCTTCACCGTCGGACAGGCAGTCGTTGTCGGTGTCGGGGTCGTTCGGGTCGGTCCCGGTGTCGTTGTTCTCCTCGTCGTCGGTCAGACCGTCGTCGTCAGCGTCGTCGTCGCACACCGCGCCTGCAGGCGTGGACGTGTCGTCGAGCGGGTCGGTCCCGGCGTCGACCTCGGCGCCGTCCTCGGCGCAGTCGTCGTCGGTGTCCGGGTCGAGGGGATCGGTGTCGTGGTCGTTGACCTCTTCACCGTCGGTGAGCCCGTCGTCATCGGTGTCCGGGTCCAGCGGGTCGGTGTGGGTGTCGTTGTTCTCCTCGTCGTCGGTCAGACCGTCGTCGTCGGAGTCGTCGTCACACACCTGGCCGTTGTCCGGGTCGGTCTGGTCGAGCGGGTCGGTGCCGGCATCGACCTCGTCACCGTCGCCGAAGCAGTCGTCGTCGGTGTCGGGGTCGAGGGGATCGGTGTCGTGCTCGTTGACCTCTTCACCGTCGGTGAGCCCGTCATCGTCGGTGTCCGGGTCCAGCGGGTCGGTGTGGGTGTCGTTGTTCTCCTCGTCGTCGGTCAGGCCGTCGTCGTCGGTGTCGTCGTCGACGGGACCGTCACAGTCGACGCCGCCCGCCGGCGCCGTGGCCGCAGCCGACATCTGCCCCACCCCGAGGTGGACGTCGGCCACCTCGGCCGCGCCGGCCCTGACCGTGAGGTCGATGCCGACCACCGCGTCGAGCGTCGCGGTCACGGCGGCGCCGTTGACGGTCTCGGTGGGCGCGAAGGCGCGCACCTTGAGGTCGATCAGGAGACCGGCGAGGTTGATCGGGATGTTGATCGGTCCGCCGTCGACCGGGATGTCGATGACGGTCCCGTTGCCGAGCGTCACGGTCACCAGGTGGTTGGTGACGGTGGAGGCGCCGGCGGTGCCGTTGGAGGCGGCGGTGAGCCGCACCGGGCGGTCGACCTTCACGACGGCCTGGCCGCCGAGCAGCTCGATGTTGCCGATGGTCGTCTCGGTGTTCGCCACGACGTTGGAGTTCTTGCCCGGCACGTCGACCAGCGCGGTGCCCGCGACGGTCTCGGAGGCCTCCGCGTCGACCAGGGCGCCGAGCCCGGCGACGCCGAGAACGGTCGCGCCGGCCAGCCGGGTCCGGGAGGTACCGAGCAGGCGCACCCTGTTGACGGCAGGCACGCACTCGGCGTTGGTCAGGAACTGGGCCGCGGTGTTGCCGCGGATCGCCTGGACGTTCGCGACCGGAGACAGGTTGAGGGGCAGCATCGTCTTCTCGGGCGGGTCCATCGACGGAGGCGCGGTCGCCACCTGCTGGTCGATGGGGAGCGAGCTGCCACCGAGGCTGAGCTCGGCGTTCTTGCTCGTCGCGACCACGCGCGGCGTGGCGGCGGTGTCGGCAACGACCTCGGAGTGGCCGACCTTCACGCCGGCCAGGTCGCCGCCGAGCAGGTCGACGTCGAGGTCGACGATGTCGCCGTGCGCGGAGGCGCTGTAGGGGCCCGGAGCGGCGGCGGCAGGAGCGGCGGCGCCGACCGCAGCGGCGCCGGATGCGGCAGTGAAGCCGATGGCAAGCAGCAGGGTGGTCCCCGCCGCGGTGAAAGAGCGCCGTATGCGGCGGCGCTGGAGGTCCGTCATGACGGTTCCTGTCGTCGTTGAAGGGAGCCCCACCAGTAGATGGCGGCCGGAATCCTTTAACGACCGGATCCCCAAAACTGGGGTTGACGTCTAGACCACCCAGTCAATTCGTGACCGCGAGCACCACCGGATGTACGGCGTCCGCACCGGCCTCACGGACCGCCGTCGCGGCCACGGTGAGCGTCCAACCGGTGACGACGAGGTCGTCGACGAGCAGCACCTTGCGACCGGCGAGGCCGTCGGCACGGAGCGTGAATCGTCGACGGACGGCCTGGATGCGGTGGGCGGAGTTGATCGCGCCCTTCCCGGGTGGGACGTCGGGGTCGACGATCGCGAACCGACCCACGACCGGTAGCTGCAGGTAGCGGGACATCCCGTCGGCGAGGTCGCTCGTCAGCGTCGGACGGGTCGCCGACTCGACGACCACGATGGCGTCGGCCTCGGGGCGCCAGTCGCCGAGCACCTCGACCATCGCCCGGGCCAGCGGCACCGGGACCGGGCCGTCGGGGGTGCCCTCACGGAACAGGTCGCGCAACGCGTTGCCGTGGCCGAGATCGGTGAGCCGGGCGATCGCCCTGCCCTCCTCGGCTCCACTGATCCGACCCTTGAGCTCCAGGCCGAGAGCGGCGAGGCCGGTGGGCCACATCTTGCGCGGCTCCACGACCACGCCGGGCCGGGCGAGGCGGGCCTGCGCCTCCTCGACGGCGTCGGTCGAGATCTCGGTGGAGAGCGTCATGCCCCCGCAGTTGTCGCAACGTCCGCAGTCCTCTGCCCCGGGATCGTCGAGCTGCTCACGCAGGAAGCGCATCCGGCAGGCCTCGGTGGCGAGGTAGTCGATCATCGCCTGCTGCTCGCGCTCGCGGGCCTCGGCGACCCTGCGGTAGCGCTCCTCGTCGTAGTCCCAGTCGCGACCGGTCGACTCCCAGCCGCCGCGCACCCGGCGCACCGCGCCGTCGACATCGAGCACCTTGAGCAGCGTCTCCAGCCGGGTGCGGTTGAGCTCGACCCGCGTCTCGAGCGCGGCCGTGCTCAGCGGCCGGCCCTCCTCGCGCAGCACCTCGAGCGTCTGCCGGACGACCTCCTCGCGCGGGAACCCCACGGAGGCGAAGTAGGCCCAGATGTCGCGGTCCTCGATCGCCGGCAGCAGCACGACGCTGGCTCGCTGGTCGGGCGCCAGCCCGCGGCCCGCACGACCCACCTGCTGGTAGTAGGCGACCGGCGAGCTGGGTGCGCCGAGGTTGACCACGAACCCGAGCCTGGCGTCGAAGCCCATGCCCAGGGCACTGGTCGCGACCAGCGCCTTCACCTTGCCGGCGGCGAGCAGCTCCTCGAGCTCGAGCCGCTCGGTCGGGTCGGTCTGGCCGGAGTAGGCCGCCACGTCGTGTCCGCGCGAGCGGAGGTAGTCGGCGACCTCCTTCGTCGCCGCGACCGTGAGGCAGTAGACGATGCCGGAGCCGGGCTGCTCCACGAGGTGGTCGGCGAGCCAGGCCAGCCGCTGCTCCGCCGTCGTCAGTCGTACGACGCCCAGCTGGAGCGACTCCCGGTCGAGCGTGCCGCGCAGCACCAGCGTCTCGGTGCCCATCTGCTCGGCGACGTCGGTGGTGACCCGGGCGTTGGCGGTGGCCGTGGTGGCCAGCACCGGGATGCCGGTGGGCAGGTCGTCGAGCAGGGTGCGGATGCGGCGGTAGTCGGGCCGGAAGTCGTGACCCCAGTCGCTGATGCAGTGGGCCTCGTCGACCACCAGCAGCCCGCAGGTCGCGGCGAGCCGGGGCAGCACCTCGTCGCGGAACCCGGGGTTGTTGAGCCGCTCAGGGCTCACCAGCAGCACGTCCACCTCGCCGGCCGCGATCGCCCGGTGGGTCTCCTCCCACTGCTCGAGGTTGGTGGAGTTGATGGTCACCGCGCGGATGCCGGCCCGCTCGGCGGCGGCGATCTGGTTGCGCATCAGCGCGAGGAGCGGCGACACGATCACGGTGGGGCCGGCGCCGGCCTCGCGGAGCAGCAGGGTGGCCACGAAGTAGACCGCGGACTTGCCCCAGCCGGTGCGCTGCACCACCAGGGCCCGGCGCTTCGCGACGGCGAGCGCCTCGATCGCGGCCCACTGGTCGTCGTACAACACCGCGTCGCCGCTGCCGACCAGCGCACGTAGGTGCTCCTCGGCGCGGTCGCGGACGTCGGTGGTCATGCCCGCCTGTCTACCAGCGGGAGCCGACGGGCCGGCCGGCTCCTCCACAGGGTCAGGCGGCGGGCCCCTTCTTGCGGACGTCGTCGACCGCGCTCATCGCCTCGCGCAGCTCGGCCAGCCAGTCCTCCTCGTGCTGCCCGACCAGGCGCACGCACCAGGCCAGGGCGTCCGAGCGGGACCGCGCGACACCCGAGTCAACGAGAACGTCCAGCACCACCCGCTCGGGCTGGCGCAGCCGGGTCATCACCGGGGCCGAGACGTGGGTCCACAGCTCCTGGTGGTCGCCGACGCGAAGGCCCCAGGACACCTTGCGTCGGAACCGGTGCTCGGCCTCGCGGGCGATCTCGATGCGATGGTCGCGGGTCTCAGCGCGGAACCCCTCCGCGCGACCGGCCCGGGCCTCGGCGGTCTCGATCTCCGAGCCGCCGCCCTCGACGTCGGCGATGGTCAGCACGACGGTGATCTCCTCGCGGTCGACCGTCACCGCCGGCGCCTCGACCTTCCACTCCTCCGGGAGCCGACCGGAGAACCAGCCCCGTACCCGCTCCCGCTGTTCCTGTGTAATCATGTAATCATCATTACACAGCAACGCAAGGGGAGCAGATGGCAGAGCCGACGACAGGGAAGCCACCCAGCCTCTACGAGTGGGCCGGCGGACTCGAGGCGCTGGAGCGACTGACCGAGGCGTTCTACCGCGAGGTGGTGAAGGACCCCCTCCTCGAGCCGCTGTTCGGCGGCATGGACCCCCGCCACCCGCGGTACGTCGCGATGTGGCTGGCCGAGGTGTTCGGCGGCCCGGCGACCTACACCGAGCAGCGCGGCGGCTACCCCCACATGCTGAGCCAGCACCTCGGCAAGGCGATCACCGAGCCGCAGCGGCGGCGCTGGATCAGCCTGCTGATGGACGCAGCCGACGAGGTGGGGCTGCCCGACGACCCGGAGTTCCGCGCCGCCTTCGCCGGGTACGTCGAGTGGGGCACCCGCCTGGCGCTGGCCAACTCCCAGCCGGGCGCGGAGCCGCCCACGGCCGCGCCGGTGCCCAAGTGGGGCTGGGGCGTCGCGCCGCCGTACCAGGGGTGAGGCGCGGTCGGGGGCGGTGAGATAGGACCGGTTTCCCGCGGCCGACCCGGTCCTAGGTCACCGCTCTCCTCGCCCACCGGCCCTAGATTGACCGCATGACACCGCGGACCGCTCGGGCCGTGCACGGTGTCACCGCCCTGGTGGCCGCGTTCGCGGTCGTGCTCCAGATGGTCCTGGTGATCCAGGGCACCGGATCCTCGACGAGACCGACCCACCGGACCTGGCCACCCGCCTGGTGAGGTTCGCGAGCTATCTGACCATCTGGTCCAACGTGCTGGTCGCCGGCCCGCGCGGACGGATCGACCGCGCCGACCTCGGGCCGTTCCTGGTGGTGCCGCTGGTGTGGCTCGGCTACACGCTGGTGCGGGGCGCGTTCGTCGACTGGTACCCCTACCCGTTCGTCGACGTCGAGGAGCACGGGTACGCCGTGGTCGCGCTCAACAGCGTCGGCGTGACCGCGCTGATGCTCGCCCTGTTCGGGCTCGCATCGGTCGTCGACCGCTACCAGATGCGGACCCGCTGATCCGGGTCGAGCCACAGCCCGTCGCCCTCGGCGGTGCCGAAGACCTCGTGGAACTCGTCGAGGTTGCGGACGATGTTGGCCCGGAACTCCGGCGGGCTGTGCGGGTCGATGGTGAGGAACTGCTGCTCCTGCTCGGTCCGCCGCTTGGTGCGCCAGATGTAGGCCCAGTTGAGGAACAGCCGCCGACGGCCCTCCACCGTGGCGGCGCCGTCCTGGCTGATCACGTAGGCGCGGTGGCCGATGGTGAGGCCGCCGAGGTCGCCGATGTTCTCGCCGACGGTGAGGGCGCCGTTGACGGTCTCGCCGGGCAGGTTGCGCGGCGAGAACCCGTCGTACTGCTCGATCAAGGTCTTCGACTTCACCTCGAACGCCGCCTTGTCGTCGGCGGTCCACCAGTCGTTGAGGTTGCCGGTGCCGTCGTACTGGGCGCCCTGGTCGTCGAAGCCGTGACCGATCTCGTGGCCGATCACCGCGCCGATGCCGCCGTAGTTCTCGGCCGCGTCGGCGTCGGGAGAGAAGAACGGCTTCTGCAGGATGCCGGCGGGGAAGCAGATCTCGTTGGTGCCGGGGTTGTAGTAGGCGTTGACGGTCTGCGGCAGCATGAACCACTCGTCGCGGTCGACGGGTGAACCGATCTTCTGCAGCTGGCGGTCGGTCTCGAACCGCGACGCCGCTGCGACGTTGCCCACCAGGTCGGTCTTGTCGATGCGCAGCGCGGAGTAGTCGCGGAACTTCTCGGGGTAGCCGATCTTGGGCCGGAACGTGTCGAGCTTCTCGTAGGCCCGCTGCTTGGTCTCCTCGGTCATCCAGTTGAGCTCGGAGATGGACTCGCGGTAGGCCGCCAGCAGGTTGGCCACGAGCTCGTCCATCTGCGCCTTCGAGGACGGCGGGAAGTGCCGGGCGACGTACTCCTTGCCGACGGCCTCGCCGAGCGCGCCCTCCACGAGGGAGACGCCGCGCTTCCAGCGAGCGCGCAGCTCCGGGGTGCCGTTGAGGGTGCGTCCGTAGAAGTCGAAGTTGGTCTCGACGAAGTCGTCGGAGAGGTACGGCGCCGCCGCGCGCAGCACGTGGCTGAGCAGCCAGTCGCGCCACTCCTCGATCGGGGTCTTCCGCAGCACCTTCGACAGGTGCTCGAGGTACGACGGCTGGCGGACGCACACCTCGGCGATGGTCTCGTGACTGCCACCGAGGTTGGTGACGTAGGCGGCCCAGTCGAAGTCGGGGCAGAGCTCGGCGAGGTCGCCCGCGGTCAGCAGGTTGTAGGTCTTCTGGACGTCGCGGGTCTCCGCGCGCTCCCAGTGGCCCTTGGCGATCCGGGTGTCCAGCGCCAGGACCGTGGCCGCCGCGGCCGCCGGGTCCTCGTGGCCGCCGAGCTCGAGCAGCCGCTCGAGGTACTCGACGTACTTGTCGCGGACCTCGCCGAACTTGTCGTCGCGGTAGTAGGACTCGTCGGGCAGGCCGAGCCCGCCCTGGGTGATGTGGAACAGGTAGCGGTCGGACTGGCGGTCATCGGTGTCGACGTACGACCCGAACAGGCCGTGGCCGCCGAGCCGCTCGAACTCACCGAGGAACGCCGCCAGGTCGCGCACGTCGCGCAGCCCGGCCACGGCCTGCACGAGCGGCCGCAGCGGGCGGGTGCCGAGTCGGTTGATCCGCTCGGTGTCCATGAACGACGCGTAGAGGTCGCCGATCTTGCGGGCGTCGTCGTCGACGATCGTCCCGTCGGCGCATTCCTCGATGATGACGTGGACCTGCTCCTCGGCCGCGTCGGCCAGCTGCACGAACGGCCCCCAGCTGGACCTGTCGGCGGGGATCTCCACGGTCTCCAGCCAGTGCCCGTTGACGTGCCCGAACAGGTCGTCCTGCGGCCGGATGTCCGGGTTCATGCCCTCGCGGGCGTCATCGAGAATGCTCACGCCGGAAACACTAAATGGGCAGGTCAATGCCGGGGCGGGTTGGGTCACTCCGGGCGGAACGCCTCGCCCTCCAGGACGGGTACGACGTCCCCGGCATCGAGCTCGCCGGCGACCCGGACGTCGTCGCCGAAACCGATCGCGTCGAGCTCGCGGCCGCTCGCGGAGGC
This sequence comes from Nocardioides sp., assembly GCA_035710425.1. Classification (GTDB taxonomy): domain Bacteria; phylum Actinomycetota; class Actinomycetes; order Propionibacteriales; family Nocardioidaceae; genus Nocardioides. Next base: position 11,346 of record DASTDJ010000098.1, read on the forward strand.
CTCCAGTCGGTCGGCGAGGGCGGGCTCGGCCGCCGTGAACGCCGCGGCGGCCTGCTCGGCCTCGGGGCTGAGGCCGGTGACGCCCAGGTCGACGAGCGCCGCCAGCACGGAGCCGGCGCCCCAGAGGTCCTCGACGGCCGGCCGCAGCGAGCCGTCGGGCCAGCGCTCCCCGGCGGCGACCACCGCCAGCCGGGAACCGGAGCCGAGCCGGGGCGCGAGCCAACGGGCCACGGCGGTCCGGTTGCGCAGGCAGGCGCCCACCACCGTCATGCCGCTGCCGGCGAGGTCGAAGCTGATCGACGAGCCGTTGGGCGAGGGCAGCACCAGCCGCTCGAGCTCTGGGGCGGCCAGGACGCTGGCCGGCGACAGCGTCACTCCCCCTTGCGAGCGGCCGCGGGCGAGCGTGGCGCCGCGGTCGGCGGCGTACTGCTCGGAGGTGGCGTCGCGCCAGCGGTAGGGGAAGACCGTCACCCCGCGCTGGGTGGCGACGGACAAGGTGGTCGTGAACGACAGGACGTCGACGACCACCGCGAGGTGCGCGCCCGCGGCGATCGCCGCGGCCCCGGTCGGGCCCCAGTCGAAGCGGACGTCGTAGGACGTCTGGCCGTGCGCGAGGGTCCTGTCAGTCACGGACCCGCACCACCGACTTGCCCAGGGTGCGGCGCTCGTCCATGTCGACCAGCGCCTGCCCGAACTCCTCGAGGTCGTAGACCTTGCCGATCGGTGGCTTCACGACGCCGCTCTGCATCATCGGCAGCAGCGCCTGCCACTGCTCCTGCATGTAGCCGGGCCGCAGCATCGCGAACGCGCCCCAGCCGACACCGCGCACGTCGATGTTGTTGAGCAGCAGGCGGTTGACCTTCACCTCGGGGATGCCGAGGCCCGACGCGAAGCCGACGACGAGCAGCCGGCCCTGGGTCGAGAGCGACCGCAGCGAGTCGGTGAACACGTCGCCGCCCACGACGTCGAGCACCACGTCGACGCCGTTGCCCTCGGTGAGCTCCTTGACGGCCTCCTTGAAGCCCTCGACCATCACGACCTCGTCGGCGCCCGCAGCCCTGGCGACCTCGGCCTTCTCGTCGGTGCTGACCACCGCGATGGTGCGGGCGCCCATGCCCCGGGCGACCTGGAGGGTGGCGGTGCCGACACCGCCCGCGGCGCCGTGCACGAGCACCGTCTCGCCTGTCTGCAGCTGCCCGCGCTCGGCCAGGGCGAACTGCGCGGTGAGGTAGTTCATCGGCAGCGCCGCGCCCTCGTCGTACGAGACCGAGTCGGGGAGCGCGAACGTCGACATCGCCGGGATGGCGGCCCGCTCCTGCGCCCCGCCGTACGCGAAGACCGCGGCCACGCGCTGTCCGGGCTCGAAACCGGCGCCGCTGACGACCGTGCCGGCCACGTCGACCCCGAGCGAGAACGGCGGCTCGGGCTTCAGCTGGTACTCACCGCGGCTGAGCAGCAGGTCGGGGAAGGAGACGCCGACCCGGTGCACCTCGATGAGTACGTCGTCCGCGCCAGGCGTGGGCTCGTCGACCTCGCGGATCTCGATGTCGGCCGGGCCGGTCGGCTTGACTACCTGGACAGCGCGCATGGCCGCACGCTATCGATCGCTCACCCGGGGTTGACGATCCGGTTCATCTCGAAGTGCATCGGGTCGGTGTAGCGCCAGTCGCCGCCCCACCCGAAGCCCCACGACTTGAAGATCGCGACGACATCGCGGTCGATCTCGCCGACGGTGCCGCGCTGGTTGCCGGGCACGTTGAGATCGAGCGCCAGGCCGAAGGCATGGTTGGACAGAGTGGTCGAGCCCGCGATGAAGCGCGGGTAGTAGCAGCCGGCGTACTCGTCGGCATGGATCTCGTCGGCCAGTCCGCGGGAGACGATCTCCGCGAGTGCCGCCTTGAGCTGCGGGAAGATCGCCCGGTTGCAGGTGACCGAGCCCAGGATCGGCACCACCTCGGTGGTGATGTGGCTCTTCACCCAGCCCGGGTCGGGGGCGATCCGGCCACCGCTGAGGACGCTGTAGCGGAAGGTGCCCACCGCGTCGGCGAAGGTGCCCACCGGCACCGCCACCTGGACGGCGTCGGGGTCGAGGCCGAGCTGGCTCGCGATGTCGAGGTTCTGCGGGACGAGTCCGCCGGCCAGGCGCTCGATCGGGTTGCTCAGCGCCTGGGGGGTGCTGTCCCGCGCCGAGATCAACACCGCGTTGGGCTCGGTCATGCCGAGCTCCTTGCCCCACGCCGCGTTGACGACCAGGTCGACGGTCGGGATCTGCGGGGCGTAGGCGCCGACGTGCACGACCGCGTCGCCCTCGCCCGAGCCGAGCTTCAGGTAGCCGTCGTCGTCGATCGGAAGACGGCCCTTGAGCCCCTCGGCCACCGCGAGCTCACCCCCGGCGACCCGGTCCCACTGGTCCTGGAGCAGGGCACTCCTGCTCTCCGTGAACCTGCGGTACGACGCCGGGTCGACCACGGCGACGTTGTAGATCTTGTTCTCGATGGAGGCCTGGACGATGCCGAGCCGGGTCACCTCGGTCACGCCCTCGAGCTTCGTGATGCGTGCCGCCAGCTCGTCGCTGATCGGCTCGTCGGGATCGACGATCAGCACATCGGCGTTCTCCAGCGGCGTCTGCACCTCGCCGGGCGGGTCCACCGCGTGCTCGGGGTCGGCGACCGGGGTGGACGGCACCCCCGAGGGCTCGGAAGCGGTGGCGGAGGAGGGTCCGGACTCGCTGGGCGCGGCGTC
>DASTDJ010000099.1:0-14168 GCA_035710425.1 Nocardioides sp.
AGCGTCTCCGCCACCACGCCCTGGCCGGCGAAGGCCGCGTCACCGTGCACCAGCACCGGCAGCACCGGGAAGGCGGCGCCGCGGTCCAGGATGTCCTGCTTGGCCCGGGCGATGCCCTCGAGCACCGGGTCGACGGCCTCGAGGTGGGACGGGTTCGCCGCCACCGAGACCTTGATGTTCGCGCCCCGCTCGGAGGTGAACGCGCCCTCGGCGCCGAGGTGGTACTTGACGTCGCCGGAGCCCTGGACCGTCCGCGGGTCGATGTTGCCCTCGAACTCGCGGAAGATCTGGGAGTACTTCTTGCCCACGATGTTGGCCAGCACGTTGAGCCGGCCGCGGTGCGCCATGCCGATCGTGACCTCGTCGAGCTCCGCCTCGGCGGCGGCCTCGCAGATCTCGTCGATCACCGGGATCGTGGTCTCGCCGCCCTCGAGGCTGAACCGCTTCTGGCCGACGAACTTGGTCTGCAGGAACGTCTCGAACGCCTCGGCCTGGTTGAGCTTCAGCAGGATCCGCAGCTGCTCCTCGCGAGGCGGCTTCACGTGCGGCTGCTCGACCCGCTCCTGGATCCACCGGCGCTGCTCGGGATCCATGATGTGCATGTACTCGATGCCGGTGGTGCGGCAGTAGGAGTCGCGGAGGATCCCGAGGATGTGCCGCAGCTTCATGAACCGGCGGCCCTCGCCGCCGAACGAGCCGGTCGCGAACTCGCGGTCGAGGTCCCAGAGGGTGAGCCCGTGGTTCTCCACCTCGAGGTCGGGGTGGCTGCGCTGGCGGTACTCCAGCGGGTCGGTGTCGGCCATCATGTGGCCGCGGACCCGGTAGGCGTGGATCAGCTCGAGGATCCGGGCCTGCTTGCTGATCTCGTCGTCGTGCGACGTCGCGATGTCGTTGCTCCACCGGATCGGCTCGTATGGGATCCGGAGCGAACGGAAGATCTCGTCGTAGAACCCGTCCTCACCGAGCAGCAGCTGGTGCATCCGCTTGAGGAACTCGCCGGACTGCGCGCCCTGGATGACCCGGTGGTCGTAGGTCGAGGTGAGGGTCATCACCTTGCTGATCGCGTTGCGCGCGATCGCCTCGTCCGATGCGCCCTGCCACTCCGGGGGGTACTCCATGGCGCCCACCCCGATGATCGCGCCCTGTCCCTTCATCAGCCGCGGGACCGAGTGGACGGTGCCGATGCCGCCGGGGTTGGTGAGCGAGATGGTGGTGCCCTGGAAGTCCTCGATGGTGAGCTTGCCGTTGCGGGTCTTGCGGACGATCTCCTCGTACGCCGTCCAGAAGGCAGCGAAGTCCATCCGCTCGGCCGCCTTGATGCTGGGCACCAGCAGCTGGCGGGTGCCGTCGTCCTTCTTGACGTCGATCGCCAGGCCGAGGTTGATGTGGGCCGGCGTGATCAGGTTGGGCTTGCCGTCGACGGTCTCGAAGCCGACGTTCATCTCCGGCATCGCGCGCAGCGCCCGGACCAGGGCGTAGCCGATCAGGTGGGTGAACGAGACCTTGCCGCCGCGCGCCCGGGCGAGGTGGTTGTTGATGACCGTGCGGTTGTCCCAGAGGAGCTTCACCGGCACCGACCGGACCGAGGTGGCGGTCGGCACGCTCAGGGAGGCGTCCATGTTGATCGCGGTGCGGGCCGGGGCGCCGCGGAGCACCGTGTAGGTCGGCTCGTCGCTGGCCGCGGCGGGCGCGGCGGGGCGCGACTCCTTGGGCATCGGGCTGGAGGTGCCCTTGGCCGGCTCGGCGGCCTTGCTCTGCTGGCGGGGCACGGCCTTCGGCTCGGGCTTGGCCTCCGAGTCACCCTTGGCGTCGTCCTTGGGCTCGGTCTTCGCCGGTGCCTGCTCCTGCTTCGACTGCTGCTTCGGCTCCTGCTTCGGCTCGGCCTTCGGCGCCGGCTTCTGCTCGGTCTTCGCGGTCGGGGCGGCCTGCTTCGGCTCGGTCTTCACCGTGCTGTTGGTGGACTTCGCGGGGGTGCCGTCGCCGGACCCGTTGCTGAAGTAGTCGGCCCAGCTGGGGTCGACGCTCCCCGGATCCGCCCTGTATCGCTCCCGCATCTCCTCCACGAGCCACTCGTTGGCTCCGAAGTCCGAAGTGGACGGTTGCGGGGACTGCTGTCCTGACGACTGCGGCACGACTTGCTTCGCCTCTTCCGGATGAGCGATTTGGGGAACGTATGGTGCGTCGTCAAGGCTAGACCCACGGGCCAGCAAATGCGCGGCTGACCTTGGGCTTTCGTGCACGCTGTAACCGGAGCCACACGATGGGAGTTCCACCCCGATGTTCCTCACCCCCGCACGCGCAGTCCGTGCTGCCCTCGCGACCTGCGCGTCGCTGGTCCTCGTGGCCGGGCTCGGTGCGTGCTCCTCGGACGACGGGTCCGAACCCGAAAGCGGCCCCGAGTCGGCGCCCTCGTCCACGGAGGCAGCACCCGGCATCCCGACCAAGTCGACCATCGGGTTCGTCAAGGGAAGGCTGAAGCCCGACCGGCGCAAGCAGCTGCGGATCCGCGTCACCAAGGCCATCGACCAGTGGCTCGACGCGGCGTACGTCGCCGGTGACTACCCCCGCAACGACTTCTCGGACGCGTTCAAGCCGTTCAGCCAGGGTGCCGCCGCGCTGGCCAAGCGCGACAAGGGGCTGATGAGCAACGCCGACGTCGGCGATCGCGTCGACACGGTGACCGCCAAGGCCCGGCGACTGCGGATCGACGTCCTCGCCGACAAGGGCAAGGCGGCCGGCGTCACCGCCCGGGTGGTGCTGCTGCTCGAGCTCGACGGCGAGGTACGGCGCACCGACCGGATCGCGGGCCGGCTGTTCCTCGGCTACAGCGGCTCCGACTGGCAGGTCTTCGGCTACGACGTGAAGCGCGGGAGGGTCGCATGAGGCGCCGTGCCCACAACCTGGTCCGAGCCGTCGTGCTCGGCGTGGTGCTCGCGATCACCGGCCTGGTGGTGCCCAGCTCCACCATCGCGTCGACCGACGCGGTGCTGGTGGAGTTCAAGCACACGAGGGGGGTCGACCTGAACCCCGACCTGGTCTGGATCCTGGCCGTCGGCTCCGACGCCCGGCCCGGCGAGAACATGCTCCGGGTGCGGGGCGACGCCCTCCAGCTGGTCGGCATGAACACCAAGACCGGCGCGGCCACCAGCATCGGGATCCCGCGCGACTCCTACGTCTCGATCCCGGGCCACGGCTCCGACCGGATCAACGCCGCGCTCTACTACGGCGGCCCTCAGCTGCTCGGTGAGGCGGTCGGCAACCTGATCGGGATCGAGCCCGACTACGTGTTCGTCACCCGCTTCCCGTTCTTCGAGAACATGGTCGACGACATCGGCGGCATCGACGTCCGCAACCCGCGGTCGTTCTACGACCCCTACCTCAAGCCCAACGGCTTCGACGCCGGCAAGCACCACCTCAACGGTTACAACGCGATGGCCTTCGCCCGGATCCGCAAGTCGCTGGCCGGCGGTGACTTCGACCGGTCCGCCAACCAGCAGATCGTGCTCAAGGGCATCCAGGGCACCATCGCCCGCCGGGCCCACGAGCGGGGCTTCATCGAGTCCGGCGTGATGACCGTGCTCAAGCACCTGCACACCTCGGTCCCCCCGGCCGAGCTGTTCCGGATCGCCCAGGCGGTGGCCCAGGTCGACCCGAAGCAGATCACCGGCTGCGTGGTGCAGGGTGGCTTCGCCAACGTGGGCGGCGCCAGCGTGGTCACGCCGTACGTCGACCAGGCCCGCAGCTACGGCAACCAGGCTCGCAACGACGCCACGATCGAGAGGTGCTGAGCGCACCGTGCTCGGGGCTCTCGGGCTGAGCTCGCTCGAGGAAGCGGCGTACCGCCGCCTGGTCGGCGTGCCCTCGGCGTCGGCCGAGTCGCTGGCCGCGACCGAGGGGGCGCGGGTCCCGGAGCTGCTCGCCGCCCTGTCCACGCTCGAGGAGAAGGGCCTGGTGGCGCGCTCGACGGCGACGCCCGGCGACTACGTGGCCTCGCCGCCGGCGATCGCGGTCGGGTCGATGATCGTCGAGCGTCGCGACGAGATCCGCCGGGCGGAGCTCGAGCTCGAACGGCTGGTCGGCGAGTACCGCGGGGCGGCCACGGACCGGGCGAGCACCGAGGTCGTCGACGTCGTGCACGGCGAGCAGGCCGTCGCGCAGCGCTTCGCCCAGCTCCAGCGCGGCGCCGCCCACGAGGTGCTCGCGCTGGTGAGGTCCACGGTCGCCCTGGTGTCCGCGGAGGACAACGTCGACGAGCAGGTCGCGGTGTCCCGCGGCGTCACCTACCGGGTGGTGGTCGAGCGCTCCGCGATGGAGAAGCCCGGCTTCCTGGACATGGTGGCCGAGTCCGTCCAGGCGGGGGAGCGCGTGCGGGTCACCGATGCCCTGCCGCTGCGGCTGCTGATCGCCGACCGCTCGGTGGCCCTGCTGCCGTTGGCCCCCACCGCCGAGGACTCGGGGGCCGGCGCCCTGGTCATCCATCCGTCGGGGCTGCTGGACGCGCTCGTGCACCTCTTCGACCTGGTCTGGGCGTCCGCCCGCGAGCTGCTGCCGGCGACCGGCCTGGCCGCGCAGCCGGACGACGGCATCGACGAGCTGGACGCCCGGCTGCTCACCCTGCTCCTGGCGGGGCTCACCGACCAGGCCATCGCCGGGCAGCTGGGGATCTCGGCGCGGACCGTGCAACGGCGGGTCTCCGCGCTGATGGCTCGCGCCCAGGTGGCGACGCGCTTCGCGCTGGGCCACGAGGCAGCGCGGCGGGGTTGGTTCGGCGTCTGAGCGGCGGCCGCTGACGGATTGCGGACATGGCTGGATCTCGCCGTCCGCACGTCTGGCCCCGAGCCACCGGCAGAGGTCAGGGTGCTGGCACCACCCTGACCCTCTCGGAGCTCCCACATGCCTCTCGCGCTGCCGCGGCGCCGTGCCCTCGCCGCCCCTGCCGTCGTCCTGACCTGCGTCGCCACCCTGTCCGTCGTACCCGGCTCCGCGGCCGTCGCCGAGGGGGACGGCCTGCTGCCCGGTGGTCCCGCGGCCGCGGTCGCCCAGGCGCCCGTCCCTGTCACCCTGGTCACCGGCGACCGCGTCCTGCTCTCTACGGCGGCCGACGGGACGCCGTCGGGCGTGATCGAGTCCGACGGCGACCACTACCTTCGCCGGCTCGGCGACGAGCTCTACGTCATCCCGGTCGAGGCGGAGGCCGCACTGGCCGCCGACCGGCTCGACCTCGAGCTGTTCAACGTGACCGGTCTCGTCGAGCAGGGCTACGACGACGAGCACAGCGAGTCGCTGCCGCTCATCGTCGAGGGCGAGCTGCCACGCAACCGCGGCGCGGCGACGCTCGCGGTCGAGGACGAGCTGGAGTCGATCGACGCCGCCGCCGTCACCGTCGACAAGAGTGATCTCGCGGCGGCGTACGACCAGCTGGTCGGCGGTAGCGCCCGGGCCGCGGGCTCGGTCGAGAAGGTGTGGCTGGACGCCAAGGTCGAGGCCACCGACGTCGACCTCGACCCCGCGACCGGCGTCGAGCAGACGGGGGCGCCACGCGCGTGGGACCGCGGCTACGACGGCTCCGGCACCCGGGTCGCCGTGCTGGACACCGGGTACGACGCCGAGCACCCGGACCTCGCCGAACGGGTGGTGGCGGCGCAGGACTTCACCGGCCAGGGCATCGACGACTCGGCGGGTCACGGCACCCACGTGGCCTCGACGATCGCGGGCGACGGCACCGCCGACGCGTCGCGTACCGGCATGGCCCCGGGCGCCGACCTGCTGATCGGGAAGGTTCTCGGCTGGGACGGCGGTCAGCTCTCGTGGATCGTCGGCGGCATGGAGTGGGCGGTCGCCCAGGGCGCCGACGTCGTCAACATGAGCCTCGGCTCCGACCAGCCGACCGACTGCACCGACCCCATGTCCCAGGCCGCCGCGGCGCTGACCGAGCAGACGAAGACGCTGTTCGTGGTCGCGGCCGGCAACAGCGCCGCGCACGAGACCGTCTCCTCCCCGGGATGCGTGGAGGGCGTGCTCACGGTCGGCGCGGTCGACAACCGCGGTGAGACCGCCTGGTTCTCGAGCCGTGGCGCGGTGCTCGGATCGCACGACCTCAAGCCCGACATCGCCGCGCCGGGCGTGGACATCGTCGGAGCGCAGGCCGGCAGCCCGGGTGGGATCCACTACGTCGCGATGTCCGGGACGTCGATGGCCACGCCGCACGTCGCCGGCGCCGCGGCGCTGGTCCGGCAGGCACACCCCGACTGGACGGCCCAGCAGCTGACGGCGGCGCTGACCGCCTCGGTCAAGGGCTCGCCCGAGGACTCCGTCTACGCCCAGGGCGCGGGCGAGCTGTGGACCCCCGACGCCCTCGACGCGACGGTGACCAGCGACGTCAGCGTCGAGGTCGCCGACTTCGACTGGCCGCACGGCCCCGACGAGCGGGCCAGCGAGACGGTCACCTACACCAACGACACCGACCGCGACGTACGCCTCCACCTCGACCTCGAGGACGTCACCGGCGACGACGGCGGACGGGTTCCCGGCCGTCTGCTCGAGCTCGACGACCACTCCGTCACCGTGCGGGCGCACGACACGGCGACCGTCGAGGTCGACGCCCGCGGCGACGTGGGCGGCCTGCGCGACTCGGCGTACGGCGGGATCGGGGGCCGGATCGTCGCGACCGGCCGGGTCGGCCACGACCGGGTCCGGGTGACCACGGCCGTCGGGATGTACCTGGAGCCGAGGACCGTCGAGGTCACCGTCCGCGCCATCGACCGCAACGGCGACCCCGCGACCTCCGGCAACCTGGACATCACCGACCTGCACCAGCCCAGCCGGGCCCTCCACCTCTTCGCCGGCGAGGACGTCACGCTCCGGCTCCGGGCCGGAACCCACTTCCTCAGCTCGTTCATCCGCACCACCGAGGCCGACGGGACCTACGCCTACTCCCATGTGGTCGACCCGGACCGGCGCTTCACGCACGACACGATGCTGGTCCTCGACGCCCGTGACGCCCGGCCGGTGACGGTGCGCGGCGACCGCCCGATGGCGATCCGCTCCGGGTCGTTCGGGGTGCAGCGGGCCTGGGACGGCTGGGTGGTCGGCGACTCGCTGTTCGCCGAGAACAGCCCGGAGTTCTTCGCCACGCCCACCGACCGTGTCGACGTCGGTGACTTCACCTACGGGACGTACCTGCGCACGTTCGACCCGGAGGTCGCCACCGAAGAGAGTGAGTACGTCTACAACCTGGCTTTCACCGAGGAGGACAGGGTGCCCTCCGACCTGAGCTACCGCGTGTCGGACCGGCGGCTGGCGAAGGTCGACGAGAGCTGGTACGCGCAGCGCCAGCCGTGGGAGCCGGAGGAGTGGACCCGCGTCGTCGTCGACGACGGCACGGGTCCCTTCTACTCGTCGTCCGGGGACCGGGTTGCCGCACCCGGTTCCCGGACGGCCTACTACTCGCCGGGCGTCGCCTGGCAGCAGCACGCGTCCAGTGGCGGTTTCCGGAAGCGCCCGGAGACCTGGTTCGACCGGGTACGCACCTACCGCGCCGGGGACCGCCGGGAGACCGAGTGGTTCAAGCTGCCGACCCTGACCGCGATGGCGGTCAACCGCGACGGCAGTCCCGCCCGGATCGCCGAGCGGCAGGGCTCGCTCGTCGGCTTCGCGTTCCCGACCTGGCAGGACTCCGTGGAGGGGCGGTACGCCGCGGGTGGCTTCCGCGACATCGGGGGCCTCACCCTCTGGAAGGACGGCGAGTACGTCGGCCACAACCCGTTCCCCTCCGGCACCGCGGACATCGGCGACGGCACCCACGAGCTCACGGTGGAGGTGACCCAGGAACGGACCTCGCGCCACGACTACTGGGAGCTCGGCCGCGGCACGGTCAGCCGCTTCACCTTCCGGACCGCTCGGCCCGCCGGTGAGACGACGGCCGCGCTGCCGCTCGCCCTGCCTCGCTACGACGCCCCCGTCGACGAGCGCAACCTGGCCCCGGCCGGGCCGGGCTTCCCGGTCAGCGTCACGTTCCACGGTCAGGACGGCTACGACCCGGGCCGGCTCCGCTCGTTCACCGCGAAGGTGACCTTCGACCAGGTCGACCCTGTCGGCGAGATGCCGCTCGAGGACCACGCCTGGACCGAGGTGCCCGTCGAGCGCCGGGGCGACCGCTGGGTGGCCCTCGTCGACAACACCGCCGGTGCCGGACGGACCGCGTCGCTGTGGATCACCGCCGAGGACGCCCACGGCACCAGGACGGAGCAGTTCACGGTCAGCCTCTACGGCGTGCAGTAGCCGGAGGCGTGCTCACTCCGGCCAGGCGGCCACGACCGCGCGGTGGTCCGACGGCGTCGTCAGCAGCGTGACCGCGCCGGCCGGGCCGGGCCCGTGCACGTCGTCGACCTTGCGGGTGGCGTTGCCGATCGTCCCCGGATGGCCCTCGCGGCCCTCCCAGGCAGACGTGAGCCCGGCCAGGCGGAGACCGTCGAAGTTGGAGTCGCCTACGGCGTACACGACGTGGCCGGCCTGCCGGTGCTCGGCGACCAGGAGCTCCAGTCTGCGGATCTCCGACTCGTGCCGGCGCCGCAGGCGCACCCGGTCCGTGCGGTACTCCGCACCGGCCTGCACGCCGGGCACCAGGTGGTAGCTCATGACCGCGACCGTGCGGTCGTGGGCGCGGTCGCGGAACACCCCGATCGTCACCTCACGGGGCGGCTCGAGCCGCAGGAACCGGTCCGGCAGGTCCGACCGGCCGATGCAGCTGAGGAACGCCACCCGAGCCGACAGCGGCTCGAACCGATCGGCGCGGGCGCCGACGACGTTGCCTCCCGCCACCGCCGAGACCCAGTGGTAGGCCGAGTCGTCGCCGCCGGTCCGCCATCCGGGGACCACGCGGACGTCGCCGACCTCCCGCAGCAGCCGGAGCCGGGTGACGTACCACTCCTGCAGCCCGACCAGGTCCGGCTTCGCGTCGAGCACCTGCCGCAGCGCTGTGCGGGCGGCGTCGCTGTCGAGCTTGTAGAGCATGTTCGCGCTGGCGACGACGGTCTGCGCGGGCATGGCGTCAGTGTGGAGCATCCGGCGGTCGCATGGCGGGTGCCGCCTAGTCGATCTCCTCGCCGGCCAGGGCCTTGGCGGCGAGCCGCTCCTCCTCACTGACCTCCCACACCTCGTGAGCGGCGTGCAGCGCCAGCAGGATGATGAAAGTGCCGAGGACCAGGTCGGGCCAGCCCGAGGCGGTCCACATCGTCACGAGCGCCATCGCGATGACCGCGATGTTCACCGCCACGTCGTTGCGAGCCGACAGGAAGGCGGCCCGGCTGAGCGAGCCACCGTGGTGCCGCACCCCGACCAGCAGCCAGGCGCTGGTGCCGTTGATCGCGATGGCACCCAGCGAGGCGAGCACCACGGGCCCGACGTCGGGCGCCACAGGGTCGGAGAAGCGCTCGACGGCCTGCCACGCCGCCAGCGCGGCCGGGCCGAGGATGACCAGGGCCATCGCCTTGCCCACCATGGCGCGACGGGCGAGGGGCCACCCCAGCGCGACGAAGATCAGCAGGTTGATGGCCGTGTCCTCGAGGAAGTCGACGCTGTCGGCCAGGAGCGAGACCGAGCCGGCGAAGAGCGCGACCGTGAACTCCACGAAGAAGTAGCCGAAGTTCAGCGCCGCCACGACCAGGACGGTGCGACGCAGGCGACGGGAGTCGAGCACATCGACAGGATGCACGCAGAACGGAATCGGCCGGCAGGGCACCCCCGGTAGGATTCGAACCTACGCTCCCGCCTCCGGAGGGCGGTGCTCTATCCCCTGAGCTACGGGGGCTCGGGTGGACGGAACCTTACCTGCCACCTCCTCGGGGAGTGAAACCGGTTCGGGGTCCGCCACCGCCCGCCGATACCCTTTGCCGGTGACCCCCGAAGAGCTCTCCACCGCGATCGTCGATGTCCTGACGACGCTGTCCGACGAGGGTGCGCTGACCCTGCCGGACGGGGTCCCTGCGACGGTGACCGTGGAGCGTCCGCGACAGAAGGGCCACGGCGACTACGCCACCAACGTCGCGATGCAGCTGGCCAAGAAGGCCGGCACCAACCCGCGGGCGCTGGCGGAGCTGGTGCGGGCCGGGCTGACCGACCACCCGGGTGTGGCCGACGTCGAGATCGCCGGGCCGGGGTTCCTCAACATCTCGGTCGCCGCTGGTGCCCAGGGCAAGGTCGCGGCCGACATCGTCGCCGCCGGCGACGACTACGGCCACAACGACACCCTGAGCGGGGAGCGGATCAACGTCGAGTTCATCTCGGCCAACCCGACCGGGCCGCTGCACCTCGGCCACACCCGCTGGGCCGTGGTGGGCGACGCGCTCGCGCGGGTTCTGGAGGCAGCGGGCGCGGAGGTGACGCGGGAGTTCTACATCAACGACCGCGGCACCCAGATGGACCTCTTCGGCGCCTCGATCGAGGCCACCGCGCTCGGCCAACCGGTCCCCGAGGACGGCTACCACGGCGGCTACATCGCCGACCTGGCCGAGCGGGTGGTCGCCGACAACCCCGGCATCCTCGAGCTCAGCGGCGAGGAGCGCACGGTCGCCTTCCGGGAGGCCGGCTACGCCGAGCAGCTGAAGGAGCAGCAGGCCCAGCTCGACGCGTTCAACACCCACTTCGACGTGTGGTTCTCCGAGCGCTCGCTGCACGACTCCGACGACGTGGCCGCCCAGCTCGAGAAGCTGCGCGCCCAGGGCCACCTGTTCGACGCCGACGGCGCGCTGTGGATGCGCACCTCCGACTTCGACGACGACAAGGACCGGGTGCTGATCCGGTCCAACGGCCAGCTCACCTACTTCGCGAGCGACACGGCCTACTACGTCAACAAACGGCACCGCGGGTTCGACCGGTGCATCTACCTCCTCGGTGCCGACCACCACGGCTACGTCAACCGGCTGCGGGCGATGGCTGCCTGTGCCGGCGACGACCCCGACCGCAACATCGAGGTGCTGATCGGGCAGCTGGTCAAGATCCTGAAGGACGGGGAGGAGCTCAAGCTCTCGAAGCGCGCCGGCACGCTGGTGACGCTCCAGGAGCTGGTGGAGCTGATCGGCGTCGACGCGCTGCGCTACACCCTGGCGCGCTACCCGGCCGACTCACCGCTGACCCTCGACGCCGGTGAGATGACCCGGCAGAGCAGTGAGAACCCCGTCTTCTACGTCCAGTACGCCCACGCCCGGGTGAGCTCGCTGCTCCGCAACGCGGCCGATCTCGGGCTCGAGCCGGCGTCCCATCCCGACCTGCTGACCCACGAGAAGGAGGGCGAGCTGCTGCGAGCGCTCGCGGCCCTGCCCGGGGTGGTGGCCAGCGCCGCCCAGCTGCGCGAGCCGCACCGGGTGGCCCGCTACCTCGAGGAGACGGCGGCCTCCTACCACCGCTTCTACGACAACTGCCGGGTGCTGCCGATGGGCGACGAGGAGCCGACCGATCTGCACCGCGCCCGACTGCAGCTGGTGGCGGCCACCCGCACGGTTCTCGCCAACGGTCTCCGCCTGCTCGGCGTCTCGGCTCCGGAACGGATGTAGTCACCCCGATGCCCTCCCACGAAGCCGGATGGGCGCACGCCGACGGCGCCCTCAAGGGCCCCTCCTGGCTGCGCCAGCCCAGCGACCCCAACGCGCTGGTGCCGTCGCTGTGGTCCTCGACGGCCCACAAGGCCGACGGTGACCTGACGATCGGCGGGGTCGCGGTGGCCGACCTGGTCGCCGAGTTCAACACCCCGGCGTACGTCCTGGACGAGGCGGATCTGCGGGCGAGGGCCCGGTCGTTCCGCGACGCGTTCGCCACCTTCGACGTCTTCTACGCCGGCAAGGCGTTCCTCTGCACCACGGTGGCGAAGTGGATCGCCGAGGAGGGTCTCTGCCTCGACGTGTGCTCGAGCGGCGAGCTCACCGTCGCACTGCGTGCCGGCTTCGACCCGGGCCGGATCGGCTACCACGGCAACAACAAGTCCTACGCCGAGCTGCGCCGCGCCGTCGACGCCGGCGTGGGCCGGATCATCGTCGACAGCTTCACCGAGATCGAACGGCTCACCCGGATCACCAGCGACCTCGGGCGCACCACCCGGGTGATGGTGCGGGTCACCGCCGGCGTGGAGGCGCACACCCACGAGTACATCGCCACCGCCCACGAAGACCAGAAGTTCGGGCTCTCGATCACCAGCGGCGACGCCTTCGAGGCCGTCAAGCTGGTCCGGGCGGCCAAGCGGCTGGAGCTGCTCGGCCTGCACTCCCACATCGGCAGCCAGATCTTCGACTCCTCCGGCTTCGAGGTGGCCGCTCGCCGGGTGCTGGCCCTGCACGCGCGGGTCTCCGAGGAGCTGGGCGTGACGATGCCCGAGCTCGGCCTCGGCGGCGGTTTCGGCATCGCCTACACCACCCAGGACGACCCTTCGGACCCCGCGCAGCTCGCCACCGAGATGAGCAAGATCGTCGAGCACGAGTGCAGGGCGCTCGGCATCGCCCAGCCTCGGCTCTCGATCGAGCCCGGCCGGGCGATCGTCGGTCCCTCGGTCTGCACGGTCTACACGGTCGGCACGGTCAAGCCGGTCGCCCTCGACGGCGGCGCGGTGCGCACCTACGTGTCCGTCGACGGCGGGATGAGCGACAACATCCGCACCGCGCTCTACGACGCCGACTACTCCTGCACCCTCGCCAACCGCCACTCCGACGAGGAGGGCGTGCTCGCCCGGGTGGTCGGCAAGCACTGCGAGGCCGGCGACATCGTGGTCAAGGACGAGTTCCTCCCTGGCGACGTGGCACCCGGTGACCTGCTGGCCGTGCCGGGCACCGGCGCCTACTGCCGGTCCATGTCGTCCAACTACAACCACGCGCTGCGGCCACCGGTGATCGCGGTGCGGGACGGCCAGGCGCGTGTGATCGTGCGCCGCGAGACTGAGGACGACCTGTTGGCTACCGACGTGGGAGACACCGATGACTGACCCGCTCCGCGTGGCCGTGCTCGGCTGCGGCTCGGTCGGGTCGCAGGTGGTGCGCCTGCTCCACGAGCAGGCCGACGACCTCGCCGCCCGGGTCGGCGCCCCGGTGGAGCTCGCCGGGGTCGCCGTACGCCGGATCGACGCGCCGCGTGAGGTCGACGTGCCCGACGGGCTGCTGACCACCGACGCCGCCGGACTGGTGGCCCGCGACGACGTCGACCTCGTCGTCGAGGTGATCGGCGGCATCGAGCCGGCCCGCTCCCTGATCCTGTCGGCGCTCGAGAACGGCGCCAGCGTGGTCACCGCCAACAAGGCGCTGCTCGCCGAGGACGGCCCGACCCTGTTCGAGGCCGCCGAGAAGGCCGGCCGCGACCTCTACTACGAGGCCGCGGTCGCGGGCGCGATCCCGATCCTCCGGCCGCTGCGCGAGTCGCTGGCCGGCGACCGGGTCAACCGGGTGCTCGGCATCGTCAACGGCACCACCAACTTCATCCTCGACCGGATGGACACCTCCGGTGCCGGGTTCGCCGAGGCGCTGGAGGAGGCCCAGGAGCTGGGCTACGCCGAGGCCGACCCGACCGCCGACGTCGAGGGCTTCGACGCCGCCGCGAAGGCCGCGATCCTGGCCAGCCTGGCCTTCCACTCCCGGGTGACCGCAGCCGACGTGCACCGCGAGGGCATCGCCGACGTGAGCGCGGCCGACGTCCAGTCGGCGCGTGACATGGGCTGTGTCGTCAAGCTGCTCGCCATCGCGGAGCTGCGCACCGGCCCGGGCGGCGACGAGGCCGTGTCGGTGCGGGTGCATCCGGCGATGATCCCGCGCTCGCACCCGCTGGCCAGCGTCCGCGAGGCGTTCAACGCGGTGTTCGTCGAGTCGTCGGCCGCCGGGCAGCTGATGTTCTACGGCCCGGGCGCCGGCGGCTCGCCCACCGCGAGAGCGGTGCTGGGCGACCTGGTCATCGAGACCATCGGCGGCATCGAGCCGGCGCGCGCGCTGATCCTCTCGGCCCTCGAGCACGGCAAGTCCGTCGTCACCGCCAACAAGGCGCTGCTGGCCGAGGACGGGCCGACGCTCTTCGAGGCGGCGGTAGCGGGTGCGATCCCGATCCTGCGGCCGCTGCGCGAGAGCCTGGCCGGCGACAAGGTCACCCGGGTCATCGGCATCGTCAACGGCACCACCAACTTCATCCTCGACAAGATGGACAGC
>DASTDJ010000100.1:0-15795 GCA_035710425.1 Nocardioides sp.
CTGGATCGGCTGGCGGAAGGACTCCTGGATCGGCGAGGACCGGCGGCACGGCTGGAGCCGGGCGCTGAAGTCGCGCGGACTCTCCACCACCGGCATGGCCTCGCGGGTCGAGGACACCGTGCACAGCGGGCGCGAGGCGAGTGCGGTGCTGCTCGACGAGGCGCACCCCTCGGCGTTCGTGTGCGCGTCCGACACCCTGGCGATGGGGGTGCTCCACACGCTCGCCGCGCGCGGCCTCCACCCCGGTCGCGACATCGCCGTGGTCGGCTTCGACGACTCCCAGGTCGCGCAGGTCGTGCACCCCGGGCTCACCTCCGTGCGGCAGCCGCTCGAGGACGCCGCGGTCGAGATCGTGAAGGCGCTCGAGGGCCTGCTCGCGCATCCGCCGACCGTCGAGCCCGGCGTGCTCCTTGCGCCGACGCTGGCCGTGCGAGGGTCGAGCTAGCGCTGCCATTTCGCCGCGATCGCGCGGAAATGAACAGGTCGGGGAGACGCGCGCTGTCCATAACAGCGCGATCGCGCCACCTGGGCGGCGGGGTCAGTACCGCTTCGACCAGAGGTTGACCGCGTAGTCGACCTCGAGGCCCTCGTGGTTGGCGAGGATCCACTTGGCCATGGCCGGCTTGAACTCGATCGCCACCACCGCCTCCAGCGCCGCCCGCGACGTGAACCGCCAGCCCATGTCGATCGGCGTGCGGGTCCAGCCGTGCGTCGACCAGAACCGCTCGATCACCTCGGGCGGGTCGAGGTGCGGGTAGCCGCGCCGGAACCACGCCCCGAACGTCGAGCGCGAGCCGTCGTTGTCGATCACGAAGGCGGTGCCGCCGCGTCGTACGACCCGGTCCAGCTCGGCCAGCCCGGGCTCGCAGCCGGGGCCGAAGAAGTAGGCCCAGCGCGCGTGCACGATGTCGACCGAGTGGGAGGGCAGCGGCACCTCCTGCGCGGTGCCCCGGAGCACGTTGACGTTCGACAGGGTGCGAGTACGACGCGCGGCGAGGGCGACCAGTTCGGCGTGCGGCTCGACGCCGATCACCGACGCGGCGGTCGCCGCGAACTTCGGCAGGTGGTAGCCGGTGCCGCAGCCGAGGTCGAGGACGGTCCGCCCTTCCCAGGGAGCGATGGCGGTCATCGCCGCCTCGATCCGCCGGTCCGGGTCGGCAGCCCGGTTCTCCATCTCGTACGTCGCGGTGTGGTTCCAGATGTTGGGGCTGGGGACCGCGCCCGGGAGGTGGCGGCTCAGGGGATCACGCCTCAGATACGGACGAGGCCCTGCGGGGTCTGCACCTGCGCGGCGATGATGCCAGGGGTGCCGTGGGGGGCGACCCACTCGACCTTGACGTCCTCCAGCGGAGCCTCCACCGGCTCGCCCAGCCACTGGCTGACCCGCTGCGGGTCGCCGGCGATCTCGAGGCAGGCCAGCGAGAGCGCGCCGTCGGCGCCGGCCGAGGGGTGCAGCTGCTCGGGGGAGTCCCACTGCACGAAGAACGGCAGCTGAGGGTCGGCGATCAGGCCGTTGACGCCGATCTGCTTCCAGAGCAGCTCGGTGCCGTCGGGGCGGTGCCGGTTGCCCTTGGCGGCGGCCCGGCCCAGCCGCTCCTCCACCACGGTGATGTCGTCGACCGCGACCACCCAGCCGAGCCAACCGCCGCCGAGGGCGGAGCGGGCGCGCACGGCCTGGCCGAACGGGGCCTTGTCGGACGCCGGGTGGTCGAGCACCTCCACGACCTCGAGGTAGGTGCGGTCGGCCAGCGGCATGATCATGTTGCGGGTGCCGAAGCGGGGGTGGACGCCACCGTCGGTGAACGAGCGACCGAGCAGTGAGCCGATGCGCTCGGCCGTCCCGAGGAGACCGTCAGGGCCGGCTGCGAAGGAAAGATGGTCGAGGCGCATGTCCGTAATTCTCAGCGACGCGTCCGGGCCCCTTGACATCGGGGTGCGGATATCTTGACGTCGAGGGTTCTCGGACGCCAGGGCCTCAGTGAGGGTCGGCGGGGTGCAGCGCCAGTGCCGAGCGGGAGCGCACGTGTGCCTCGCAGTGCCGCACCAGCTCGTCGTACGCCGGTCGGCCCATCAGCTCGACCAGCTCGGGCTCGTGGGTGATGTAGACCGGCTCCACGGCGACGTGCGCCTCGGTGTTGCCCGAGCAGTACCAGTCGAGGTCGTGTCCGCCGGGCCCCCAGCCGCGCCGGTCGTACTCCCCGATCGAGATCTCCGTGTAGGTCGTGCCGTCCTGGCGCTCGACCTCGCGGAACTTCCGCCGGATCGGCAGCTGCCAGCACACGTCGGGCTTCGTCTCGAGCGGGTTGCGGCCCTGCTGCAGCGCGAGGGCGTGCAGCGCGCAGCCGGCTCCCGAGTGGAAGTCGGTGCGGTTGTGGAAGACGCACGCCGACTGCCCGTCGACGTCGACGGTCAGCGTCTTGCGCTCGCCGTCCTCGTCGGTCTCGATCCAGTCGCTCTTGCGCACCGGCCGTCCCGGGTGGAACTGCCAGACGTCCTCGTCGAGCTGGGCGACGAACCTCTTCACCCGCTTCTCGTCGTCCTTGTCCGCGAAGTGGGCGCCCAGCGTGCAGCAACCGGTGTCGGGGGACTCCTTGTAGATGCCGTGGCAGCCCTGGCCGAAGATGCACATGTAGCTCGACGTCAGCCAGGTGAGGTCGCAGCGCATCACCTCCGACTCGTCGTCGGGGTTCACGAACTCCACGAAGGCGCGCGGAAAGTCCAGGTCGACCTCGGGCATGCCTCAACCCTACGTCGAAGGTCGGCAGAGTCCCGACGCGCAACGGCGGTACGTTTGACGCATGCGCCTTGGCGTTCTCGACATCGGCTCCAACACCGGCCATCTGCTGGTGGTGGACGCCCACGACGGTGCCGCGCCGCTGCCGGCGTTCTCCCACAAGCGGCCGCTGCGCCTGGCCGAGCACCTCGACGAGAACGGCGCGGTGCGTGAGTCGGGCATCGACGCGCTGATCGACTTCACGGCCGAGGCGCTGGTCGTCGCCGACGACAAGGGCTGTTCGGAGATGCTGTCGTTCGCCACCTCGGCGGTGCGTGACGCGGTCAACTCCGACGATGTGCTCGAGCAGGTGCGCGAGCGCACCGATGTGGACATCGCGGTGCTCTCCGGGGAGGACGAGGCGCGGCTGACGTTTCTCGCCGTACGCCGCTGGTTCGGCTGGTCGGCCGGGCGGCTGGCGGTGTTCGACATCGGCGGAGGGTCCCTCGAGATCGCGGGCGGCGTCGACGAGCGGCCCGATGTCGCCTGGTCGCTGCCCCTCGGCGCCGCGCGGCTCGCACGCACCTTCTTCGACCACGACCCCGGCGACGACGAGCTGCGCAAGCTGCGCAAGCGGATCCGCACCGACATCGCCCGCGACGCCGGCAACCTGCTGCGCGGCGGTGCCCCGCACCGAGCGGCGGCGACGTCCAAGACGTTCCGGTCGCTGGCCCGGATCTGCGGAGCCGCACCGTCGGGCGATGGCGCGCTGGTGCCGCGCACACTGCCCCAGGAGGCCCTCACCGAGTGGATCCCCAAGCTGATCGCGATGTCGCCGGAGACCCTCGCCGACCTGCCCGGGGTCTCGCCGAGCCGCACCCACCAGATCGTTCCCGGCGCGCTGGTCGCTGAGGCGTGCATGGACATCTTCGACCTGGCCGAGCTGGAGATCTGCCCGTGGGCGCTGCGCGAGGGCGTGATCCTCGAGCGCATCGACAAGCTCTCGGTCGCCGACGAATGATCACCGGATGACGCGCGTAGGACTCTCCACGTCCTCGGTCTACCCCGAGTCGACCGCGCACGCCTTCACGTACGCCGCCGGCCTCGGCTACGACGCCGTCGAGGTGATGGTCGGCATCGACGCGCTGTCGCAGCAGGTGTCCGCGGTCAAGCAGCTCGCCGAGCACCACGCGATGCCGGTGTGCGCGATCCACGCCCCGTGCCTGCTGTTCACGCAGCGGGTCTGGGGCACCGAGCCGTGGGGCAAGCTCGAGCGGTCCGCGGAGATGGCCGCCGAGGTCGGTGCGGAGGTGGTCGTGGTCCACCCGCCGTTCCGGTGGCAGCGCGACTACGCCCGCGACTTCGTCAACGGCATCGCCGCCCTGGAGAACTCCACCGGCATCGCGTTCGCGGTCGAGAACATGTACCCCTGGCGGGCCTCGTCGAAGCGGGGGATCGAGATGTACCTCCCCGGCTGGGACCCGTCCACTGAGCCCTACGCCAACACCACCATCGACCTGTCGCACGCCGCGATCGCCGGCTCCGACCCGATCGCGATGGCCAAGCGGCTCGGCGACCGCCTGCGCCACATCCACCTGACCGACGGCAGCGGCTCGGCCAAGGACGAGCACCTGGTGCCGGGCCGCGGCGAGATGGGCGCGGCGTCGTTCCTCCGCCACCTGGCCGGCGCCGGCTTCGACGGCGAGATCGTCCTCGAGATCAATACCCGTCGGTGCGGGACGAAGGAGGAGCGGGAGCGCGACCTGCGCGAGTCGCTGGAGTTCGCGCGCGACCACTTCGCCGTGAGTACGCCGTGAGCGAGGCGCGGGTGCCGCGCGGCCGGCGACCCGGGGCGCCGGACACCAAGGCCGCGATCCTGGCCGCGGCCAGGGAGCGGTTCGCCGCCCTCGGCTTCGCCCGTACGTCGGTCCGCGCGATCGCCGCCGAGGCCGGCGTCGACCCGGCACTGGTGCACCACTACTTCGGCACCAAGGACGAGCTCTTCCTGGCGGCCCTCGAGCTCCCGGTCGATCCCCGCCAGGTGCTGCTGCCCGCGATCGCGTCCGGTGACCCCGAGGACGCTGCGGAGCGGATGCTCCGGGTGTTCCTCTCGGTCTGGGACGACCCCGACATCCAGGTCCGGCTGGTGGGGGTGTTCCGGGGCGTCCTCGACGCGGAGGGGCAGCTGCTGCTCCGCGAGGGCTTCATCCCTGTGGTGCTCGAGCCCGTCGGCGTCGCCCTCGGCATCGACCGGCCGGAGCTGCGGATGCCGCTGGTCGCCAGCCAGGTGGTCGGCCTGATCGTGCTCCGCTACGTCGTCGGCGTGGAGCCTCTCGCCTCGCTGTCCGCCGACGAGGTGGTGGCCATCTACGCGCCCACCGTGCAGCGCTACCTGACCGGCGAGCTGCCCGGGCTCTAGTCGGTCACCGTCACGATGATCGGCGCGTTCCGCTTCGCCACCCGCGGGTCACCGGAGTAGACGGCGCGGAGTCGGTGCCGGCCGGGGGTCAGCCCCTCGACGATCCCGCTGGCCTCGCCGCCGCGGAGCTTCAGCCGCTTGAGCTGGCGGCTGCCCTCGGTGATCGCGACCACCCCGCGCACGACGGACACACCCGTGGCCCTGACGCTGACGGTGATCCGCGCCGACCGCGAGAGCGGCTCCTTCGAGATGAACAGCGTCGGCCGGGTGGTGGCGGGCGCGGTGCGGGGCGAGGTCCGCAGCACCGGGTCGGCCCCGGTGAGCTTGTACTCCACCCGGACGGAGATCCGCTTGCCGAGGTCCGCCGTGGTGACTCGGTACGTCGAACCGTTGGCTCCGGCGATCGGGTTGTCGCCGCGCAGCCAGCGGTAGGCGACGGTCACGTCGCTGGGTGCGACGGCCCCAGGCCTGGCGATCAGGGTGCGCCCGAGCGCCGGCGAGCCGCTGACCCGGGGTCCGCCGGTCACGGTGATCGCCGGTGCGGTGAGCGGAGCCGTGGGCGCCGACGTGGCGACGCCGTCCTGCAGCCCGGCGAACTTCGCGGTCACCCGGACCGCGAGCCGCTTGCCCTCGAGGCTCGCCACGGGCGTGTAGGTCTTCGCGGTCGCCCCGGCGATCACGGCGCCCTCGGAGAGCCACTGGTAGGCGAACGACGTCGGGGCGGGAGTCCACGTGCCCTCGTCGGCGGTCAGCACCGAGCCCACCTTCGCGTCGCCGGCGACGGTCGGGGCCTTGGTGTTGACCACCGCGGCGGGGTCGACGGGCGCGGTCTTGGCGGAGGTCGCCGTACCGGCGGTGAAGCCCTGCTTGGCCGCGGTGACGCGCACGGAGATCTGCTTGTCGGCCTGCGTCGCCGTCGGGGTGAACGTCGCCGCGGTGGCGCCGGCGATCACGACGTCGTCCGCCAGCCACTCGTAGGTGATCGTCGGATCCGCGACGGACCAGGTGCCCGGTGTGGCGGTGAGCTTCGCTCCGACGGCCGGCGTGCCGGTGATCGTCGGCAAGGTGACGTTCGTGACCGTCCCGGCCGCGACCGCGGCGGTGGGGTCGGAGGTGCCGGCAGCGGTACGGCTGCCCGAGGTGGCCGTCACCTTGGCGGTGATCTTCTTGCCCTGCTGGGCGGCGGTGAGGACGAACGTCTTGGCGGTGGCACCGGCGACGGCCTGACCATCGGCGAGCCACTGGTAGCCGAAGGCGGTGGGTGCCTGGCTCCACTGGCCGTTGGTCGTGCTCAGCGTCGCCCCGACCGCCGCCTCACCGGAGACGGTCGGCAGCGCGCGGTTCTCGAGCTTGGCGGTGCCGAGGAGGCTGACCGCGGGGCCGGTCTGCAGGGAGGTGACCGTCGTCGAGGTGAAGCCGGTCCTGGCGGCCGTCACCCTGATGGAGAAGCGCTTGCCCCCGGGGAAGGTCGGCACGACGTACGTCGGGCCGGTCTGCCCGGCGATCGGGGTGCCGTCGGCGAGCCACTGGACGTTCAGCGTCGCGTCGGCCGGTGCGTACGTGCCCAGGTGCGCGGTGAGGGTCCTCCCGCTCTTCGCGTCGCCCTCGACCCACGGCGCCGTGACCGTGGTGATCGGGTCCGCGGCGGAGGCGGCGGGGGCGAGGAGTCCACCGGGAGCCAGCAGGCCGAGGAGGAGGGCGACCAGCGCCAGGACGGGTCGGACGGGCGCGACGCGAGGCATGAGGGGCACCTGGCCACAACGACCCGACCCAGGCGGCGTTCCGCCGCTGCGGGACCGGTCTGGACCGTTACCCACTTGCCCTCGACCAGAGCGAGCGCAATAATTCATCACATGATGAAATCAGCCGTTGAGGTAGCCGGACTGACCGTGGTCCGCGGCGGCCGGCCGGTGCTCACCGACCTCGACCTGCGGATCGATGGTGGGGTGACCGGGCTGCTCGGTCCGTCGGGCTGCGGCAAGAGCACCCTGCTGCGGTCGCTGGTCGGCGTGCAGCAGGTGCAGGGCGGCACGATCACGGTGTTCGGCGAGCCCGCCGGCACCCGGCCGCTGCGCGACCGGGTCGGCTACGTCACCCAGGCCGCCAGCGTCTACGACGACCTCACCGTCACCGAGAACCTGCGGTTCTTCGCGCGGGTCCTGGGTGCGGACGACGGCGAGGTGCGCCGGGCGATCGAGGCGGTCGACCTCGGCACCCACGCCGACGCGGTGGTCGGCCGGCTCAGCGGCGGGCAGCGCTCCCGGGCCAGCCTCGCCGTGGCACTGCTCGGCGAGCCCGACCTGCTGGTGCTCGACGAGCCCACCGTGGGACTCGACCCCGTGCTCCGCCGCGACCTGTGGGAGCTGTTCCACCGACAGGCCGAGGGTGGGACGGTCGTGCTGGTGTCGAGTCACGTCATGGACGAGGCGGAGCGCTGCGACCGGCTGCTGCTGATGCGCGAGGGCGCGATCATCGCCGACGACACGCCGTCCGCCATCAAGCAGCGGGCCGGCACCGACGACGTCGAGACGGCGTTCCTCAACCTGGTGGAGGCCGCGGCATGACTCCCCGGATCCTCTTCGCAGTCAGCGGCCGGGTGCTCACCCAGGTCCGTCGCGACCACCGCACACTCGCCATGCTGCTCGTGGTGCCCACCCTGCTGATCACCCTGCTCTGGTGGATGTTCAAGGACCAGGGCCTCGTGTTCGACCGGCTCGGCCCTGCGCTGGTGGCGATGTTCCCGTTCATCGTGATGTTCCTGGTCACCAGCGTCACGACCCTGCGAGAGCGCTCCAGCGGCACGCTGGAGCGGTTGCTGGCGATGCCGATGGGCAAGCTCGACTTCCTGCTCGGCTACGCGCTGGCCTTCGGCGTGATCGCGGCCCTGCAGTCCGCGCTGGCCGTCGCGGTGAGCGTCGGACTGCTCGACCTCGACGTCGCGGGGCCGATCTGGCTGCTCACGGTGGTGGCCGTGGTCGACGCCGTGCTGGGCGCCGCACTCGGCCTGTTCGTCTCGGCGTTCGCGCAGACCGAGTTCCAGGCAGTGCAGTTCATGCCGGTCGTGGTGATCCCGCAGCTCCTGCTGTGCGGCCTGCTCATCGACCGCGACGCGCTGCCCGACGTGCTCGAAGCGATCTCCGACGTGCTCCCGCTGTCGTACGCCGTCGACGCGATGCAGCACCTGACCCGCAGCTCCTCGACAGCTGAGGTCTGGGCCGACCTCGCCGTGGTCAGTGGGTTCGTGGTCGCCGGGTTGGCGCTCGGCGCGGCGACGCTGCGCCGGCGTACTCCCTGATCCCGGGCGGCCGGAGGCTCGGCGTACCGTTTGCGCCATGTCGTTGCTCCGCGAACCGCTGCTCATGCTCTCGCGCAGCGGCACGGTCAAGAAGCTGGTCAGCACCATGCCCGTCTCGTCGGGCGTCGTCCGGAGCTACGTGCCCGGCGAGACCACCGAGACGGCGGTCGAGGCGACCGCGCGGTTGGTCGGCGACGGCCTGACCGTCACCCTCGACTTCCTCGGCGAGGACACCCTCGACGCCGAGCAGGCCGACGCCACCGTGGCGGCGTACGTCGATCTGCTGCGGCAGCTCTCGGCCGCCGGCCTGCAGCGGAAGGCCGAGGTGTCGGTGAAGCTGTCCGCGATCGGCCAGGCCCTCCCCGAGACCGGCCACAAGATCGCGCTCGAGAACGCCCGCACCATCTGCCGCGCCGCCCGCAACGCCGGGACCACGGTGACGCTCGACATGGAGGACCACACCACCACCGACTCGACGCTGCGCATCCTGCACGACCTGCGCAAGGACTTCCCCGAGACCGGCGCGGTGCTGCAGGCCTACCTCCACCGCACCGAGGCCGACTGCCGGGCCCTGGCCCACGAGGGGTCGCGGGTCCGGCTGTGCAAGGGCGCCTACAACGAGCCGGACGAGGTGGCCTTCCAGGACCGGGTCGACGTCGACAAGTCGTTCGTGCGCTGCCTCAAGGTGCTGCTCGGCGGTCAGGGCTACCCGATGATCGCCACCCACGACCCGCGGATGATCGAGATCGCGTCGTCGCTCGCGAGCCGCTACGGCCGCGCCCAGGGCACCTACGAGTTCCAGATGCTCTACGGCATCAGGCCCGAGGAGCAGAAGCGGCTCGCCGCGAGCGGCGAGACGGTGCGCGTCTACCTGCCCTACGGCGAGGAGTGGTACGGCTACCTGATGCGCCGGCTCGCCGAGCGACCGCGGAACCTGTCGTTCTTCCTGAAGTCGCTCATCTCCAAGAAGTAGCGCTCACGAGTTGGCGATCGCCTGCCACTCCTGGAGCTTCGTCGCGATCAGCTGGGCCCGGCGCTGCGGGTCGCTGCCGTCCATGATCTCCACGTCCTCCTCGCCCGCGCGCAGGTAGACACCGGAGGTCCGCGCGTTGAGCGACGGATCGGTCGCCGACCTCGTGATCCAGTACCCCGAGGCGCGGTCGACCGACTCGAGCCGGATCTCGCCGGTGCCCTCGAGCTGCGGCGCGTCGGGGTGCCGCGGCCGCTCGCCGTTCCAGAAGTAGAAGATGCCCGAGGGGTCCCGGAGCTCCTTGGCCGCCTCGCTCCGGTAACGCGCGGAGATGGTGCCGTCCTCCTGCCAGGCCGCACCGTTCACCGACAGCGACCCCATCCGGTCGCGGGTGATCCGCAGCAGGCTGACCGCCGAGGGCTCCTGCTCCGTGCGCAGGGTCAGGGAGTGCTGCCACCACAGTCCCTCGATCTTCGCGAGCCGCCCCTCGGTCTCGATCGCGTGGCGGAGCTTCTGGTTGATCTCCTTGACCTCCGCCGGGGTCGTCTCGGCGTACCTCACGCAGGTCAGCCCCAGCAGGTCGCTCGGCAGCTTGGCGCCGTTGGCGTGCAGGATGAACGTCCGCCGCATGCCGAGCACTCCGCCGAACAACCCGGCCTCGAACACCACGTTGTCGCGCGGCGACGCCATCCCTGGTGCCTCGCCGTGGGAGGTCCAGTCGTCCTGGGCGAAGATGAACGCCGCGAAGTCGACCTCGTGGGTGAGGTCGACCAGCCGCTGGAGGGTCGAGGTCCCCGGGTTGAACGTCGTCGTCCACGGCTCCACGTCGGCGAGGTCCTCGAGGCCGCGGGTCAGCGAGTCCAGGAGCTTCGCCTGCTGCCCGGATGAACCGAGGAAGATTCGAGGCTTCGTCACGTCGGCATCCTAGGACGCCGATCTGTCATCCTTTCCTGGTGAAGCAGACAGCGATCGTGGGCGCCGGAGTGATGGGGGAGACCCTGCTCTCCGGGCTGGTCCGCGCCGGCCGGCGGGTCGACCAGCTGCTCGTCGGTGAGAAGCGCGCCGAGCGGGCGGCCGAGCTCGAGGAGCGGTACGGCGTCGCGGTGGTCTCCAACGTCGAGGCGGCCACGAAGGCCGACACCTTGGCGCTGGTCGTGAAGCCGCAGGACATGGGCGAGGTGCTGGACGAGATCGCCGGCGCCCTGCGGCCCGGTCAGCTCGTGGTCTCCCTGGCCGCCGGCATCACCACCGCCTTCATCGAGTCGCGGGTGCCCGAGGGCGTGGCCGTGGTGCGGGTGATGCCCAACACCCCCGCGCTGGTCGACGAGGGGATGGCCGCGATCTCGCCCGGCTCGCACTGCGACGAGGCGCACCTCAGCGAGGCCGAGGAGCTGATGGCGTCCGTGGGGCGGGTGGTGCGGATCCCGGAGCGGCAGCAGGACGCCGTCACCGCGATCTCGGGCTCCGGGCCGGCGTACATCTTCTTCGTGGTGGAGTCGATGATCGAGGCCGGCGTCCACCTGGGCCTCCCGCGGGCCACCGCGAGCGACCTCGTCATCCAGACCCTGGTCGGCTCGGCCAAGATGCTCCGCGAGACCGGCACCCACCCGACCGTGCTCCGCGAGCAGGTCACCTCGCCGGGCGGCACCACCGCGTCCGCCCTGCGCGAGCTCGAGATCCACAAGGTGCGGGCCGCGTTCCTGGCCGCCATGGAAGCCGCCCGCGACCGCTCCCGCGAGCTCGCCGAGGGGTCCTGAGGGGCTGTCTCCCGCTCGGACGGTGACCTAGGACCGGTTCCGAGCGCCCCAACCGGTCCTGGCTCACCGCTCCCTGGGGTGAGGCTGGGGTGGGCGGTGACTTGGGACCGGGTTCGGGCGCCCCAATCGGTCCTGGCTCACCGCTCCCGGGGCGAGGCTGGGGTGGGCGGTGACTGAGGACCGGGTACGGGCGCCACAACCGGTCCTAGGTCACCGCTCCCTGGTGGCGGACAGCGTTACCCAGGTTCGGCGATGCCCTGACGGGGCGCGCGCCACACGATCGAACGGTGAAGGTGCTCCCGTTCGTGGCCCTGCTCCTGGCGCTGTCCGGGTGTGCCGCCGCGCCGGAGCGATCGGCCCCTGAGCCGGCGTCCTTCCAGTGCTGCCCGGGAGGCATGACGAGGACGATGAGCGTCGTCGACTCCTCGGTCACTCGCCACGGCGGGTACGAGCTCACGCTCGAGATCAGCAACCCGGGGCCGGAGACGATGACGGTGGTCGTCCGCCCCAGGCCCCACGCGGAGAGCAGGTGGCGGCCGACGCAACGGGACGTGCCGGGCGGCGCGGTCGAGCGGCTGACGGTGGTCGGCCGCGGGCCGCCCGGGTGCGGGGCGATCCCGCCGTGGGAGACCGGGGACCTGCTCGTCAACGGCGCCCCCGTCGTGCCCGCCGTCGAGAGTTGGTGTCGGTAGGGGAGAGACGCCCTCACAGGCCGATCGCCGCCTGCGCCGCCGCCAGCACCGGCTCGGTCACCTCCCGGCACCGGGCGGCCCCGGCCTCGTAGACCTCGCTGACGTACGCCGAGTCGGTGGCCAGCTCGGCGTACCGCTTCTGCAACGGCTCGAGCTCGGCGATCACGGAGTCGGTCACCGCCCGCTTCAGCGCGCCGTACGTGGTGATCCCGTCGGCCGACCCGCCGCACGCGGCGAGGATGTCGAGCAGGTTGCTCACCCCCGGCTTGTCGTCGGCGGCCCGGACGGCGTCGGCGCCCGTGTCGCTGTCGGTGACCGCGCGCGCGATCTTCCGGCGTACGACGTCGGGCGGGTCAAGCAGCCGCACGACGCCCGCCGGCTCGCCGGACTTGCTCATCTTGCGGGTCGGGTCGGCCAGGTCGCGGACCCGGGCGCCCGCGGGCGGCGTGGTGATCTCCGGGACCGTGAACACCGGCGCATAGGTCCGGTTGAACCGGATCGCGAGATCGCGGGCGAGCTCGACGTGCTGCCGCTGGTCGTCGCCGACCGGCACCTGCACGGGCCGGTAGAGCAGGATGTCGGCGGCCATCAGCACGGGGTAGGTGAAGAGCGAGGCGCGCGTGGTCTCGCCCGCGCGCGACTTCTCCTTGAACTGGATCATCCGGCCCAGCTCGCCGGTCGTCGCGACGCACTCGAGCAGGTAGCTGAGCCGGCTGTGCGTCGGTACCCGGCTCTGGATGAAGAGCGTGCTCTCGTCGAGGCCGGCGGCGAGCAGCAGGGTCGCCTGCTCGCGGATCCGCTCGCGCAGCGCCGCCGGGTCGTGCGCAGTGGTGAGCGCGTGCAGGTCGGAGATTCCGTAGAAGCAGTCGGCGCGGTGCTGCTCGGCGGCCATCGGGCGCAGCGCGCCGAGCAGGTTCCCGAGGGTGAGGTGGCCGCTCGGCGTCAGCAGTGACAGGCGGCGGTTGTCGGTGGTGCTGGTCATGTCGTTCTCCTGGGGTCTGGGGCCCACGGGACGACGTACCGACCGAGATGCAGAACGGCCGCCCGTGGGCGGCCGTGTGAGTGCGTGCTTCGTCAGGTGGTCCGCCCGGTCAGGCGGGCCACCACTGGGTGGATCGGAACGTCAGCACGGGTCCATTCTGCCAGCGCGAGTAGGTTGCGTCACATGGGTTCCGCCGCCGGAGACTGCGATGCAGCGTCCAGCGTGGTCTTCGACCCGACCCTCACCGAGTACGACTTCGGGCCCCAGCACCCGATGTCGCCGGTGCGCGTCGACCTGACCATGCGGCTGGCCGAGGAGCTGGGCGTGCTGAAGAACCTGCGCACGGTCCCGGCGCCGATGGCCGACGACGACCTGATCGCCACGGTGCACGACGGCCCCCTGATCGAGGCGGTCACCCGGATGGGCCTGCAACCCGGTCCCGGCGAGGAGGGGCGCGGGCTCGGCACCGACGACAACCCGGTGTTCACCGGCATGCACCAGGCCGCGGCCCATGTGGTCGGGGCCAGCGTCGAGGCGTTCCGGCAGGTGTGGACGGGCGAGAGCGGGCACAGCGTCAACATCGCCGGCGGCCTGCACCACGCGATGCGCGACCGGGCCAGCGGCTTCTGCATCTACAACGACGTCGCGATCGGGATCCAGTGGCTGCTCGACCACGGCGCCGGGCGGGTGGCCTACGTCGACGTCGACGTGCACCACGGCGACGGCGTCGAGCAGATCTTCTGGGACGACCCGAGGGTGCTCACCGTCTCGCTGCACGAGTCCGGCCAGTTCCTCTTCCCCGGCACCGGGTTCGCGGAGGACACCGGCGGGCCGGAAGCGGAGGGTACGGCGGTCAACGTCGCCCTGCCGCCCGGCACCGGCGACGCCGGGTGGCTGCGCGCGTTCCACGCGGTGGTGCCGCCGCTGCTGCGCGAGTTCGCGCCCGACATCCTGGTCACCCAGCACGGCTGCGACTCCCACGCCGACGACCCGCTCGCCGACCTGCAGCTGAGCGTCGACGGCCAGCGGGAGGCGTACCAGGCGCTGCACGGGCTGGCCCACGAGGTGTGCGGCGGGCGGTGGGTGGCGACCGGCGGGGGCGGGTACGCCCTGGTCCGGGTGGTGCCGCGGGCCTGGACCCACCTGCTCGCCACGGTCGCCGGCCACCCCCTCGACCCCGGGCTGGCCACGCCCGGTGGGTGGGTCGAGCACGTCCGCGAGCGTCTCGGGGTGCAGGCGCCGACGAGGCTCACCGACGGCCGCGAGCCGGCGTACCGCCCGTGGGAGGAGGGGTACGACCCCGGATCCTGGCTGGACCGCCAGGTGCACAGCACCCGGTCCGCGGTCTTCCCGCTGCACGGGCTCGATCCGCTGCCCTGACCGACGCCCTGCAAGCCGACACGCCGGACCCCAATAGTTAACTTTTGCTTCGCCCTTCCCCACGAGTCACTCCAGGCCCTATTCTCACCAAGACGCGCACGTGTGGTCACCGGTGGGGAAGCCGGTGGACGGCGCGGAGGAAAGTGTGGTGCGCGATGGCTACGAACTCATCCGGAGACCTCTCGGACCCGAAGTTCCTCACTGTTGCCGAGGTCGCATCGATGATGCGGGTCTCCAAGATGACCGTCTACCGCCTCGTGCACGGGGGTGAGCTGCCGGCCGTCCGGGTCGGGCGCTCCTTCCGCGTCAAGGAGGACGACGTGGACGAGTACCTCCGCAAGAGCTTCTACGACGCCGGCTGACCCCGGTCCTTAAGTCGACCCGAGTGGTGGACTTCACTGCGCTCGATTCCGCGCGCCGTCGCCCCCGCCGTTAGGCTTGCCGCGTCCGCCGGGCGTCCCCGGAGGGCATCCAGAAGTTCGGAGAGGTAACCCCGTGGGTTCTGTCATCAAGAAGCGGCGCAAGCGCATGGCCAAGAAGAAGCACCGCAAGCTGCTCAAGAAGACGCGCGTGCAGCGTCGCAAGCTCGGCAAGTAGCACCGGCCGGACGCCCCCTACCGACATGGTCAGCGGCCGCAGCGGCAAGGTCGTCCTCGTCACCGGGGTCTCCCGGGACCTGGGGCGCCGGTTCGCGCGCGCCATGGCGGCTGACCCCTCGGTACGCCGGGTCATCGGCGTCGACGTCGTGCCGCCGCGCGGCGACATCGGCGACGTGTCGTTCGTCCGCGCCGACATCCGCAACCCCGTCATCGCCAAGGTCATCGCCAAGGAGGACGTCGACACCGTCGTCCACATGAGCGTGATCGCGACCCCCGGCAGCGCCGGAGGCCGCAGCACGATGAAGGAGCTCAACGTCATCGGGACGATGCAGCTCCTCGCCGCGTGCCAGAAGGCGCCCGGTCTCGAGCAGCTCGTCGTCAAGTCCACGACGACCGTCTACGGCGCGAGCAACCGCGACCCCGCGATGTTCACCGAGGACATGGAGCCCCGCCGGGCCCCCAAGGCGGGCTACGCGAAGGACGTCGCCGAGATCGAGGGCTACGTCCGCGGCTTCGCACGCCGCCGCCCCGACTGCCGGGTGACGCTGCTGCGCTGTGCCAACGTCATCGGCCCCCACGTCGTCAGCCCGATCACGTCCTACTTCCGGCTCCCGGTCATCCCGCGGGTGCTCGGCTTCGACGCCCGCCTGCAGTTCCTGCACCAGAACGACCTGTTCGCGGTGCTCCAGCACGCCGTCAACAGCGATGTCGCCGGCACCTTCAACGTCGCCGGCGACGGCATCCTGATGCTGTCCCAGGCGATCCGCCGACTGCAGCGGCCCTCGGTCCCGCTCCCCGGATTCGCGGTCGGCGGTGTCGGGTCCGGGCTGCGCTCCGCCCGGCTGGCCGACTTCTCTCCCGAGCAGATCGCCTTCCTGACCTACGGCCGGGGCGTCGACACGACCCGGATGCGGGCCGAGCTGGGCTTCGAGCCGGCGTACACGACCGATGAGGCGTTCGCCGACTTCAGCGCCCTGCTGCCGCCGAC
>DASTDJ010000101.1:0-7431 GCA_035710425.1 Nocardioides sp.
GTAGGAGTCTGGGCCGTGTCTCAGTCCCAGTGTGACCGGTCACCCTCTCAGGCCGGCTACCCGTCGAAGCCTTGGTAGGCCATTACCCCACCAACAAGCTGATAGGCCGCGAGCACATCCCCCACCCACAAAAGTTTCCACCACCAACCAGATGCCTGGAGTGGTCGTATCCGGTATTAGACCCCGTTTCCGAAGCTTATCCCAGAGTGAAGGGCAGATTACTCACGTGTTACTCACCCGTTCGCCGCTCGTGTACCCCTGCAAGCAGGGGCCTTACCGCTCGACTTGCATGTGTTAAGCACGCCGCCAGCGTTCGTCCTGAGCCAGGATCAAACTCTCCATAGAAAACTTGAAACCCAGCAACAACAACAAACTAACTAGCAAAAGTCAGCCAGAATCATTGCCGAAAAAACAAACCCAAAACAACCCACCCCACCAAACAAACCGCAGAGCGAGCCGACAAGGGCAAAACAAACTAATTCGTCGACTATCAAACACACTGTTGAGTTCTCAAACATCAGACGCACACGCGCCAGACCTCTCGGACCGGCCGCGGGGCAACCTACAGAAACTTACCGGGTTGGACAGACCGAGTCAACTTGGATCGACGTGGTCATCGTGCCGGTGCCGGGGCGTTCGAATCCCCCTCCGATTCGGCCTGGTGGCCGAGGTTGTGGGGGCCGCTCACCGCGACGTCGAGAACGTTAGCAGGGCCCTCCCCGCGTCCGCCAATCGGGGCTACGGAGGTGGCGCGGCGAGCCGGTGTCGCCGGTACGCGGAGACCGTGCGGTCCCCCGCGATCCAGAACCTCCAGGGTCGATCGGCGGCCTCCCGCAGGCCCACCCGGGGGCCCCTGTCGACCTTCGCCGGCGGGTCGCCGAGCTCGAGCGTCAGCCGCCCGGAGGCGAGGTCGGTGCCGTTGTCCGTCAGCTCGATCGCGAGGGCCCGGCAGAGGCGAGCGGGACCACGAGCGAGGTCACGGTCGGCGGCGCCGGCGCGGCGCTCGCGGGCGGTCGCGACCCCCTCGATGACCTCTCCGGCACGGAGCAGGACCGCGCTCGCGCTGTCCTCCGGGCCGACGGTGACGTTGGAGCAGACGTGCATCCCGTAGGTGAAGTAGCAGTAGAGGCGGCCCGCCGGCCCGAACATCACCTCGTTGCGGCGGGTCATCCCGCGGAAGGCGTGCGAGCCCGGGTCGTCGGGACCGGCGTACGCCTCGACCTCGGTGATGCGTACGGCGACCCCGTCGTGCCGCAGCACGGCGTTCAGCAGCCGGGGCGCGACCTCGAGGACCGGGCCGGCCAGCCGCTCACGCAGGTCGTGGGAAGTGCTCACGGTGACCCGACACCGTCGTTCGCAGCTCGGCGAGCTGGTCGCGCACCGCGCTGGGCGCCGTGCCCCCTCGCCCGTTGCGCGCCGCGACCGACCCCTCCACGGTGAGCACCTCGCGCACCGCCGGAGTCAGCTGCGGCGAGATCTCGGCGAACTGCTCGTCGGTGAGCTCGTGCAGCTCGACGCCGAGCTCCTCGCAGCGTCGTACGCACGCTCCTGCGACCTCGTGCGCGACCCGGAACGGCACCTCCTCGCGCACCAGCCACTCTGCGATGTCCGTGGCCAGCGAGAAGCCCTGCGGGGCCAGGTCGGCCATCCGCCTCGTGTCGTAGGTCAGCGTGGCCACCATTCCGGTGAACGCGGGCAGCAGCACCTCCAGAGTGTCCACGGAGTCGAAGACCGGCTCCTTGTCCTCCTGCAGGTCGCGGTTGTAGGCGAGCGGCAGGGCCTTCAAGGTCGTCAGGAGGCCGGTGAGGTTGCCGACCAGGCGGCCGGCCTTGCCGCGGGCGAGCTCGGCGATATCGGGGTTCTTCTTCTGCGGCATGATGCTCGACCCGGTCGACCAGGAATCGTGCAACGTCACGAAGCCGAACTCCCTTGTGGCCCACAGGATGACCTCCTCAGCGAGCCGGCTGACGTCCACACCCGTCTGGGCGGCGACGTAGGCGAACTCGGCGACGAAGTCGCGCGACGCGGTGCCGTCGATCGAGTTCGCGCTGGAGCCGGTGAAGCCCAGCTCACGAGCGACGAGCTCCGGGTCGAGGCCGAGGGTCTGGCCGGCCAGCGCCCCCGATCCGTACGGCGAGTCCGCCTCGACGCGGCGGCGCCAGTCGGCGAGCCGCTCGACGTCGCGCAGCAGCGGCCATGCGTGCGCCAGCAGGTGGTGCGAGAGCAACACCGGCTGGGCGTGCTGGAGGTGGGTGCGCCCGGGCATGACGGCTCCCAGGTGCTCCTCGGCCTGACCCGCGAGGGCATCGACCAGGTCGAGCACGAGCGCGCCGATCGTCAGCGAGTGGTCGAGCAGGTAGGAGCGGAACAGTGTGGCGATCTGGTCGTTGCGCGACCGACCGGCGCGCAGCTTGCCTCCGGTCTCGGGGCCGACCTCCTCGACGAGCAGGCGCTCGAGGGCGCCGTGCACGTCCTCGTCGGCAGGGTCGGGCGACAGCTCGCCGGCGGTGAACCTCCGGGCGAGCTCGTCGAGGCCGCGGTGCAGCTCGCTCTCCTCCTCCCCGCTGAGCAGGCCGGCCGCCGCCAGGGCCTTGGCGTGCGCGTGGGAGCCGGCGATGTCGTAGAGGGCCAGCCGCCAGTCGAAGTGCGTCGAGCGGGACAGCGCCTCCAGCTCGGGTGAGGGGCCACCCGCGAACCGGCCGCCCCACAGCTTGCCCTCGTTGGTGGTCATGCCTCACCCCTGACGGTGCGCACGGCCTCGCGCATGATCTCGGGGAGCCGGACGTTGGCCGCCGTACCGTCGGCCTCGAGGTCGTCGGGGGTCCACCAGGCGGCGGCGTCGATGCTGGTGCGCTCGATCGGCTCCAGGCCCTCGAAGCTGATCGCGGCCGGGTCGTGGGCGAGCGCCAGTGCGAAGTAGGTCTGGTCCTGGACCAGCCGCCACACGCCCCAGTCGAACTCGGCGTCCTCGCGGGCGATCGGGTCGCTCAGCTCGGTGGGCTGGATGACGATGCCGGTCTCCTCACGCATCTCGCGTACGGCGGCGTCGACGAGGGTCTCACCGGCGTCGGTGGCTCCGCCGATGCTGAACCAGTAGGGCTCGTCGGGGGCGGCGGGGTCCCAGCCGTGCAGGAGCAGCACCTCGCCCTGCGGGTTGACCGGGAGCACGCGGGCGCAGACCCGGTGCCGGACCTGCCGGCCGTTGGACCGGCCTTCAGTCGTGGTCATCAGTCGGTACCGAACTCCATCGCGGCATTGTCCAGGGCCAGGTCGTCGACGTCGCCCCTCGCAGCGGGGTTGTCGGAGATCACGTCGCTGCCCCCTGCCTCGAGGGCGCCGAGCAGGTGGCCGTGCTCGACCAGGACCTGGCCCTCGTCGAACGGCTGGGTGGCGTAGATCTCGAGCTTGGCGCGAGAGTCTGCGATGTCGAGGTTGCGCATCGTGAGCTGCCCGATCCGATCGGTCGGCCCGAAAAAGGCCTCGTCGGTGCGCTCCATGGAGAGCTTGTCGGGGTGGTAGGAGAAGTGCTCGCCCTCGGTGCGCAGGATCGTGTAGTCCTCGCCCCGCCGCAGCCGGAGGGTGACCTCACCGGTGACCACGGAGGCGATCCAGCGCTGGATCGCCTCGCGCTGCATGAGGGCCTGTGGGTCGAGCCAGCGGCCCTCGTAGAGCAGCCGGCCGAGCTTGCGGCCCTCGTTGTGGTAGTTGGCGACCGTGTCCTCGTTGTGCACGGCGTTCAGCAGCCGCTCGTAGACGATCCAGAGCAGCGCCATGCCGGGTGCCTCGTAGATGCCCCGCGACTTGGCCTCGATGATGCGGTTCTCGATCTGGTCGGACATGCCGAGCCCGTGCCGGCCCCCGACGGTGTTGGCCTGGTGCACGAGGTCCACGGGGTCGTCGTATCGCTTGCCGTCGATGGCGACCGGGCGACCGCGCTCGAAGCGCACCGTGACGTCCTCGGTGGGGATCTCGACCGCGGGGTCCCAGAACTTCACGCCCATGATCGGCTCGACGGTCTCGAGCGAGACGTCGAGGTGCTCGAGGGTCTTGGCCTCGTGGGTCGCGCCCCAGATGTTGGCGTCGGTGGAGTAGGCCCTCTCCTCGCTGTCGCGGTAGGGCAGGTCGTGCCCCGCCAGCCACTGGCTCATCTCGGTCCGGCCGCCGAGCTCGGTCACGAAGTCGGCGTCCAGCCACGGCTTGTAGATGCGCAGCGCGGGGTTGGCCAGCAGGCCGTAGCGGTAGAACCGCTCGATGTCGTTGCCCTTGAACGTCGAGCCGTCGCCCCAGATGTCGACGCCGTCCTCGTGCATGGCGCGGACCAGCAGGGTGCCGGTGACCGCGCGTCCGAGCGGGGTGGTGTTGAAGTAGGCGCGGCTGCCGCTGCGGATGTGGAACGCGCCGCACGCCAGGGCCGCCAGGCCCTCCTCGACGAGCGAGTGGCGGCAGTCGACGGAGCGGGCGATCTCGGCGCCGTACTGCACCGCACGGCTGGGGATGCTCGCGATGTCGGGCTCGTCGTACTGACCGAGGTCGGCGGTGTAGGTGCACGGGATCGCGCCCTTGTCACGCATCCAGGCCACGGCCACGGAGGTGTCCAGCCCCCCGGAGAACGCGATGCCGACGCGCTCTCCGACGGGCAGGGTGGTCAGGACCTTGCTCACGGGGTGCCTCTCTGGGGTTGTGGGTCGCTGTCGGCCAGGGCCAGGAACCGGCGGGCGAGCGCGTCGCCGCCCTGGGGTTCGCGGCCGATGACCAGGACGGTGTCGTCGCCCGCGATCGTGCCGAGCAGGTCGGGCATCTCGGCCTTGTCGAACGCCGAAGCGAGGAACTGCGCGGCGCCCGGCGGCGTGCGCAGGACGACGAGGTTGGCGCTGGCGTCGGCGCTGACGAGCAGCTCGCTGCAGAGGCGGGCCAGACGCTGGCGCCCGGCCGCTGTCTCCGCGGGTGCCGTGGGGCGGCGGTCACCGCCCTCAGCAGGTACGGCGTAGACGAGCGCACCGCCGGCCGCTCGGACCTTCACCGCGTCGAGCTCGACCAGGTCGCGGGACAGGGTGGCCTGGGTGACCTCGATGCCCTCGCCCGCGAGCAGCGCCTGCAGCTCGCCCTGGGAGTGCACCTCGTGGTGGGTGACCAGGTCGATGATCAGCTGGTGCCGGGCGTTCTTCGTGGCGGGCCGCAGGGTCGCGTCAGCCATCGTCGCCGTCCAGCAGGTAGTGGATGATCGCCTTCTGCGCGTGCCGGCGGTTCTCCGCCTCGTCCCAGACGACGCTCTGCGGGCCGTCGATGACGTCGGCCTCGATCTCGGCGCCGCGGTAGGCGGGCAGGCAGTGCATGACGATCGCGTCGGGCTTCGCCAGCTCCATCAGCTGGGCGGTCACCTGGTACGGCGCGAAGATACGGCGGCGAGCCTCGGCCTCGTCCTCCTTGCCCATCGACACCCAGGTGTCGGTGACCACGACGTCGGCGCCCTCGACGGCCGTCCGCGGGTCGGTGACCGCGTCGACCGAGCCGCCGGTCTCGGCGCCGATCTTGCGCGCCCGCTCGAACATCTCCGGCGCCGGACGGTAGTCGTCGGGCGCGCCGACCACGACGTGCATGCCCGCGGTCGCTCCGGCGAGCAGCCACGAGTTGCCCATGTTGCACGCCCCATCGCCGACGAAGGCGACCCGCAGCCCCGCGAGCCCACCTTTGTGCTCTCGCACCGTCTGGAGGTCGGCGAGCAGCTGGCACGGGTGGTAGTCGTCGGTGAGGGCGTTGACGACGGGGACGCCCGCATGGGCGGCCATCTCGTCGATCCTGGCCTGCTCGTAGGTGCGCCACACGATGAGCGATGCCTGCCGGCCGAGCACGCGCGCCACGTCGGCCACCGACTCACGCTTGCCGATGCCCGCGAGGGCGCCGTCGACGAGCATCGGGTAGCCACCGAGCTCGGCGATGCCCGCGGCGAAGCTGGCCTGGGTGCGCAGCGTGGGCTTGTCGAAGATCATCGCGACCGTGCGCGGCCCCTCGAGCGGCCGAGCGTCGTAGGGCGCCTGCTTGAGCCGGGCGGCCAGCTCGAGCACCTCGGCCTGCTCCGCGGGGCTCAGGTCGTCGTCGGCGAGGAAGTGCTTCATGCGTCGGCTCCCGTGATGATGTGGGTCCAGTCGTTGCCGAGCGCAGCAACGTCGGCCTCGGTGATGGTGAGCGGGGGCGCGAAGCGGAGCCGGGCCGGTCCGGTGTTGTTGAGCAGGAACCCGCGCTCCTGCGCCCGCGCCACGACGGCAGCCGCGGTCTCCTCGGCCAGCTGCGCTCCCAGCAGCAGGCCGCGGCCCTCCACGTCGGTCACCTGGTCGACCGAGGTGAGGATCGCCCGGAGCTGGTCGCCACGCTCGAGGGCGGCCTCCAGCAGGCCCTCCTTCTCGATCGTGTCCAGCACCGCCAGCGCCGCGGCGCAGGCGACCGGGTTGCCGCCGAACGTGGTGCCGTGGTTGCCCGGCTCCAGCAGGGTGGCGGCGGCGCCGAGCCCGATCGTCGCTCCGATCGGCACTCCCCCGCCGAGTCCCTTGGCCAGGGTGACGATGTCGGGAGCGACGCCGGACTCGGTGTGCGCGAGCCAGGCGCCGGTGCGGCCGACACCGGTCTGTACCTCGTCGACCCAGAGCAGCGCGCCGTGCCGGGTCGTGATCTCCCTCGCGGCGGCGAGGAACCCGGTCGGTGGGACGACCACGCCCGCCTCGCCCTGCAGCGGTTCGACGATCACGGCGGCCGTGGTGTCGTCGACCGCCCCCGCGAGGGCGTCCGCGTCGCCGTACGGCACGAAGGTGACGTCGCCCGGCAACGGCTCGAACGGCTCGCGGTAGGCGGCCTTCGAGGTGAGCGCCAGGGACCCCATGGTGCGGCCGTGGAACGAGCCCTCCATCGCCACCAGCCGGGTCCGGCCGGTGCGACGGGTCAGCTTGAGGGCCGCCTCGTTGGCCTCGGTGCCGGAGTTGGACAGGAACACGCGCCCGTCGGCTGCGACGAGACCCAGCAGCCGCTCGGCCAGCTCCACCTGCGGAGCGCTGGTGAAGAAGTTCGAGACGTGCCCCAGGGTGCGCAGCTGCGTGGTCACGGCTTCGACGAGTGCCGGGTGGGCGTGGCCGAGGGCGTTGACGGCGATGCCGCCGAAGAAGTCGACGTACTCCGTGCCGTCCTCGTCCCAGACGTGGGCGCCGTCGCCGCGGGTGAGCACCAGCTTCGGCGGGCCGAAGGTGTTCATCAGCGCACCGGCGTACCGCTGTTTGAGGTCGCTCATGGGGTGGTGTCCCTCGCCTTCCGAGTCTTGGTCTCGACGCCGGGCAGCACCTGGGTGCCGACGCCCTCGTTGGTGAACAGCTCGAGGAGTACGGCGTGCGGCTCGCGGCCGTCGACCACGGTCGCGCGGGACACGCCGTTCTGGACGGCCTGGAGGCA
>DASTDJ010000102.1:0-8166 GCA_035710425.1 Nocardioides sp.
TGGAGAAGCAGGCGGTGGTGCTCGGCGACGGCACCGACGCCGACGTGATCGCCCTGGCGGAGGACCCGCTCGAGGTCGCGGTGCAGATCTTCTACGTCCGCGGCGGGCGGATCCGCGGTCAGCGCGGATGGGTCGCCGACCGCGTCGAGGAGGGCGGCACGCCGGAGCTCGTCGAGGACTTCCTGCTGCAGCTCTACGCCGGCGACGCCGACACCATCCCTCGCGAGATCCTGGTGCCCGAGATGCCGCCGGAGGCGACCACCTTCGAGGAGCTGCTCAGCGACCTGCGGGGCAGCCGGGTCCAGATCCGGGTGCCCCAGCGCGGTGACAAGAAGACCCTTCAGGAGACGGTGGCGCGCAACGCCGGCCAGGCGCTGGCGCTCCACAAGACCAAGCGGGCCAGCGACCTGACCACCCGCAACCGGGCTCTCGAGGAGATCCAGCAGGCGCTCGACCTCGACGAGGTGCCACTGCGCATCGAGTGCTACGACGTCTCCAACCTCCAGGGCACCGAGGTGGTCGCCTCGATGGTGGTCTTCGAGGACGGCCTGGCCCGCAAGAGCGAGTACCGACGGTTCGTGATCCGTGGTGTCGACGGCCAGAACGACGTGGCGTCGATGCACGAGGTGATCACCCGGCGGTTCCGGAGGCTGCTGGACGAGCAGTCCACCAGCGAGACCCGGGTGACCGACGAGGGGCCGATGCTCGTCGACCCCGAGACCGGCCGGCCCCGCAAGTTCGCCTACGCGCCCGGGCTGGTCGTGGTCGACGGCGGACCCCCCCAGGTGGCGGCGGCCAAGAAGGCGCTCGACGAGCTCGGCATCGACGACATCCCCGTCTGCGGCCTCGCGAAGCGGCTGGAGGAGGTCTGGCTGCCCGACGAGGAGGACCCGGTGATCCTGGCGCGGTCCTCCGAGGGCCTCTACCTGCTCCAGCGGGTCCGCGACGAGGCGCACCGCTTCGCGATCACCCACCACCGGTCCCGCCGCTCGAAGTCGATGGTGGAGAGCCTGCTCGACGACGTGCCCGGGCTCGGTGAGGTGCGTCGCAAGACGCTGCTCAAGCACTTCGGCTCCCTCAAGAAGCTGCGCGCCGCCTCCGTCGACGACATCGCGCTCGTTCCCGGCATCGGGCCGCGGACCGCGGCTGCGATCAAGGAAGCCGTCACGGAGGCCGACGAGACCCGCAAGACTGTCTCTGTGAACACGGCGACCGGCGAGATCTCGGATGACACCTGACGCTGACGACCGCCCCCAGGGCGACCTGGTGGTGGTCACCGGGATGACCGGTGCCGGGCGGAGCACGGCCGCCAAGGAGCTCGAGGACCTCGGCTTCTACGTCGTCGACAACCTGCCGCCGAGCCTGCTGCCCGACGTCGTGCGGCTGGTCGACCAGAACCTCGGCCGGGAGCAGGCGATGGCGGTCGTGGTCGACGTCCGGTCCGGGTCGTTCTTCCACACCCTGCACGCCCAGCTGGCCCAGGGGGCGATCGGACGGCGTACGACGCTGGTGTTCCTGGACGCGACCGACGAGGTGCTGGTCCGCCGGCAGGAGGCGGCCCGCCGGCCGCACCCGCTGCAGGGGAGCGGACGGCTGCTGGACGGGCTCACCCGGGAGCGGCGGGTGCTCGCCGACCTGCGCAGCGACGCCGACCTGGTGATCGACACCTCCGCGCTCAACGTGCACCAGCTCACCGACCGGATCGCCGAGTCCTTCGGGTCCCCGCAGACGACCCGGCTGAAGGCGACGCTGATCAGCTTCGGCTTCAAGTACGGCATCCCGGTCGACGCCGACTTCGTCGCCGACATGCGGTTCCTCCCCAACCCCTTCTGGGTGCCCGAGCTGCGCGCGTCGACCGGACGCGACGGGCCGGTCTCCGACTACGTCATGAAGCAGCCCGGGGCCGAGGAGTTCCTGGACGCCTACGTGCCGATGCTGGCCGACGTCGCGGAGGGCTACCTGCGGGAGGGCAAGCGGTTCATGCGCGTGGCGATCGGCTGCACCGGCGGCAAGCACCGCAGCGTCGCGATGAGCGAGGAGATCGCGCGCCGCCTGCTCGAGCGCGGCTACGACGCCAAGGTGAGCCACCGCGACCTGGGACGCGAATGACCACCCCACGACGTTCTTCGCCTCCCCCGCTTCGTTCCTCCGTCGAACAACGCCGCGGGGACCCCGGATGAAGCTGCCTCGCCTCAACCGGTCCGACCGCGCCCAGGCGGTCGTGGCGCTGGGCGGAGGGCACGGCCTGCACGCCTCGCTCTCGGCGCTGCGCCTGCTCGTCGACGACCTGACCGTCGACGAGCTCACCGCGATCGTGACGGTGGCCGACAACGGCGGGTCGTCGGGCCGGTTGCGCGGCGAGTTCGGCGTACTGCCTCCGGGCGACCTCAGGATGGCGCTGGCGGCCCTGTGTGGTGACGACAAGTGGGGCGACACCTGGGCGCGGGTGCTGCAGCACCGGTTCGCCGGCCAGGGCGAGATGCGCGACCACGTGGTGGGCAACCTGCTCATCGTCGGGCTCTGGGAGCTGCTCGGCGACCACGTCGACGCGCTCGACTGGGTCGGCCGGCTGCTCGGCACCAAGGGCCGGGTGCTACCCATGGCGCTGACCCCGATGGACATCACCGCGCAGGTGCGCGGTCGGGGCGACGACCCCGACGGGCTGACGACGGTCCGCGGCCAGGTCGAGGTCGCGACCACCGAGGGCGTGATCACCTCGATCAGCCTCGACCCCGCCGATCCTCCGGTCAGCCCCGCCGCCATCACCGCGATCCGCGACGCCGACTGGGTGGTGCTCGGGCCCGGCTCGTGGTTCTCGTCGGTGATCCCGCACCTGCTGGTGCCGGCGCTGAGAGACGCGCTGGTCGCCACGGAGGCGCGGGTGATCGTGGTGCTCAACCTCGCCGAGCAGGCCGGCGAGACCGGCGGCTTCGCTCCTGCCGACCACCTGGCGGTGCTCGCAGAGCACGCGCCCGACCTGCAGATCTACGCCGTGCTGGCCGATCGCGACGGGGTGGCCGACGAGCTGGCCGAGCTCCGCGACGTGGTCGAGGCCTCGGGTGGCAGGCTCGTCGTCGACGACGTTGCCATCGGTGACGGGACCGCCCGCCACGACCCGCACAAGCTGGCCTCGGCGTACGCCCGGATTCTGGCCGAGGGTGATTGACGAGCGTGGCAGGATCGGCCACATGGCGATGACGGCGCAGGTGAAGGCGGAACTTGCGAACACCCAGATCACCAAGACGTGCTGCCGCAAGGCCGAGGTCGCCTCGATGCTGCGCTTCGCCGGCGGGCTGCACCTCGTGAGCGGCAAGATCGTGGTCGAGGCCGAGCTCGACACCGGCGCCTCAGCGCGTCGGCTTCGGCGGGACATCTCCGAGGTCTACGGCCACGAGTCCGACGTCGTGATGGTGCAGGGCAACGGAATCCGCAAGGGGAGTCGCTACATCGTGCGCGTCGTACGCGACGGCGAGGCGTTGGCCCGACAGACCGGCCTGGTCGACCAGCGCGGCCGGCCGGTGCGCGGGCTTCCGCCCGCCGTCGTGTCCGGTGGCGGGTGCGACGCGGTGGCCGCGTGGCGCGGCGCCTTCCTGGCCCACGGCTCACTCACCGAACCCGGTCGCTCGTCGTCGCTCGAGGTCACCTGCCCGGGACCCGAGGCCGCGCTCGCGCTGGTCGGCGTGGCCCGGCGCCTCGGCATCCAGGGCAAGGCCCGCGAGGTCCGCGGGGTCGACCGGGTCGTGATCAGGGACGGCGACGCCATCGGCCAGCTGCTCACCCGGCTCGGCGCCCATGAGACGCTGATGGCCTGGGAGGAGCGCCGGATGCGGCGCGAGGTCCGGGCAACGGCCAACCGGCTCGCCAACTTCGACGACGCCAACCTGCGCCGGTCCGCCAGGGCCGCGGTCGCCGCAGGCGCCCGGGTCGAGCGGGCGATGGAGATCCTCGGCGATGAGGTGCCCGACCACCTGCGGATGGCCGGCGCACTGCGGCTCGAGCACAAGCAGGCGTCGCTCGAGGAGCTCGGCCAGCTGCACGAGCCGGTGCTCACCAAGGACGCGATCGCCGGCCGGATCCGCCGTCTGCTCGCGATGGCCGACAAGCGCGCCGAGGAGCTGGGCAT
The DNA here is from genome assembly GCA_035710425.1 of Nocardioides sp. Taxonomy (GTDB): domain Bacteria; phylum Actinomycetota; class Actinomycetes; order Propionibacteriales; family Nocardioidaceae; genus Nocardioides. The sequence continues at coordinate 4,124 of DASTDJ010000102.1, forward strand.
CCCCGACACCGAGGCCTCGCTGACCCCGGAGATGCTCGCGGAAGACGCCTGACCTGCACCGAGTCGGCGTTACCGGGACGTACCGCGGGACGGGGCGTTGTTGCTCGAAGGCGTGGCGATAGGCTCGCGTGCGTGCTGGTGACTGAACGCCGGTGCTTCCGTCAAGGCGGGTGACTGAACACCCACCACCGAGACCAGGAGATCGCAAATGACCATTCGTGTAGGTATCAACGGCTTCGGCCGGATCGGTCGCAACTTCTTCCGGGCCGTGCGAGCCAGCGGCCTCGACCTCGAGATCGTGGCCGTCAACGACCTGACCGACAACGCGACGCTCGCCCACCTGCTGAAGTTCGACTCGGTGCTCGGCCGGCTCGACGCCGAGGTGGCTGCGACCGAGGACTCCATCACCGTCGGTGACCAGGCGATCCACGTCTTCGCCGACCGCGACCCTGCGGCGCTGAAGTGGGCTGACCACGGCGTCGACGTGGTGGTCGAGTCGACCGGCTTCTTCACCGACGCCACCAAGGCGCGCGCCCACGTCGACTCCGGCGGCGCGAAAAAGGTGATCATCTCGGCGCCTGCCAAGAACGAGGACGTCACCGTCGTGATGGGCGTCAACCACACGACGTACGACCCGGAGGCGCACACCGTCATCTCGAACGCGTCGTGCACCACCAACTGCCTGGCGCCGATGGCGAAGGCGCTCAACGACGAGTTCGGGATCGTCAAGGGCCTGATGACCACCGTGCACGCCTACACCGCCGACCAGAACCTCCAGGACAACATCCACAAGGACCTCCGGCGCGCCCGCGCCGCCGCCCTGAACGTGGTGCCCACCTCCACCGGGGCCGCCAAGGCGATCGGCTTGGTGCTCCCCGAGCTCAAGGGCAAGCTCGACGGCTACGCGCTGCGGGTGCCGGTCCCGACCGGCTCCGCCACCGACCTGACCTTCGAGGCCGGCCGCGAGACCTCGGTCGAGGAGGTCAACGCGGCCGTGAAGGCGGCGGCCGACGGTCGCTTCCTGCGCTACTCCGAGGACCTGATCGTCTCCAGCGACATCGTGACCGACCCCGCGTCGTGCATCTTCGATGCGCCGCTGACCAAGGTGATCGGCAACCAGGTGAAGGTCGTCGGCTGGTACGACAACGAGTGGGGCTACTCCAACCGCCTCGCCGACCTGATCATCTACGTCGGCGAAACCCTCTGACCGGCGTGGGGGAGTACGCCGGCCTCGGCGACGTACAGGGCAAGCGGGTCCTGGTCCGTTCCGACCTGAACGTGCCACTCGACGGCACCCAGATCACCGATGACGGGCGGATCCGGGCCAGCGTGCCCACGCTGAAGGCGCTGACCGACGCCGGCGCGCGGGTCGTCGTGGTCGCCCACCTGGGGCGGCCGAAGGGTGCGCCCGACCCGGCCTACTCGCTGCAGCCCGTGGCGACCCGGCTGGGCGAGCTGCTCGGCGCCGACGTCGCCTTCGCCACCGACACCGTCGGTGAGTCGGCCCGCGCGACCGTCGACGGGCTCGAGGACGGGCAGGTCGCGCTGCTGGAGAACGTGCGCTTCAACCCGGGCGAGACCAGCAAGGACGACGCCGAGCGCGGCGCGTTCGCCGACGAGCTCGCCGCGCTGGCCGACGCCTTCGTGTCCGACGGGTTCGGGGTCGTGCACCGCAAGCAGGCCAGCGTCTACGACGTGGCGCAGCGGCTGCCGCACGCGATGGGCGGCCTGGTCAGCGCCGAGATCGACGTGCTCCGGCGGCTGACCGCCGACCCGGAGCGGCCCTACGCCGTGGTGCTCGGCGGATCCAAGGTCTCCGACAAGCTCGGTGTGATCGAGAACCTCCTGGAGACGGCCGACCGGCTGCTGATCGGCGGCGGCATGGTCTTCACGTTCCTGAAGGCGCAGGGCCACGAGGTCGGCAAGAGCCTGCTCGAGGAGGACCAGGTCGACGTCTGCCTCGGGTACCTCCAGCGGGCCGAGAACGCCGGCGTGCAGATCCTGCTGCCGACCGACGTGGTGGTCGACAAGGAGTTCCCGAGCGAGGGTCGCGAGCCGCTGCCGGTCGTCGTACCGGCCTCGGAGATCCCGGCCGACAGCCTCGGCCTCGACATCGGGCCGGAGTCGGCCGCGGCGTTCGCTGCCGCGCTGACCGACGCGCGCACCGTGTTCTGGAACGGGCCGATGGGCGTCTTCGAGACCGACGCGTTCGCCGGCGGCACCCGCGCGGTCGCCGAGGCGCTCACCAAGATCGACGGTCTGTCCGTCGTCGGCGGGGGCGACTCCGCGGCCGCGGTGCGCGCGCTCGGCTTCGACGAGTCCGACTTCGGACACATCTCCACCGGCGGCGGCGCCAGCCTGGAGTACCTCGAGGGCAAGGAACTGCCCGGCATCACGGTTCTGGAGGACTGATGGCCGCGACCCGGATCCCGCTGATGGCGGGCAACTGGAAGATGAACCTCAACCACCAGGAGGCCGTGGTCCTGGTGCAGAAGCTCGCCTGGACGTTGACGGACAAGCGCCACGACTTCGCCAAGAGCGAGGTGGTCGTGGTGCCGCCGTACACCGATCTGCGTTCGGTGCAGACCCTCGTCGACGGAGACCGGCTCTCGATCGGGTACGGCGCGCAGGACGTGTCGACCCAGGACTCCGGGGCCTACACCGGCGAGATCTCGGCGGGGATGCTGGCCAAGCTCGGCTGCACCTACGTCGTCGTCGGGCACTCGGAGCGGCGCCAGTACCACGCGGAGACCGACGACGTCGTCAACGCGAAGGCACACAAGGCGCTGGACGCCGGGATGACGCCGATCGTCTGCGTGGGTGAGGGTCTCGAGGTGCGCCAGGCCGGTGAGCAGGTGCCGTTCACGCTCGCCCAGGTCGACGGCTCGCTGGCCGGGTTCAGCGCGCAGCAGGTGGCCGGGCTGGTGGTCGCCTACGAGCCGGTGTGGGCGATCGGCACCGGCGAGGTCGCCACTCCTGACGACGCCCAGGAGGTGTGTGCGGCGATCCGCGCCCGGATCCGGGAGACCCACGACGCGGCCGCCGCCGACGGCGTACGCATCCTGTACGGCGGCTCGGTGAAGGCCGGGAATGTCGCCGGGATCATGGCCCAGACCGACGTCGACGGGTGTCTGGTGGGCGGTGCGAGCCTCGACGCCGACGAGTTCGGCGGGATCTGCCGTTTCTACGACATGCCGATGCTGTGAATGTCCCTGACCGTGTGTCGGCCGCGTCGTCTATTCGCATGCCTCTGACGTAGGATTCCCGACCGTGACTACGCTCTTCACCATCCTGCTGCTCATCAGCAGCGGAATCATGATCCTCCTGGTGCTGCTCCACAAGGGCCGCGGCGGTGGACTTTCGGACATGTTCGGCGGTGGCGTCTCCAGCTCGCTCGGAGGCTCGTCCGTCGCGGAACGGAACCTGGACCGATTCACGATCGGGATCGGCGTCATCTGGTTCGCGTGTGTGATTGCCCTGGGCCTTCTGCTGGCCTACCAGAACTGAGGAGTCGGACAGCATGGCTGGTGGTGGGAACGCGATCCGAGGCAGCCGTGTCGGCGCCGGACCGATGGGTGAGGCGGAGCGCGGCGAGGCCGCCCCGCGCCAGGCGGTCACCTACTTCTGCTCGCACGAGCATCGCTCGGTGGTGACCTTCTCGGTCGAGGCCACCGTGCCCGAGTCGTGGGACTGCCCCAAGTGCGGTCTCCCGGCCTCCCTCGACTCCGAGAACCCGCCGCCCGCTCCGAAGATCGAGCCGTACAAGACCCACCTCGCCTACGTGAAAGAGCGCCGCTCCGACGCCGAGGCCGAGGTGATCCTCGACGAGGCCCTCCAGCTCCTCCGCTCCCGCCGCAAGGCAGGCGAGATCATCTTCTAGCCCGACTCGGCGCGTCTTGGCTCGGGTGCTACGTCGAGTCGGCGCGTCTTGGCTCGGGTGAAGGGTCGAGTCGGCGCGTCTTGGCTTGGGCGGGTTTCCGACTCGGCGCGTCTTGACCGGGTCGTACGTCGAGTCGGCGCATCTTGACCCGAGCTGTTCTCCC
>DASTDJ010000103.1:0-5725 GCA_035710425.1 Nocardioides sp.
GGCGATGCCGTCGAGCACCGGCATCTTCACGTCCAGGATCACCAGGTCCGGACGATGCTCCTCGACGAGCTCGAGCGCGGTGGCCCCGTCGCCGGCCTGGCCGACGACGTCGTACCCCTCGTCGGTGAGCATCTCTGCGAGGTCCATCCGGATCAGCGTCTCGTCCTCGGCGATGACGACGGTGCGAGTGCTGGGCCCGGTCTCAGGCGTGGGAGCGGTCACCCGCTCAGGTTAGTGCTCCGGGGTCAGGCCGGATGACTCGAGGGCGCGGGCTCCGGGTAGAGGGCCGCGAAGAACTGCTCGACCTCCGCGCGCTCGAGCCGGCGCCGGCTGCACTCGGTGGTCCCGAGCCTCGCGTTGGCGATCGCCCGCTCGTTGCTGGCGCTGGCCCACTGCCACGGGTTCCACATGTGCCGCCTCCCTCGTCCTTGGAGGATTAACTGTAGTGACTCACTCGACTTTAGGCAAGGAAAGGATCATGGCGAAGATCGGCTAGGGTTTCCGCCGACTTGCCCCGGTAGCCCAACGGCAGAGGCGATGGTCTCAAACACCATTCAGTGTGGGTTCGAATCCCACCCGGGGCACCGCCGCGCCAGGACGTCATCCGTCGGCCACGTGGTCGCTCGGTCCGTCCAGCGTCGCGGCCCGGACCTCATCGCTTCCGGTACGCCGGAGCCACCTCGTTGATAGCGTCGCCCATCCGGTGGATGCGGAGCGCGTTCGTGGAGCCGGGGATGCCGGGCGGGCTGCCGGCCACGATCACCACCAGGTCACCCTCCTGCACGCGCCCGATCTGCAGCAGCTGCTCGTCGACCTGACGCACCATCTCGTCGGTGTGCTCCACGCTGACGGTCTTGAACGTCTCGACGCCCCAGCTGAGCGAGAGCTGCGAACGCACCCGGGCCTCCGGCGTGAACGCCAGGGTCGGGATCGCGCTGCGGAGCCTGGCCAGGCGCCGGGCCGAGTCGCCGCTCTGGGTGAACGCCACGACGTACTTCGCCTCGACCCGGGCCGCGACCTCCTCGGCCGCCTTGGCGATCACGCCGCCGCGGGTACGCGGGTCCCAGTCGATCTCCTCGAAGTGCCCGAAGGCGTGCTGCTCGAGGGCGTGCGACTCGGTCGCGGTGATGATCCGAGCCATCGTCTCGACGGTGTGGATGGGGTACTCCCCCACGCTCGTCTCGCCCGACAGCATCACCGCGTCGGCACCGTCGAGGACGGCGTTGGCGACGTCGCTGGCCTCGGCCCTGGTGGGTGCCGGGTTGGTGATCATCGACTCGAGCATCTGGGTCGCGACGATCACCGGCTTGGCGTTGAGCCGGGCCTTCTCGATCACCTGCTTCTGGAGGAACGGGACCTCCTCGAGCGGGCACTCCACCCCGAGGTCGCCGCGGGCGACCATGAACCCGTCGAAGGCCTCGATCACGTCGTCGAGGTTGTCGATGGCCTGGGGCTTCTCGATCTTCGCGATCACCGGGAGCTGGCACCCGACGTCGCGCATCACGCGGCGGACCTGCTCTGCGTCCTTGGCGTCGCGGACGAAGCTCAGCGCGATGAAGTCGACGCTCAGCGACAGCGCGAAGCGCAGGTCGGCCTCGTCCTTCGCCGACAGCGCGGGCACCGACACCGCGACCCCCGGCAGGTTGATGCCCTTGTGGTTGCTGACCCGGCCGCCCACCAGCACCTCGGTGACGACGTCGGTGTCGGTGACGTCGGTGACCCGGAGCCGAATCTTGCCGTCGTCGATCAGGATCGGGTCGCCGGCCTTCACGTCCCCCGGCAGCCCCTCGTACGTCGTGCCGGCGACCTTGGCGTCACCCGGCACGTCGCGCGTGGTGATCGTCCACTCCTGACCGCGCTCCAGCACGGCGAAGCCCTCCGCGAAGGTCTGCATCCGGATCTTCGGCCCCTGCAGGTCGGCGAAGATGCCCACGCCGTGTCCGCTCGTGTCGGCGGCCGCGCGCACCAGGCGGTAGGCCTCGGCGTGCTCCGCGTGGGTGCCGTGGCTCATGTTCAGCCGGGCGACGTCCATCCCGGCGTACACCAGCTCACGGATGCGACGCTCGGAGCTGGTGGCCGGTCCCAGGGTGCAAACGATCTTGGCTCTACGCACCCGCCAACCCTAGCGACTTTTAGAACGATCCAAAGCCTGAGCCGTCACCAACTTGGTGACGGGTCGGCAACAACTAGACGACCAGCGGACGCGCAGTGGGAGGAATCGGCGAGGGCAGGGCGGTGGAGCCGGTGAGGTGCTTGTCCACCGCGGCCGCTGCGGCCCTGCCCTCCGCCAGCGCCCACACGATGAGCGACTGCCCGCGACCGGCGTCACCGACCACGAACACCCCCGGCACCGAGGTGGCGTACGACGCGTCGCGGGCGACGTTGCCGCGCTCGTCGAGGTCGACGCCGAGCTGCTCGACGAGTCCGGGCTTCTCGGGGCCGAGGAAGCCCATCGCGAACAGCACCAGCTGGGCCGGGATCTCGCGCTCGGTGCCCTCGACCTCGGTGGGCCGCCCGTTCTCGAAGACCACCTCGACCAGGCGCAGGGCCCGGACGTTGCCGTCGTCGTCGCCGAGGAACTCCTGCGTCGACACGGAGTAGACCCGACAGTCCTCGTCTCCCTGGCCGACCTCCTCGTGGGCAGAGGAGACCCGGAAGATCATCGGGTAGGTCGGCCACGGCTGACCCTCGGGGCGGTGCTCCGGCGGCTCGGGCATGATCTCGAGCTGGGTGATCGACGCGGCGCCCTGGCGGGTGGAGGTGCCGAGGCAGTCGGCCCCGGTGTCACCGCCGCCGATGATCACCACGTGCTTGCCCTCGGCCGTGATCTGGTCGGGGACCGGCTCGCCCAGCGCGACCCGGTTGGCCTGCGGCAGGAACTCCATGGCCTGGTGGATGCCGCCGAGCTCGCGCCCGGGCACCGGCAGGTCGCGCGGCTCGGTGGCGCCGATCGCGAGGATCACCGCGTCGTACCGATCCCGCAGCTTGGCCCCGGTGAGCTCCTCGCCGACGTTGACGCCGGCGCGGAAGACGGTGCCCTCGCGCTTCATCTGGTCGATCCGCCGGTCGACGTGCTTCTTCTCCATCTTGAACTCGGGGATGCCGTAGCGGAGCAGGCCGCCGATCCGGTCGTCGCGCTCGTAGACCGCCACGGTGTGGCCGGCCCGGGTGAGCTGTTGCGCGGCGGCGAGGCCGGCAGGCCCCGAGCCGATGACAGCGACGGTGCGGCCGGAGAGCCACTCCGGCGGCTGCGGCCGCACGTTTCCGGACTCCCACGCCCGGTCGATGATCGAGACCTCGACGTTCTTGATCGTCACCGGGTCCTGGTTGATGCCGAGAACGCACGCGGGCTCGCACGGCGCCGGGCAGAGCCGGCCGGTGAACTCGGGGAAGTTGTTGGTCGCGTGCAGCCGCTCGATGGCGCCGTCCCAGTCGTCGCGCCAGACCAGGTCGTTCCACTCGGGGATCAGGTTGCCCAGCGGGCAGCCCTGGTGGCAGAACGGGATGCCGCAGTCCATGCAGCGCCCGGCCTGCTCGGTGATGATCGGCAGCAGCGCGCGGCCGACTCCCCCGGGATAGACCTCGTCCCAGTCCTTGACCCGCTCGTCGACCGGACGGCGGGGCGCGACCTCGCGGCCCTTCTTCAGGAAGCCCTTGGGGTCAGCCATGGAGCACCTCCATGATCGCGTGGGCGGCTTCGTCCTCATCGAGTCCGTCGGCCTCCGCCTTCGCCTTCACCTCGAGCACCTTGCGGTAGTCGGTGGGCATCACCTCGGTGAACCTGGTCAACGAGGTCTCCCAGTCGGCGAGCAGCGCCTCGGCGACGGTCGAACCCGTCTCCTCGAGATGCGCGCGGACCATGCCTTCGAGCTCGTCGGCCGCCTGGCCGGCGACCGGGCGGAGCTCCACCAGCTCGGGGTTGACCCGGCCCTCGTCGAGGTCGAGCACCCAGGCGATGCCGCCGGACATGCCGGCCGCGAAGTTGCGCCCGGTGGGACCGAGTACGACGGCACGGCCGCCGGTCATGTACTCGCACCCGTGGTCACCCACACCCTCGGTGACCGCCCACACCCCGGAGTTGCGGACGCAGAACCGCTCGCCCACACCTCCCCGGATGAAGATCTGGCCGCTCGTGGCGCCGTAGGCGATCACGTTGCCGGCGATGATCTGCTCGTTGGCCTCGAAGGTCGCGGCGCGGTCGGGCCGGACGATCAGCCGCCCTCCCGACAGCCCCTTGCCGAGGTAGTCGTTGGCGTCGCCCTCGAGCCGCAGGGTCATGCCGCGCGGCACGAACGCGCCGAACGACTGGCCGGCGGAGCCCATGAACGTGATGTCGATCGTGCCCTCGGGCAGGCCGTCGCCGCCGTACTTCTTGGTGACCTCGTGACCGAGGATCGTCCCCACCGTGCGGTTGACGTTGCGGATCGCGACCTGCGCCCGCACCGGCTCGCCGCTCTCGATGGCCGGCCGGGCCAGTGGCACCAGCTCAGTGACGTCGAGCGACTTCTCGAGGCCGTGGTCCTGCCTCTTGGTGTTGCGCAGGTCCTGCTCGGGGAAGTGGCTCGTGTCGGGGGCGTGCAGGATCGGTGTCAGGTCGAGCCCCGAGGCCTTCCAGTGGTCGACGGCCTCCGCGATGTCGAGCGCGCCCACCTGGCCGATCGCCTCGTCGAGGGTGCGGTAGCCGAGCTCGGCGAGGAGCTCGCGGACCTCCTCGGCGACGTACTCGAAGAAGTTGACGACGTACTCGGCCTTGCCGGTGTAGCGCTCGCGCAGCACGGGGTTCTGGGTCGCCACGCCGACCGGACAGGTGTCGAGGTGGCAGACCCGCATCAGGATGCAGCCGGACACCACGAGCGGCGCCGTGGCGAAGCCGAACTCCTCGGCACCGAGCAGGGCGGCGATCACGACGTCGCGGCCGGTCTTGAGCTGGCCGTCGGCCTGCACCACGATCCGGTCGCGCAGCCCGTTGAGCAGCAGCGTCTGCTGGGTCTCGGCCAGGCCGAGCTCCCACGGACCCCCCGCGTGCTTGAGGGAGGTCAATGGGGAGGCGCCGGTGCCACCGTCGTGCCCGGAGATGAGTACGACGTCGGCGTGCGCCTTGGACACACCTGCCGCGACCGTGCCGACCCCGACCTCCGCGACGAGCTTGACGTGGACGCGCGCTCTCGGGTTCGCGTTCTTGAGGTCGTGGATCAGCTGGGCGAGGTCCTCGATCGAGTAGATGTCGTGGTGGGGCGGCGGGCTGATCAGCCCCACGCCAGGGGTCGAGTAGCGGGTCTTGGCGACCCACGGGTAGACCTTGTGGCCGGGCAGCTGTCCGCCCTCGCCGGGCTTCGCGCCCTGCGCCATCTTGATCTGGATGTCGTCGGAGTTGGTGAGGTACTCCGCGGTCACCCCGAAGCGGCCGGAGGCGACCTGCTTGATCGCCGAGCGGCGCTCGGGGTCGTGGAGCCGGTCGGCGTCCTCGCCGCCCTCGCCGGTGTTGGACTTCGCGCCCAGCCGGTTCATCGCGATCGCGAGGGTCTCGTGGGCCTCCTGGCTGATCGAGCCGTAGGACATCGCCCCGGTGGAGAAGCGCTTGACGATCTCGGAGACCGGCTCGACCTCCTCGATCGGGATCGGGTTGCCTCCGCGCAGCTTGAACAGGCCACGCAGGGTCATCAGCCGCTCCGCCTGGGAGTCCACGAGGTTCGTGTACTCCTTGAAGATCTCGTAGCGGCGGGTC
>DASTDJ010000104.1:0-27445 GCA_035710425.1 Nocardioides sp.
TATGAGGAGAGGATGCGCCGACTCGGCGAGGATCTGGGGAGAGGATGCGCCGACTCGACGACTGTATGAGGAGAGGATGCGCCGACTCGGCGAGGATCTGGGGAGAGGATGCGCCGACTCGGCGAGGAACGGTGGGGCCCGTAACCTTGGGGTCATGACCGCCATCAGCCTCGGCATGCCGGAGGCACCGCCGCCGGTCCTCGCGCCCCGCCGCCCGACCCGCCAGATCAAGGTGGGCAAGGTCGGCGTCGGCAGCGAGTCGCCGATCTCGGTGCAGTCGATGACCACCACGCTCACCTCCGACGTCAACACCACGCTGCAGCAGATCGCCGAGCTCACCGCCTCGGGGTGCGACATCGTGCGGGTCGCCTGCCCGAGCCAGGACGACGCCGACGCGCTCCCGGAGATCGCGCAGCACTCGCAGATCCCGGTGATCGCCGACATCCACTTCCAGCCCAAGTACGTCTTCGCGGCCATCGACGCCGGTTGCGCGGCGGTCCGCGTCAACCCGGGTAACATCCGCAAGTTCGACGACCAGGTCAAGGAGATCGCGGCCGCGGCCAAGGACCGCGGCACCAGCATCCGGATCGGCGTCAACGCCGGCTCGCTCGACAAGCGGCTGCTGGAGAAGTACGGCAAGGCGACGCCCGAGGCGCTCGTCGAGTCGGCGGTGTGGGAGGCCGGCCTCTTCGAGGAGCACGACTTCCATGACTTCAAGATCTCGGTCAAGCACAACGACCCGGTGATCATGGTGCGCGCCTACGAGATGCTCGCCGAGCGCGGCGACTGGCCGCTCCACCTCGGCGTGACCGAGGCCGGGCCGGCGTTCCAGGGCACCATCAAGTCCGCGGTCGCGTTCGGCCACCTGCTCAGCAGGGGCATCGGCGACACGATCCGGGTCTCGCTCTCGGCCCCGCCGGTCGAGGAGGTCAAGGTCGGCATCCAGATCCTGGAGTCGCTCAACCTCAAGCCGCGGCGCCTCGAGATCGTGTCCTGCCCGAGCTGCGGCAGGGCCCAGGTCGACGTCTACAAGCTCGCCGACGAGGTGACCGCCGGTCTCGACGGCCTCGAGGTCCCGCTGCGGGTGGCGGTCATGGGCTGCGTCGTCAACGGTCCGGGCGAGGCCCGCGAGGCCGACCTCGGCGTCGCCAGCGGCAACGGGAAGGGCCAGATCTTCGTCAAGGGCGAGGTGATCAAGACCGTCCCCGAGTCGCAGATCGTCGAGACCCTGATCGAAGAGGCGATGCGGATCGCCGAGGGCATGGAGTCCGTCGACGGAGCCTCCGCCGACGTCACCGTCTCCTGACCCCGCCTCAGCGGAACTCCTCGACGCCCTCGCCGTTCTGCTCGTCGATCCCGTGGCGGGCGATGTAGCCCCAGGCGTCGGGTCGCGACCCGTCGACGTCGGTGACGTCGTACTGCTCGGCGAGATCGTGAGAGGTGAGCACCCGACCGGCGTAGCGGCCCAGGTCGGGATCGGCCGCCAGTGCGGCCAGGCCGCGGGCGACGTACGTCGGGGTCTCCGAGATCGCGAACCCGGGCACCTTCTCGAGCGCGTCGCGCCAGGTCTCCTCGGTGACCCCGAAGTGGTCGAGCATGTTCTCCGAGCGGAGCCAGCCCGGCGTGAGGCCGACGACGGTGACAGGGTGGTCGCGGAGCTCGTGGGTCAGCCCGACGATGATCCGGCCCACGTTGGCCTTGACCAGGTCGTAGTAGAAGCCGACGCCCTCACGGAACGCGGCGTTGAACTCGCTCGTGCCGTCGGTCACCTCGACGAGGAGTCCTCCGCCGCTCTCGAGCAGGAGCGGGATCGCGAAATGAGCGGTGATCAGATGAGTGTCGACGCCCATCCGCAGCATCCGGAGCCCGCCAGCGAGGTCGTGCTCCCACAGCGGCTTGTCGAACTGCGCGTAGCGGTCGCCGCCGAAGATGTCGTTGACGAGAACGTCGAGGCGGCCCCGGTCGCGGCGGATCCGGTCGACCAGCGAGCGGACCGCCTCGGGCGACTCGTGGTCGACCACGAGCGCTGTGCCGGAGCCGCCGGCGGACTCGATCAGGTCACCGGTGTCCTCGATGGTCTCGGACCGGCCGATCTCGGAGCGCCCCTGGGCGCGGCTGCTCCTTCCGGTGGCGTAGACGTGGGCGCCCGCACGGGCCAGCTCGACGGCGAAGGCGCGGCCGGCGCCGCGCGTGGCCCCGGCCACCAGCGCGACGCGTCCCGAGAGTGGTGTCGTCATGGAACCGAATCTCGCACGCCGTCTTGGGGAGACGCTTGACCGAAGTTGCCCTCGGTGCGCCTAGGCTCACCGCGTGCCGACCACTCGCCACGGGGTGCGCCTCCTGGGGACGCCCGACCTGGACGCGTTCCTTGCGCTGACCGCCAAGGATCCGGTCGTCAACGTGTTCGCGGCCTACCGGGCGAGGACCACGAGCCTGGAGCCGCGCTGGCTGGGCGGCGAGGTCTGGGGTCGGTACGACGACGGCGAGCTGGTCGCCGCCTGTCACGTGGGTGCCAACCTGGTGCCCGTCGAGGCCCAGCCCGAGGACGCCCGCGCGTTCGCCGAGCGTGCCCTGACCCGGCACCGCAGCGTCTCCACCATCGTCGGTCCCCACGCCGCCGTACGACCGTTCTGGGACGAGGTGGCCGAGTCGTGGGGACGCCCGCGCGACACCCGGTGGGAGCAGCCGCACATGGTGATCGACGCACCCCCGCAGGTGGCCCCGGATCCGGACGTACGGCGCACCGAACGACGCGACCTGGCGGTGCTCTATCCCGCGTGCGTAGCGATGTACACCGAGGAGGTGGGGGTGTCCCCGGAGGCCGGGGGCGGCGCCGACCTCTACCGCGCCCGGGTCACCCAGCTGATGAGCCGGGGGTGGTCGTTCGCGCGGTTCGAGCGCGGCCAGCTGATCTTCAAGGCCGAGGTCGCCTGCGCGACCCCGGAGGCGGCCCAGGTCCAGGGCGTGTGGGTCCCTCCGGAGCGTCGCGGCGAGGGCCTGGCCGTCGCCGGCATGGCCGCGGTGGTCGAGCAGGTGCAGGCGACCATCGCCCCGTCCGTGTCGCTCTATGTCAACGCCTGGAACGAGCCCGCCCGCCGCGCCTACGAGCGGGTCGGCTTCCGCGAGACGACGACGTTCTCGACGGTGATGTTCTGACAGGGTGATGGCGTGAGCCTCCCCAGAGCCGGCAAGCTCCTGGCCGGCATCTTCATGGTCAACGGCACCATCCACCTGGCCCGGCCGGAGACCTACGAACCGCTGATGCCCTCGTGGGTGCCGGCTCACCGCGAGGTCATCGTCGGGAGCGGGGTCGCGGAGCTCGCCCTGGCGGCCGGCCTGCTCGCCCCGCCGACGCGCCGACTGGCCGGCTGGGGGAGCGTCCTGCTGCTGATCGGGGTGTTCCCCGGCAACGTGAAGATGGCCGTCGACGCGGTGAAGGGCGACAGCCGGGCGTTCCAGGCCGTCGCGCTGGCGAGGTTGCCGCTCCAGTGGCCGCTGATCAAGGCGGCGTACGCCGCGACGCGCGGCTGAGACGTCAGCCGAGCAGGTCCGATCGCAGAGCCGCGGGGTCGGCCACGGTCAGCGTCGCGGCCGGGCAGCGCAGGTGGCCGACCGGCAGGTCGATCCGGACCCGGTCGACGAACCGGATGCACAGCCCCTGCGCGGAGTTCGTGGCGAACGTGATCCCACGGTCGGCCAGTGACAGGTGCGCCGGGCCGGCGGTCTTGATGAACGCGTAGTCGCCGGACTCCTCGACGCCCTCGACGTTGGCGACCTCGGTCCGCAGCCGCCACGGCCCGAACCGGACTCGCAGCACCCCCTGGTCCACGTCGGCCCCCGTGGTGCCGGGCGTCACCCCGAAGGGGAGTCCGGACAGCCGGTAGGCCCGCGTGAAGGCGAAGTCGTGGTGCGACATCCGCCTCGGTGCCCCGCGTGAGCGTTGGCAAACGACCCGACGTTGACGGTCGCGGAACTGCCGCGCGGTCGACGGTGTGCGGGCCGTAGCCTTGCGCCCATGATTCTGCGGATGTCGAGCCTGTTCGTGCGGACCCTGCGTGAGGACCCGGCGGACGCCGAGGTGCCGAGCCACCGGCTGCTCGTCCGGGCCGGCTACATCCGGCGTACCTCGCCCGGCATCTACACCTGGCTGCCGCTGGGGCTGCGGGTGCTGCGCAAGATCGAGACGATCATCCGCGACGAGATGAACAGCATCGGCGGCCAGGAGCTGTCGTTCCCGGCGCTGCTGCCCAAGGAGCCCTACGAGGCGAGCAACCGCTGGACCGACTACGGCGACGGCATCTTCCGGCTCCAGGACCGCAAGGGCGCCGACTACCTCCTGGGTCCCACCCACGAGGAGATGTTCACGCTCGTGGTCAAGGACATGTACTCGTCGTACAAGGACCTGCCGCTGACGATCTACCAGATCCAGACGAAGTACCGCGACGAGGCGCGTCCGCGGGCCGGGCTGCTGCGCGGCCGCGAGTTCATCATGAAGGACTCCTACTCCTTCGACGTCGACGACGCCGGGCTCGACGCCAGCTACCAGAGGCACCGCGACGCCTATGTGCGGATCTTCGACCGGCTGGGGTTCGAGTACGTCATCGTCAAGGCGACGTCGGGCGCGATGGGCGGCTCGAAGTCCGAGGAGTTCCTCGCGAAGGCCGACGTGGGCGAGGACACCTACGTGCGCTGCACCAAGTGCGACTACGCCGCCAACGTCGAGGCGGTCGAGGTGCACGCCCCCGACCCGGTGCCCTACGCCGACGCGCCGGCAGCTCACGCCGAGCAGACGCCGGACACGCCGACGATCGAGACGCTCGTCGACCACCTGAACGAGCACTTCCCGCGCGAGCGCCCCTGGACGGCGGGGGACACGCTCAAGAACGTGCTGGTCGTGCTGAAGCACCCCGACGGCACCCGCGAGCCGTTGGCGATCGGCGTCCCCGGTGACCGGGAGGTCGACCTGAAGCGGCTCGAGGGCCAGCTCGAGCCGATCGAGGTCGAGCCGATGGACGAGACCGAGATGGCCAAGCACCCGGCGCTGGTGAAGGGCTACATCGGCCCGGCCGCGCTCGGCCTCGAAGGCCCCTCGGGCATCCGCTTCGCGGTCGACCCCCGCGTCGTCGAGGGCACCCGCTGGGTCACCGGTGCCAACGTTGCCGGCAGCCACGTGATCGACCTGGTCGCCGGCCGCGACTTCACGCCCGACGGCACCATCGAGGCGGCCGAGGTGCGCGAGGGCGACCCGTGCCCCCGCTGCGACGAGGGTGTGCTCGAGGCGGCCCGCGGCATCGAGATGGGCCACATCTTCCAGCTCGGCCGCAAGTACGCCGACGCGCTCGGGCTCCAGGTGCTCGACGAGCAGGGCAAGCTCGTCACCGTCACCATGGGTTCCTACGGCGTCGGGCCGTCGCGCGCCGTCGCCGCGATCGCCGAGGGCACCCTCGACGACCTCGGGCTCTGCTGGCCGCGCCATGTCGCGCCCGCCGACGTACACCTCGTTGCCGCAGGCAAGGACGAGGCGATCGTCGCCGCGGCCGAGCGGATCGCCCACGAGCTCGACCGGGCCGGCGTCGAGGTCCTCTACGACGACCGCACCGGCAAGGTCAGCCCCGGCGTGAAGTTCAAGGACGCCGAGCTGATCGGCGTGCCCACGATCGTGGTGGTCGGCAAGGGCCTGGCCGACGGCGTGATCGAGGTCAAGGACCGGCGGACCGGCGAGCGCGAGGACGTGCACGCCGACCACGTCGTCGACCACCTGGTGCGCCTGGTCAGGACCTGAGCAGCCCATCGACCAGGGCGACCAGAGCCGCCCGCACCTCGCGGGTGGCGGTCTCCCGGTCGTCGGCGCGGGCGGCGTAGAGCGCCGCCTCCTCGAGCGCGCCGATCAGGACGTGCGCGAGCGGGCGGACCGGCTGCTCGGGGAGCACCCCCGCGTCGATCAGCGACTGGACGGCGGCCTCGACGAGCCCGACGCCGTACCGCTGACCGATCTCGCGCCACCGCTCCCAGCCGATCGCCGCCGGCGCGTCGATCAGCACGATCCGGTGCACCTCGGGCTCGGCGCAGACCGCCAGCCAGGCGTCGATGCCGTCGTGCAGGACCCGGGCCGGGTCCGCGCCCTCGGCGAGCAGATTGGCAGCGATTCCGTCGGAGATCTCCGCCTCGACCTGCTCGAACACCGCCGCGAAGAGCTCTTCCTTGCCCGCGAACTGGTGGTAGAGCGCGCCCCGGGTCACACCGGCCGCCTTGGCCACCTCGTCGGTGCCCACGGCGGCGTACCCCTTGTCGGCGAAGAGCGGGCGCGCGGCTGTGACCAACGCCGCACGGGTCGCCGCGGAGCGGGAGGCCTGGGTCCTCTTGCTTTTCATACAACCTGTCCGTAAGTTACGTACACCCTGTACGTAAACCCTAGCGGAGCGACGTCATGAGAACCACGAACGACATCCGGAACACGATCGACCTGCCGGCCGGCACCATCCACTACCGCGTCGCCGGTCCCGAGGACGGCCGCCCGGTGGTGTTCGTCCACGGGTTCCTGGTCGACGACACGCTCTGGGCCGACGTCCCCGAGCGGCTCGCTGAGGCGGGGTTCCGGGCCTACGCGCCCACCTGGCCGCTGGCCTCCCACGTGACCCCGATGCGTCCGGACGCCGAGCTCAGCCCGCGGGCGGTCGCGCGGATCATCATCAGCTTCCTGGAGGCGATGGACCTGCGCGACGTGGTGCTGGTCGGCAACGACACCGGGGGAGCGGTGTGCCAGTTCCTCCTCGACGAGGACTCCTCCCGCATCGGCCGCCTGGTCCTCACCAACTGCGACGCGTTCGACGTCTTCCCGCCGTTCCCGTTCAACCTGCTCTTCCGGCTGGGCCGGCACCCGGTGGCCTCCCGGATCGCGCTCCAACCGATGCGCTGGTCAGCCATCGCCAACGGCCGGCTCGGCTTCGGGCCGCTCACGAAGCGACCGATGACGACGGAGGAGACCAGTCGCTGGCTGAAGCCCTCGCTCACCTCGGAGGGGGTGCGTCAGGACACCGCCCGGTTCCTGCGCGGCTGGAATCCCGCCGACCTGGCCGACGTCGCCACCCGGCTGCACCGGTTCGACCGGCCCGTGCTGATCGCCTGGGCGCCCGAGGACCGCTTCTTCAAGATCCGGCTGGGTGAGCGGCTGGCCGAGACGTTCCCTGACGCGCGCCTGGTGAGGTTCCCCGACGCGCGCACCTTCGTGGCGCTCGACCAGCCCGAGCGACTGGCGGAGGAAATTGCCTCGTTCGCGGCTTGAGGGTGCGGCTAGCCTCCGGGCCATGCCTGGAGTGGACGCTGTGATCTTCGACTGGGGCGGGACGCTCACCCGCTGGCACGACATCGACTTCCACGCGGAGTCGCTGGCACTCGCGCAAGCCGTGGTCAACGCCGACCACGACGTCGAGGTGTCGCGGCAGCGTCTTCACGAGGCCGGCAACACCATCTGGGGACGCTCGCGCGACCACCAGCAGAGCGCAACGGTCGACGACCTCTTCGCCGAGGCGGGGCTCGAGCACGACCCCGAGCTGCTGGACGCCTACTACGGGTTCTGGGAGCCGCACACCTCCACCGACTCCGAGGTCCGGCCGCTGTGGCAGGCGCTCCGTGCCGACGGGATCAAGGTGGGCGTGCTCTCCAACACGATCTGGCCGCGGGCGTTCCACGAGCAGATCTTCGCGCGCGACGGCGTGCTCGACCTGATCGACGGCGACGTCTACAGCTCCGAGATCCCGTGGACCAAGCCGTCCCCGAAGGCATTCACCGCGGCGATGCATGCCGTGGACATGGACGACCCGGCGCGCTGCGTGTACGTCGGCGACCGCCTGTACGACGACATCTGGGGCGCGAACAACGCCGGAATGCGGGCCATCCACATCCCGCTGAGTCGGATCCCGGCCGGGCAGATCGGCCACACCGAGGGCGAGCCGGACGCGGTCGCGCAGCGGCTCGCGGAGATCCGCGACATCGTCGCCGGCTGGGCCTGAGCAGCTCGCGGCCGCTTCTGCACGTTTGTGCATCGCAGAAACGCGCAACCGGAGTTCGTGGCGCCACTCCGCGGCAGCCGGTATGAGTTGCGGGTTGCCGCCGCGCTCGGTCGGTGGCCCCGACGGAGGGAAGTTCCCCAGATGCACAAGATCGGACTGCGAGTGCTGGCCGTCACCACGGTCAGCGTCGCAACACTCGCCATGAGCGCCGTCACGGCAACCGCCGCGACGACGGTCGGCACCAGCGGCACGAGCGTCGAGCAGGAGTGTCACGACGACCACGAGGCCGCTGCCGGCGCGCGCGGCGGCCGGGCCCTGGACCACCGCGCCATCGGCGCGAGGGAGCAGCGCCGCATCGAGGCCCGCACGGACCGGATCCTGGACCGCCGCGGCATCTCCGCCCGCCAGGCCAAGCGGGCGTCGGCGACGGTTCCCGTCTACGTCCACGTGATGGCCAGCAGCACTGGTGAAGGCGACGTCACCGATGCACAGATCGCCGACCAGATCGACGTGCTGAACGCGACGTTCGGGGGCGCCGAGTCCGGCGAGGCGGCCAACACCGGCTTCTCGTTCACGCTCGCCGGGACCGACCGGTTCTACAACAACACCTGGCACCGCGACGGTGCCAGCAGCAAGTACCGCAAGCAGACGCGTCAGGGCGGCGCCGATGCGCTCAACATCTGGCTGGTCGACTTCAACTACCTCGGCATCGCCACCTTCCCCTGGGACTACAGCCGCAACGCTGGCATCGACGGCATCAGGGTGCAGTACTCCTCACTGCCCGGCGGCGACGCCACGAACTTCAACCTGGGCGAGACCGCTACGCACGAGGCGGGCCACTGGCTCGGGCTCTACCACACGTTCCAGGGCGGCTGCACGACCACGAACGACGAGGTCGCTGACACGCCCGCCCAGGGCGGACCGAGCAGCGGCTGCCCGGTGGGCGCCGACACCTGCTCGCTGCCCGGACTGGACCCGATCCACAACTACATGGACTACAGCTACGACTCTTGCTACAACCAGTTCACGCCGGGTCAGAGCGGGCGGATGTCGCAGATGTGGACGGCGTACCGGGCCTGAGCGTCAGGCCCGCGGCTGCGGGAACTGCATGTTTCTGCAATGCAGTTATGTGAGTCATCGAAGTGATTTCATGCAGCCGACGGGTCCAGCAGACTAGTGCCTGAGGGAGAGAGCAACAGGATCCCACCCCCGCTTTCTCCCTCAGGCCTCTGTCCCAGGCCACTAGCGGTCCGCGTACTCGTCACTTCCGGGGAACGTCTCGGGGGTTCCCCGGAAGGCGAGTTCGCGGACCGCTGTCTGTATCAGCAGGTTCACCGCGAGCCTCCGCTCCGGGGACGGGCTGTTCGCCACCAGAAAGGCGTACGTCGACGCGCACGAGCGCTCGACCTCGAGGGCGCGGGCGGTCACCGCGTCGGTGCTGCCCAGGTTCCTCGGCAGCTCGTAGACCGGCTCGGCGGCCACGGGCTGCTCGCCGAGGTCGGTCAGGATCGCGGTCAGCTGGTCGCGCCGGGCTCGGTGGGCGTCGTAGGCGTCGGTGAGGGCGGCGAACAGCGTCGGAGCACCGGACTGCGAGGTCTGGGCGCCCAGGGCGCCGTAGACGTAGAGCGCGGCGTGCTCGCCGGCCAGGGTGGTCTGCAGTGCCTCGGCGTAGGTCATGTCAGCACCGCCAGCTGCTGGGCGACCGCGGCCGCCATGGAGGCGAGCACCTTCGCGAGCGCGCCGCTCTCGGCACGCACCGCGGCGTCGGTCAGCTGCCGCTGAAGGGCGGTCTCCGCCGCCCGGACGTCGCGGGCGGCCGGCTGGGAGACGGTGGGTTCGCCGTCCGTCTCCAGGACCGCCAGGTGCTCGGCGTGCAGACGCTGCAACGGGCGGAGGGACCGGCGCAGCTGCGGGCTCTGCTTGCGGGCCGCGGCCACCGCCGCCGACGCGGTGGCGATGTGCTCGACGACCTGGTCGACGAGCTCGGCGTCGGCGTCCACGGCGGGTGCCGTGGGCTCGGTGCGTGGTGTCGGGTCCGAGTTCGCATCGCCGTCGCAGCCGGTGACAGCCACCAGCCCGGCCAGTGCGCCGCCCAACGCCGTACGACGGCTCGTGACGGTCTTCGGCATGGACACGCGGCGACCCTATCTCCGGGTCCTCGGGATGCATCGAACAGTCGCTATGGTGGAGATGCGCCACCACAACAGCACAGGGAGGTCGACACCGATGAGTGCCAGCCGGACGACGACCGCGGAGCGGATCGAGGCGGAGCTGGTGGACCCTCTGGCCGCCCAGGGCCTCGACGTCGAGTCCGTCGAGGTGACCCCCGCCGGCAAACGTCGTGTGCTCCGAGTGGCGGTCGACAAGGACGGTGGCGTGACCTTGGACGACGTCGCAGCCGCGACCCGCGAGGTGAGCCGGGTCCTCGACGAATCCGACGTGATGGGGGAGCAGCCCTACACGCTCGAGGTCACCTCCCGCGGCGTGGACCGACCGCTGACCCTGCCGCGCCACTGGCGGCGCAATCTCGACCGCCTCGTCAAGGTGACCCTCGACGACGGCGCGACCCTGGAGGGCCGGATCGTGGCGGCCTCCGACGATTCCGTCTCGCTCGACGTCTCCGGAGCCCAGCGCGAGGTCTCCTTCGCGCAGGTGAAGAAGGCGCTGGTGCAGATCGAGTTCAACCGCAAGAAGAAGGACGGCGAGTGATGGACATCGACCTGAGCATCCTGAGGATGCTGGAGCGCGAGAAGGAGATCTCCTTCGAGGTACTCGTCGAGGCGATCGAACAGGCCCTGTTGACGGCGTACCACAAGACGCCGGGGTCGCAGGAGCAGGCGCGGGTGGTGCTCGACCGCAAGTCGGGCCACGTCACGGTGCTGGCCAGCGAGGTCGACGACGAGGGCGCCGTCGTGGGGGAGTACGACGACACGCCCGAGGGCTTCGGCCGGATCGCCGCGACCACGGCGAAGCAGATCATGCTGCAGCGGCTGAGGGACGCCGAGGACGACATCAGGTTCGGGGAGTTCTCCGGCAAGGAGGGCGACATCATCTCGGGGGTGATCCAGCAGGGTCGCAACCCTGACGACGTGATGGTCGACCTCGGCAAGCTCGAGGCTCTGCTGCCGGTGAGCGAGCGGGTGCCCGGCGAGGACTACCAGCACGGCACCCGCATCAAGTGCCTGGTCGTGTCGGTCCGCAAGGGGATGCGCGGGCCGCAGATCACCTTGTCCCGGTCCCACCCCAGCCTGGTGAAGAAGCTGTTCGCCCTGGAGGTGCCCGAGATCGCCGACGGCACCGTCGAGATCTCGGCGATCGCCCGCGAGGCCGGCCACCGCACCAAGATCGCGGTGTGGACCGATGCCCAGGGCGTCAACGCCAAGGGTGCCTGCATCGGCCCGATGGGCCAGCGGGTGCGCAACGTGATGTCCGAGCTGCACGGCGAGAAGATCGACATCGTCGACTGGTCGGAGGACCCGCAGGAGCTGGTCGCCAACGCGCTCTCGCCGGCCCGCGTCAACAGCGTCGAGATCGTCGACCAGGCCGCCAAGTCGGCCCGGGTCGTGGTCCCCGACTACCAGCTGTCGCTCGCGATCGGCAAGGAGGGCCAGAACGCCCGCCTGGCCGCGCGGCTGACCGGCTGGCGGATCGACATCCACAGCGACGAGGAGGCCGAGCCGGTCGCCCCTGACCTCGGCTAGGCCTCGGTCTCCTGGATGGAGGCCACCCAGGTGGCGATCTCCGAGCGCCGGCTCATGCCGAGCTTGGCCCGGATGTGCTCCAGGTGCGAGCCCGCCGTCCGGGCGGTGATCCGGAGCTCGCCGGCGATCTCGCGGTTGGTCATCCCCTGCGCGACCAGGCGGGCCACCTCGAGCTCCCGCAGCGTGAGTGGCGACCAGGGCTGGGCGGCGTCGTGCTCGTCGAGGCGCGAGCCGAGCTCGCGGGCGGCGTCCAGGAGAGGCCGAGACGCGATCGCAGCGGCTGCGTCGCGCACCCCCTCGACGAGGGTCGAGGCGTCGGTACGACGGTTCGATGCGACCGCGCACCGCGCCAGGTCGAGGGCGCACCACTGCGCCTCCCACCACCGGTCCCGCGACGACCAGCCCTCGCGGGCGGCGCCGAGGAGGTCGCGGGCCTTGCCGGTGCGGCCGGCCGCGAGCTGGATCAGCCCGGCCGCGTGGTCGACGGCCGGGAGGGTGCCCGGGATGCCTCGTGCCTGCAGGTCGGCGGACACCTTCTCCGCCCAGGCCTGGGCGGCGGCCGGCTCCGACTGCGCGAGCCGGGCGCGGGTGCCGGTGACCAGGAAGGGGAACAGGCTCGCGGCGTCGGCCACCGCGTGGGACGCCTCGAACCCCGCCTCGGTGAGCGTCACCGCCGTGGCGTGGTCGCCGCGCAGCACCGCACACTCGGCCAGCCCCCACAGCGCCGGCGAGAAGCGCTGCAGCTCGCCCATCTGCTCGCCGAGCTGACGCGCCTCGTCGAGCAGGCGGACCGCGGTGTCGGCGTGCCCGCGCCCGAGCGCGACGAAGCCGGCGACGTGCAGGGCGACGATGCGGGTGGTGATCCCGCCCTCCCGCTCGTGCAGGGCGTGCTGCGCGGACCGGTCGGCGTCGACCCATCGCCCGCGGCACCACCAGACGTGCGCCAGGTGCGCGGCCATGTAGTGCCGGTGGTTCGACTGCTCGGTGCGGTCGGCGTACTCGATGCCCTTGTTGAGCCACGGTTCGGCGCGCTCGTACTCCACCATCGTCGAGGCGCTCGAGCCGATCAGCCGGTAGCCGCGGGCCGCCTCGGCCTCGAGCTCGAGCTCGGCCGCACGGAGGGTCGTCCGCTCGAGCATCTCCCAGCCCTCGTCCATCCGCCCGGCGAAGACGAGGACCGACCCCAGCGTCGCCGCGGTGTCGAGGCGGGTCGGCTCGTCCTGCCCGGCGATCGCGAGGGCCTCCTCGCCCGCCTCGATGGCGTCGTCCAGGCGGTCGTCGACGAGGTACGCCGCGGCCTTGGCCGCCATCAGCACCGCCCGCAGCTCGCCGTCGTCGGCGACGGCCAGGCCTTCGTCGATCAGCGCGATGCGGGCCGGCAGGGGATCGCCCAGGAGGTGCCGCGCCGCGACCAGGCCGGGCAGCAGGGCCGCCGCATCGCGGACCTGGCCGCGCTCGGCGAGGTGGGCACGCGCCTTCTCGTAGTCCTCGGCGGCGAGCACGTTGAGGTCGTTGGCCGCGGCCTCGACCGCCCGCCGGGCCAGCAGCTCGGGCAGCCGCTCCCGGTCGTCACCGAGGCAACGCACCGCCCGGTGCAGCAGCTCGAGCGCCTCCTGGTGTGCCGACAGGGCCGAGGCGCGCTCGGCGGCCGCTGTCGCCGAGACGGAGGCCTCGGCGAGCTGGCCCGCCTCCTCGTGGTGGGCGGAGCGGTAGGCGTCGCCACCGAGCTCGACCCGGGAGCGCGCCTCCTCGGCCACCCGCGCGTGCAGGGCGCGGCGCCTGGCCAGCGGCGCACTCGACTCGATGGCGTCCCGGATCAGCGCGTGGCGGTACCCGAACCAGCCGGGCGACTCCTCGTGCACGAAGTGGCGGTCGATCAGCTCGTCGAGGCTCGCGGCGGCCTCGTCCAGCGGCGTACCGGCGACCGCGGCCAGGAGCTCGAGGTCGAAGCTGCGGCGTACGACGGCTGCCGCGACCGCGCACTCCTGGCCGTTCGGGGAGAGCATCCGGAAGCGCTGCAGGATCGCGTCGGCGAGGCTGTCGGGGACGTAGTGCGGATCGGCTTCCAGGCGTCCCTGCGCGGCTGCGTTGACGAGCTCCTCGACGTGCAGCGGCACCCCGCCCGACCGTTCCAGGACCAGGGTGACCAGGTCGGCCGAGGGATGGCTCGACGGCAGCAGCTCCTGCACCATCCGGGTCGTGTCCTCCAGGTCCAGGCGGGGCAGCCGGGCCTCCTCGGCGAGCCGCTGCAGGAGCATCCGGGAGCGCCAGGCCCGGACCGGTACCTCGTGATGGAGCTCGTCGGTGCGCAGCGTGCCCACCACCAGGAGCGGGAGCGAGCGCAGCCGACGGGCGAGGTGCCCCACCACCTCCAGGCTCAGCTCGTCGCACCAGTGCAGGTCCTCGAGCGCCAGCAGCGCGGGTCCGTCGGCGGCCAGCGAGGCCAGCCGGTCGGCCGCCTCCAGCACGAGCAGCCGGCGCCGGCGGTGGGCGTCGCCCGGGTCGTCGACCGGCTCGCTGATCCCGACGAGGTCGCTGACCAGGGCGCGGCCGCGGTCGGCCACGTCGGCGTCCGCTGAGCGGGACATGGCGTACCCGAGATCGAGCAGCAACCCCGCCGACAGCTCGATGTCCTGGGGGAACGCCCCGGCGCCCCACAGGCTGAACCCGTCCGCCAGGCCGTGCATGGCCTGCAGCAGACGCGTCTTACCGATGCCGGCCTCGCCGGACAGGAGCAGCAGGTGCCCCTCACCCTCGCGCACGGACGCGATCCGCCGCTCGGCGAGGGCGAGCAGCTCGTCCCTCCCGTGGATCGCGTTGGTGCTGATGTCCGTCGCCACAGAGAACCACCTTGTCGGTAATTCGACCGATGACCGATGCGGTGCGTGCCCGGGACCCTCCTTTCATCGGTAAGCAGCATCAGGAGGCGTTCATGGCAAGGTACATCGATATCCACTGCGGGTTCGTGGGTGCGACGGAGCAGCAGCTCCGCGACGCGCACGAGAGCAGGCTGGCCGTCGAGGGCACCGAGGGCGTGCGGTTCGAGAAGGCCTGGCTCGACCAGGAGTCCGGTACGGCGTTCTGCCTCTGCACCGCCCCGAGCCGTGAGGCCGTGCTGCGCGCCCACGAGCGCGCCGGCGAACCCGCCGGCGAGGTCTACGAGATCTCGATAGAGGTGGCCTCATGACCGCCGAGCACCACGACGTCATCGTCGTCGGGGCCCGCAACGCCGGCGCCGCGACCGCGATGCTGCTGGCCCGCGCCGGCCACGACGTGCTCGTCCTCGACCGTTCCAAGCCGACCACGGACACCAACTCGACCCACGCGCTGTCGCGCGGCGGGGTCGTGCAGCTGGACAAGTGGGGGCTGCTGGACAAGGTCGTCGCGAGCGGGGCGCCCCGCATCCGGGACGTCTCCTTCCACCTGCCGGGCGAGACGATCCGGCACGAGGTCCGCGACCGGGCGGGCGTCGACTTCCTCCTGGCTCCGCGCCGGTTCGTCCTGGACGACCTGGTGGCGCGCGAGGCCGTCGCCGCGGGTGCTCGGCTGGACACCGGCGCCCGTGTGCTCGGCGTGACCAGGGACGCGGCCGGACGGGCGACCGGCGTGACCGTGCGGGGCCGCCTCGGCGCCGTACGTCAGATCAGCGCGCGGCTGGTCATCGGAGCCGACGGGATCCACTCCAAGGTGGCGTCGTCGGTCGGAGCCGAGATCGTCGAGGAGCACGCGCCGAGCGGTGCGTGCCTCTACACCTACGTGTCCGGCGTCGAGTGGGACGGCTTCGAGCTGTACATCGGCGACCGGGCCTTCGGCGGCGTCTTCCCGACCCACGACGGTGAGGCCGCCGTCTTCATGATCCGTCCGGTCGACGAGTTCGCCGGAGTGATGGGCGCCGGCCGGGCGCGGACCGCGATGTGGCTGGCGGAGCTCCGAGGAGCCCTCCCGACGCTGGCCGAGCGACTCCGCCCCGGCCGGGTCACCGGCGGGATGCGCGGCTACGTCGGGCTCCCCAACCAGGTGCGGCGGGCCGCAGGCCCGGGCTGGGCGCTGGTCGGCGACGCCGGCTACCACCGCGACCCCGTCACCGGGCACGGCATGACCGACGCGTTCCGGCACGCGGAGCTGCTCGCCGAGGCGACAGACGCCTGGCTCTCGGGCAGCACCGGCGAGGCCGCGGCGATGGCTGGCTACGCCCGGGAGCGTGACGAGGCCATCGCCGAGACCTTCGCGATCACCCGCGCGATCGGCGAGCTCCCCGAACCGAGCAGGTTCCTGGAGCTGGAGATGCAGCTCGCCCGGGCGCTGGACCGCGAGGCCCAGCAGCTGAGCCACCCACTGACCTACGCGGCCTGAACGGCCGACGAGGAAACACACAAGAGAGGGAACTGTAATGACTGGAACAACCGAAGCGACGCTTCCGCCCCTGAAGCAGAAGCACCGTGCCCTGTGGGCGCTGGGTGACTACCCGGCGGTCGCGAGCGAGGTCATCTCCGACCTCGGCGAGGTGCTCGTGGAGGCGTGCGGGATCGACGCCGGCGACCTGGTGCTCGACGTGGCCGCCGGGAGCGGCAACGCCGCCATCCCGGCCGCGAAGCTGGGCGCGTCGGTCGTCGCGAGCGACCTGACGCCCGAGCTGCTCGAGGCCGGCCGGCGTGCGGCCGGCGGCGACGCCCACATCGTGTGGGAGCAGGGCGACGCCGAGGCGCTGCCCTACGGCGACGACTGGTTCAGCGTGGTGATGTCCTGCGTCGGCGTGATGTTCGCGCCGGACCACCAGGCCAGCGCCGACGAGCTGGTCCGGGTCGTTCGCCCCGGCGGCACGATCGGACTGATCAGCTGGACGCCGGAGGGCTTCCTGGGGCAGATGTTCGCCAACCTGAAGCCGTTCGCGCCGGCGCCGCCTCCGGGCGCTCAGCCCCCCGTTCTGTGGGGCGACGTCGACCACGTGACCGGTCTCTTCGGCGACCGGGTCACCGACGTCGTGGCCAGCCGCGAGCGGCTGCGTGTCGACTGCTTCGCGAGCCCGGCGGAGTTCCGGGACTTCTTCAAGCGGACCTACGGCCCCACGATCGCGACGTACCGCAACATCGCCGACGACCCGGAGCGAGTCGCCGAGCTCGACCGCGCGCTCGTCGAGTTCGCGGGCCGGCACGACCTGGGCGAGTCGACGTTCGTGATGGAGTGGGAGTACCTGCTGCTGACCGCCCGGAAGGCCGGGTAGGACGAGCGGTTCACCCGGAGTCGCGGCTCCCGGAGCGACAGGTCCAGTCGTCGGCATCGATGACGAGCTCGAGGGAGTCCGCGGCCCCCACTTCGGTGGGGGCCGCATCGAGGCGGGCCAGCACGGTCAGCGCAGCGCGCAGGCCGTCGAGGCCGAGGACCACGGTGGTCTCACCGGGGGTCTGGTCGGCGATGTCGCCCAACGCCTCTCGGAGGGTGTGGACCTCGCCCGAGGCCAGTGCCTCCACCACGCTGCACCCGACCCCGAGCCTGCTCGCAGCCTGCGCGCCGGCGGCCGGGTCGGCCGACCACACGTGAGAGATCCGTCGTCCGGCGGAGACCTCCGTCAGGTCGGCGTCGTCACGCACGACGAGCAGGGTGGCCGGGCACTGGAGCGTGCTCACGTGCTCACCGTGACCCGCCGGACGGTCAGCTCCGGCACCAGGTGGTCGTCGTCGCCCCGCGACCACTCGGGGAAGTCGAAGAGCGCGAGCATCAGCTGCATGGGGTAGGTCGGCGGCGCCGGGCAGCGGCGTACCTCGGCCCCGTCGACACTGAACACGGCCGCGTCGGCGTCCCACTCCACGGCGTACTCATGGAGCTCGGTGACGTCGATGGCGACCGTCGGGGCGGCGAAGTCCTGGGTCAGCGCCGGGTCACGGAACGCCTTGATGCCGACCCCGACCTCGGCCGAGGGCGCGTCGGCCGGCCCCAGGGCGTTGCCGAAGACCTCGAAGACGCAGAGCTCACCGCACTGGAGCTGCTCGGGGTCGTCCTCGAAGCCGCTCAACCACAACGCACCCATCGAGCGCGGCGAGAGCTGCATCCGGGCCTCGATCGCCACCCGCCCGGTGTCGACCAGGCAGCCCTCGAACCGGGGCTGCTCCTCGCGCACCAGCTGCCTCTCCCGGAAGCGCTGCTGGCCGCGGGTGGTGCCGACGGCCCCGGACCAGGACGCCGACTGGATTCCCGACACCCGCAGCGGCGGGAAGTGGTCGTCAGGACACCAGACGGGGTGGTCGACCGGGACGTCCAGGACCAGCCCTTCGGCTCCGCATCGGTACGACGCGCGGGTGGCCGCACGCGACGACCAGGCCGGCAGGTAGTGCGGGAACCAATTCGACTCGTCGAGTGTTGTCCCCATGAACCGGTCGTCGAGCAGAACCGCGTCGCCCATGCCGTGACCGTACGCCGCGCTCGCCCGGTTCGGAATCCGCAGGGGTCAGGCGGTAGTGTTGACCCTCGGTGGCCAGCGAACCGATCAACCGGGCTGTCCCGGACGGCAACTCCGCAGGAGTTCCGCTCCGGACCTGCATCGGATGTCGGGAGCGGGCCAGCAAACGCGAGTTGTTGCGGGTGACCGCCGGCTCGGACGCGCACGGCCTCCCGGCCGTCGTGCCCGATCCCGACGGGACCTCGCCCGGCCGGGGGGCGCACCTGCACCCCAGCGCGGAGTGTTACGACCTCGCGGTGCGGCGGAAGGCCTTCGCCCGAGCACTCCGACACCAGTCGGGTGACGAGGGCGGACTTTCCACCGCACCGGTGGGAGAGTGGCTCGACTCGCACGTCATTCAGTAGGGACCGACAGAAACTGGAGCAGCAGCTCATGAGCACTCGATGAGTAACTCGAAATGAGTTTGCACAACCCCACCTAGCGGTCTGAGAGACACCCCCGGAACCGGGTCTCAGGCCAGAAGGAGAAACGTGGCTAAGACCCGAGTTCACGAGCTTGCCAAGCAGTACGGCATCGAGAGCAAGGAAGTTCTCGAGAAGCTCAAGGAGATGGGTGAGTTCGTCAAGTCGGCTAGTTCGACGATCGAGCTCCCCGTCGAGATGCGATTCAAGAAGGAGTTCGGCGACCAGCTGAAGGCGGCCGCCGAGGCTGCCGCGCCGGCCAAGGCCGAGCCCGAGGCGCCCGTCGAGAAGGCGGAGCCCAAGCCTGCCAAGAAGGCCGCTCCCAAGCCGCCGAAGAAGGCCGAGCCCGAGCCCGAGCCGGAGCCGGAGCCCGAGCCGGTCTCCGTCGAGGAGCCGCCGGCTGCGGAGGAGCCCCCTGCTGCCGAGGCGCCCGCCGCCCAGGCACCCACGCCCACGCCGAAGGCGCCCTCGCCCGCCCCACGTCCCGTGGGTCGCGCCGGCGCCCCGCGTCCGGGCAACAACCCGTTCTCGTCCAGCCAGGGCATGGGCCGTCGGCCCACGGCGCCGCCCACCCGCGAGGGTGACGACGACCAGCGTCCGCCGCGCCCGCCGGCACGTCCCGGCATGCCGCGTCCCAACCCGGCGATGATGCCCAAGTCCCCGGCCGCCTTCGGTGGTGGCCCCGGCGGCCGTCCCGCAGGACGCGGTGGCCCCGGCGGTGGCGGCCCCGGTGGTCGCGGCGGCGCCCCCGCCCGCGGCGGTGCCCCGGGACGCGGTGGCCCCGGTGGCGGTCCCGGTGGAGGCGGCGGCTTCGGCCCGCCCCGCAGCGGCCGTCCGGGTGGCAACCGTCCCGGTCAGCGTGGCCAGACCCAGGGTGCCTTCGGGCGACCCGGTGGTCCGTCGCGACGCGGTCGCAAGTCGAAGCGTGCGCGCCGCCAGGAGTTCGAGGCCATGGAGGCCCCGACGATCGGCGGCATGCGGGTCCGCAAGGGCAACGGCGAGACCGTGCGCCTGGCCCGCGGTGCGTCGCTGACCGACTTCGCCGACAAGATCGGCGTCGAGGCGGCCTCGCTGGTGCAGATGCTGTTCCACCTCGGTGAGATGGTCACGGCGACCGAGTCGGTCAACGACGCGACGCTCGAGCTGCTCGGCGAGGAGCTCAACTACGTCGTCGAGGTCGTATCGCCCGAGGACGAGGACCGCGAGCTGCTCGAGTCGTTCGACCTCGAGTTCGGTGAGGACGAGGGCAGCGAGGACGACCTGGTCATCCGACCGCCGGTCGTCACCGTCATGGGTCACGTCGACCACGGAAAGACCAAGCTCCTCGACGCGCTCCGCCAGGCGGACCAGGTCGACAAGGAGGCCGGGGGCATCACCCAGCACATCGGTGCCTACCAGGTCCACACCGAGGTCGACAGCAACGACCGCAAGATCACGTTCATCGACACCCCGGGTCACGAGGCGTTCACGTCCATGCGTGCCCGTGGTGCGCAGGCCACGGACATCGCGGTGCTCGTGGTCGCAGCAGACGACGGTGTGATGCCGCAGACGATCGAGGCGCTCAACCACGCCAAGGCCGCCGAGGTTCCGATCGTGGTCGCGGTGAACAAGATCGACAAGCCCGAGGCCGACCCGACCAAGGTTCGCGGGCAGCTGACCGAGTACGGCCTGGTCCCCGAGGAGTACGGCGGCGACTCGATGTTCGTCGACGTCTCGGCCAAGTCCGAGCTCAACCTCGACAAGCTGCTCGAGGCGATCGTGCTCACCGCCGACGCGTCGCTGGACCTCCGGGCCAACCCGACCCAGGACGCTCAGGGCCTGGTCATCGAGGGTCACCTCGACCGCGGCCGCGGCCCGGTGGCGACGGTGCTGGTCCAGCGCGGCACGCTTCGCGTGGGCGACTCGATCGTGGCGGGTCCGGCCTACGGCCGGGTCCGGGCGATGCTCGACGAGCACGGCGACAACATCGAGCAGGCCGACCCCTCGCGTCCCGCGATGGTCCTCGGCCTGACCGCGGTCCCCGGAGCCGGCCAGAACTTCCTGGTCGTCGACGACGACCGGATGGCTCGCCAGATCGCCGAGAAGCGCGAGGCGCGTGAGCGTGCGGCCATGCAGGCCAAGCGCCGGGTGCGCCGTACGCTCGAGGACTTCATGGCCTCCATGGAGAAGGGCGAGAGCCAGGAGCTCAACCTGATCCTCAAGGGCGATGTGTCCGGTTCGGTGGAGGCGCTCGAGGACGCCCTGTCCCAGCTCGACGTCGGCGACGAGGTCGGGATCCGGGTCATCGACCGCGGTGTCGGTGCGATCACCGAGACCAACGTCGACCTGGCCGCCGCCTCCGACGCGATCATCATCGGCTTCAACGTCCGGCCCCAGGGCAAGGCGACCGAGCTCGCGGAGAAGGAAGGCGTGGAGATCCGCTACTACTCGGTCATCTACCAGGCCATCGACGAGATCGAGGCCGCGCTCAAGGGGATGCTCAAGCCCGAGTTCGAGGAGTCGACGCTGGGTCAGGCGGAGATCCGTGCGATCTTCCGCTCGTCCAAGATCGGCAACATCGCGGGCTGCATGGTCACCAGCGGTGTCATCCGCCGCAACGCCAAGGTGCGGGTGATCCGCGACGGCGCGGTCGTGGCCGACAACCTCGACCTCGCGTCGCTGAAGCGGGAGAAGGACGACGCCTCCGAGGTCCGCGAGGGCTTCGAGTGCGGTCTCGTGCTCCGGAACTTCCAGGACATCAAGGAAGGCGATGTCGTGGAGGCCTTCGAGATGCGCGAGATCCCGCGCGCCTGAGCAGATGGCGGGCCACGTGGTTTCGAGGCTCGCGAGCTCGCACCTCAACCACCGTCGAGCGACGGTGGTTGAGGTGCGAGGAGTGCTGGCGACGAGCCTCGAAACCTCCGATTGATAGGAATGCAGAATGACCAGCCCACGCGTGCGCAAGATCGCGGACCGGATCCAGGTGATCGTGGCCGAGATGCTGGAGCGGCGGATCAAGGACCCGCGGCTCGGCTTCATCACGGTCACCGACGTCCGGCTCACCGGCGACACCCAGCAGGCGACGGTCTTCTACACCGTGCTCGGTGAGGAGGCCGACCTGGCCAGCACTGCCGCCGCTCTCGAGTCGGCCAAGGGGGTGCTCCGCTCCGAGGTGGGCAAGCAGCTCGGCATGCGGCACGTGCCGTCGCTGACGTTCGTGCACGACGCGCTGCCCGAGAACGCCCGCCACCTCGACGAGGTGCTCGCCAAGGCTCGGCAGTCCGACGAGGCCGTGGCCGCGGCGCGGGCCAACGCGTCGTACGCCGGCGAGACCGACCCGTACAAGAAGCCGCGCGAGCTCGACGACGACGAGGACGACGCGACGTCGTGACCGCCGAGTCCGGCCTGGTCGTGGTCGACAAGCCGGGCGGGATGACCTCCCACGACGTCGTCGCGCGGGTACGCCGGCTGGCCGGCACCCGCAAGGTGGGTCACGCCGGCACGCTCGACCCGATGGCCACCGGTGTGCTGTTGCTCGGCGTCAACCGGGCCACCCGGCTGCTGGGTCACCTGATGCTCACCGAGAAGTCGTACGACGCCACCATCCGGCTCGGGGTCACCACGACCACCGACGACGCCGAGGGCGAGGTGGTGGCCACCGCCGCGACCGACGCCCTCGACGAGGCAGAGGTCCGAGGCGTCCTGGCCGGCTTCGTCGGCGAGATCGACCAGGTGCCCACAGCGGTGTCCGCGATCAAGGTCGACGGCAAGCGTGCCTACCAGCGGGTCCGCGAGGGTGAGCAGGTGGAGCTGAAGTCGCGGCGGGTGACCGTCCACGACCTGACCGTCCTCGAGGTCTCCGGGCCCGACGTACGCATCTCCGTACGCTGCTCCAGCGGCACGTACATCCGGGCGATCGCGCGCGACGCCGGCGCGACGCTGGGTGTGGGCGGCCACCTGACGGCGCTGCGCCGCACTGCGGTGGGGGAGTTCGGCCTGGACCGGGGGAGCACGCTCGAGCAGCTCACGGACGAGTTCGCGATGGTGCCGATCTCCGAGGCCGCCCGCTCGACGTTCGACGCGGTCGACCTCGACGAGGAGCAGGCGCGCGACGTCCGGTTCGGCCGGGCGCTGCGGGTGGAGATCCCCGGGCTCACCGCGGTGTTCGCCCCCGACGGGGAGTTCCTCGCCCTCTACGAGCCGCGGGACGGCATGGCCCGGGCGGTCGCGGTCTTCGTCTGACCATGCATCGGCCCTTGATATATCGCGAGACGATGTATAGTCGGCGCCATGACCGAGCAGGCGATGTACATCCTGGCCAGCCTGGCCCGGGGCGAGCTGCACGGCTACGGCATCGCGCGTGACGTCGAGGAGCTGTCCGACGGGCGGGTCAGGCTGACCGCCGGCACGCTCTACGGAGCGCTCAACCGGCTCTCCGACGACGGGCTGGTCGAGCCGGCAGGCGAGCGACAGGTCCAGGGACGCCGCCGCCGTTACTACCGATTGACCGCGGCCGGGCACACTGAACTGACGGCCGAGGTCGAGCGGCTGCGGGCCGCTGCTGCGGCCCTGGGGGCTCGAGTGGCCATCCGGCCCACTCCGGGGCTGGCATGAGGGGCCGGCTCCTGGAGCTCTGCCTGCTCGCCTATCCGCGCGCCGTGCGCCACAGCGATCGCGAGCAGCTCCGCGACCTGGCGCTCGACCTGGCCGAGTCCCACGGGGCCACGCGCGAGGCGTTCGGGCTGCTGCGTGGCGGGTTGGCGGAGCGAGCCCGGCGCTGGCGGACCCGACGTGCGGCCGTAGCGGTCGGCGCGGCGACCGCCGTCGCCCTCACCTTCCTGACCTGGTCGGCCGCCGCGCAGAGCGGGAGCGTCGAGGAGGACCGGTTCACCTGCGTGGGGGCGTGCGCCGACACCGAGGCCGAGGTCGACGCGCGGGTGCGGGACGGGTGGGCCTGCACCGAGAGCCGGGGGCCGGACACCGTCAGCTGGCGATGCGTCCGCGACTGAGCACCGCGGCCGGAGCCCTCGCCGTCGCCCTCCTGCTCGCGTCGTGCGACTCGCAGGAGCCCGCGCCCGAGAGGGATCCCGAGCCGGCTGAGCTGTTCCACGCGTCCGACGTACCCGACGGGTCGAGCGGGAGCCTGGTGGCGACGGCCGACGGCGAGGTGGTGACGTGCCAAGGATGGGGCGAGGCCGACCACGAAACCGGTGTCGCGGCGGGCTGCGAGACCGTCTACGACATCGGCTCGGTGACCAAGCAGTTCACCGCTACGGCGGTGGTCAAGCTGCAGATGCAGGGGCGGCTGCGGGTGTCCGACCCTATCGAGCGGTTCTTCCACGGCGTACCTGACGACAAGCGCGGGATCACCGTCCGGCACCTGCTCACCCACACTGCAGGGCTCGTGGAGGCCCTCGGTGACGACTACGAGCCCTTGACGAAGCGAGCCATGATCGCGGAGGCGCTGAGGTCCGAGCTGAGGTCCCCACCGGGCGCCCGCTACCACTACTCCAACCTCGGCTACAGCCTGCTGGCCGCCATCATCGAGGAGGTCTCCGGTGTGGGGTACGAGCACTACTTGGCACAGGAGATCTTCGGACCCGCGGGCATGACGCAGACCGGCTACGTGCTGCCGGACTGGGATCCCGGCGACGTGGCCGTGGAGTACGACGCCAAGGACCGCTCGCAGGGCCGCCCGTACGACCACCCGTGGGCCGCGGACGGGCCGTACTGGAACCTCCGCGGCAACGGCGGGTTGCTCTCCACCGCCCACGACATGGGCCGGTGGCTCGTCGCCCTCGAGGGCGATCGGGTGCTGGACGAGCGGGCGAGGGAGGAGCTGTTCCGGCCGCGCGTGCTGGAGGAGCCCGGTGGGGACACCCGCTACGCCTACGGCTGGGTGGTCGCGGACACGGCGTTCGGCACGTTGAACTGGCACAACGGGGGCAACGGCTGGACCTACGCCGAGCTCGGCCGGCTGCCGGAGCGCGGTGCCGGCCTCTTCTGGGTGACCAACCACTACCGCAGCGAGGCGGGCGGATGGAACTTCGACAGGCTCCGGCCGTCACTCACCGAACGATTGGTCGAGAGGCTGGTCGACTCGGACTGACCGCTCCCCGGCCGGGTCAGTAGTCTGCTCGCCGTGGCTCTGTGGCGCTCCCTCGACGCGGTACCCGACGACCTCGGTCCGACCGTGGTGACCATCGGGAACTTCGATGGCGTGCACCGCGGCCACCAGACCGTGCTGCGGAAGGCGCGCGAGCAGGCCGAGCGCGCGGGCCTACCGGTCGTCGCCGTGAGCTTCGACCCGCACCCGATGGCGGTGCTGCGCCCGGAGCACGCGCCGTCGATCATCACGCCGCTCCACCGGCGTGCGGACCTCCTGGTGGACGCCGGCGCCGACCACGTGCTCGCGCTGGCGTTCGACATGGACATGGCGGGCTGGTCTCCGCAGCAGTTCGTCGACCGGGTGCTGGTCGACGCGCTGAACGCCAGGGTCGTGGTGGTCGGCGCCAACTTCAGGTTCGGCCACCGCGCCGCCGGCGACGTGGCGATGCTGCGGGAGGCGGGGGAGTCAGCCGGGTTCACGGCCGTCGGCGTGGAGCTGGAGGGCGGCCCCCAGGTCTGGTCGTCCACCTACGTACGCACCTGTCTCGCGGCCGGTGACGTCGCCGGCGCTGCCGAGGCGCTCGGTCACCTGTTCGCGGTGCGCGGCGTCGTCGTCGAGGGTGACAAGCGCGGCCGCGACCTGGGGTTCCCGACCGCCAACGTGCCGGTGGACCCGCAGGCCGCCGTCCCCGCCGACGGCGTCTACGCCGGCTGGCTGCGCCGGGTCGACGACGGCACGTCGTACCCCGCAGCGATCAGCGTCGGCACCAACCCGACCTTCGACGGTCAGCGCGAGCGGCGCGTCGAGGCCTACGCACTCGACCGCAACGACCTTGAGCTCTACGGCGTGGAGGTCGAGATCGCCTTCGCCGAGCGGCTCCGGGGGATGGTCCGGTTCGACGGCGTCGACGCCCTGGTCGAGACCATGCACGACGACGTCGCCCGGACCCGTCAGATCCTGGGGGTCTGAGGTGGCCACGTCGGCCGAGCTCCGGGACGTGGAGCGCTGGTTCGTCGCCCACGGCCTGCCGTACTTCGTCGACCACATCCGCGAGCAGGTCCTGTCCCGGCTGAGCCGGCCGCGGATCGTGCTGGTGCTCACCGTGGCCCTCCTCGTGGGCGCCGCTGCAGGCGTCCTGGTCGGCACCCTGATCGAGCCGTCGTACGGCGTCTCCACGGCCGCCAGCGTGGCGCTCGGCCTGACCGCGGTCTACGCGCTGCTCTCCCTGCGGGCCCAGGTGATCGCCGGCTGGGCGCTGCGCCGCGCCTTCCGCAGCCTCGGGCTGCTGCTGCCCCTGCTCACCCGGGCGCTGCCGCTGCTGCTGCTCTTCGTGACGTTCCTGTTCATCAACGCCGAGGTCTGGCAGGTGTCCTCGACGCTCGACGGGGGCGTGCTGTGGGGGACCGTGCTGTTCTTCGGCGCAGCGGCGGTGCTGTTCCTGGTCCCGAGGCTGGCCGAGGAGCTCGACGCCTTCGACGACTCGATCGTCTCCGCGGACCTGCTGGCCGCGAGCCACGGCACCCCGCTCGAGGCGCCGGCACAGCGGCTGATCGACGACGACATCGACCTGCCCGAGGAGGCGCAGGTCACGGGGCTGCAGATGGTCAACCTCGTGCTGGTCCTCGTGATCGCCCAGGCCGTGCAGGTGCTGCTGCTGGCGGTCGCGGTGTTCGGCTTCTTCATGGTGTTCGGGGCGGTCGCCATCGACGACAGCGTCATCGAGTCCTGGACCGGCGACGAGGTGCACCACGTGCTCGGCCTCGACCTGTTCAGCCACGAGCTGTTGCAGGTCTCTGTCTTCCTGGCGGCGTTCTCCGGCCTCTACTTCACGGTCTACGCGGTCACCGACGAGCTCTACCGCAAGGAGTTCTTCACCACGATCATGAACGAGCTCCGCCGGGCCGTCGGGGCGCGCGTGGTCTACCGAGCTCTCCGACGGGCCCAGCCGGCGGAGTAGCCGTCAGTTGTGGAGCACCCACCGCGAGTAGCGGTGTTTCCCGGGCACGTAGTCCAGCGTGAAGTAGTAGTCGTCGCTGGCGGACAGCACTCGCACCCGCACCTGCCGCGGCGTGTCCCCCTGCCTCGGCCACCGCAGGCAGCCCCGGTTGACGTGGGCCGCCCAGGTCCGGTTCTTCGGCAGGTACCGAACCCGCTTGTCGGCGCACGCGACCCGCTTCGTGTGCCCCTCCTGGTCCTTGTAGCGCCACAGGGTGACGCCGAGATAGGTCTTGAGCAGGTAGAACTCGGGACCGGGCCGGCCCTTGCGGGTGTCGAGCTCGACCTCGAGGACGTCGTACGGCTCGGTCCGGAACACCGTGTCGACGTAGATCCGGCGCGGCGCGTGGTCCACCCGGACCCGGATCACGTCCCCCACCCCGTGGAAGTCGTCGCCGCCCGGCGGCACGTGGTCGTGGGCGGGGTCCTTGATGGTGATCCGCTCGGCCATCGCGGGTGAGGCGACGGAGACGAGCGCGGCTGACAGCAGGGCTGCGAGGAACAGTCTCATGACTGGGGAGACGCCGGCCCGGCCGAGAAAGTTGCGGGGCGAGACGACGTCATACGTTCGGGTCCTTCTGACGACCACTTCGCATGACGTCACGGGCGACCGCGGACGGCAAGCATCCACAGCGACCAGGCAGGGAGTGCTCGTCCACAGCGCACGACACTGAACATCCCGCAGACCCGGCGGTGGGACGCGGTGGACCAAGCGGACGGGCAAGGTGTTCCACGAACCTGCAATGCGGTAGCTGCTGTCCGCGCAGCACTCTGGGCTCGTTCCGGCCGCCAGGCCA
>DASTDJ010000105.1:0-12190 GCA_035710425.1 Nocardioides sp.
CGATGGCCTCGTCGTACGCCGCCGCCAGGCCGTCGAGGTCGAAGCGCGGCCGCAGCACGTCGTTGGCGCCGGCGTGGATGGTCACCAGGTCGGGCGCCAGGTCGAGCGCCGGAGCGAGCTGCTCGGCGAGGATCGGCCGGAGCTTGCGCCCGCGGATCGCGAGGTTGGCGTAGCCGAACCCGGCGTTCTGCGTGGCGAGCACCTCAGCGACCCGGTCGGCCCAGCCGCGGAGTCCGTTGGGGCGGGCGGGGTCGGGATCGCCGACGCCCTCGGTGAACGAGTCACCGAGGGCGACGTACCGCTGGAAGGTCACCGGCACATGGTGCCAGCGGGGGCCGGGTCTGAGGCGTCTGAGGCCGTCTGAGGCGCCGGGGTGAGTGACCTAAGGCACGGCGTCGCGGAACTTACGGCATCTGCCCGATGTGGCCGCCTGCCTTAGCGGCGCAGATTCATCCTCACCAGCAGCGCACCACCCCAATCGAGGAGATCACCACCATGTCTTTCTACGGAGACCCCCAGTTCATCAAGGCCGAGACCGAGTACCGGCTCGAGCGGGGCCGGAACGCCCCCTGGGTCCTCGGCCGTGCCAAGGCGCTTCGTCGCCGCATGCCGATGTTCCGTTCCCCCGCGGAATCCATCGGCCCCCGCCCCAAGCACGCCGCCTGACCCCGGCGGCGTGCTTGTGGCCCGCTAGCCACCCCCACCCCCTGCAGACGGGGTTCTCCTCGGTCCCGTCTGCAGGGGTTTCTTCATGTCTGGGTCACTGCTGGGCCCGCTGCCGGGCGCGATAGGTGCGGGTCTTCTGCCGGTTGCCGCACTCGCCCATCGAGCACCAGTGCCGCGAGCGGTTCTTCGACACGTCGTAGAACGCCAGCGCGCACTCCTCCGCGATGCAGAGCTTCATCCGCCCCCAGGTGTCGTCGGCCTGCGCATCGGCCATCGCCACCAGGATCCGGGCCAGGGCGCCCCGAACCCCGTCGCCCGCCGGCACGAGCCGCGGGCGGGTGCCGTCGAAGACGATCCTGAGGGGCAGCTCGCCGGCCGCCGCGTCGAGGGCGGGCACCCGAGAGGACTGGTCGCCCTCGCTGTGCCGCACCATCGCCTCGCGCAACCCGGACCGCAAGGTGAGCGCGAGTTCGAGGTCGGCCTGGCCCGCCCGCTCGGCGCCGTCGAGCAGGTCGCGCCCGCGGAGCCAGTCGGTCAGCGCCGCCGCGTCGGGGAGCGCCTCGGGCGGGTCGGCGTCGACATCGACGTCGAGCGTGTTGGCGAATGCGCACAGCAGGTCGGCCGCGGCCGGCAGCTCCGTCGTCGCCATCACTGTCACCTCCCTCGACACCACCGTAGTCCGAATGCCGGTTGACGCTCGGTAGTAACCAGCATAACGTGATTGCTGGTGTTGCACTCAGCGTGAGGAGCCCGGCATGGACCCCGTGGCGGTCGCCACCGGACCACCTCGCGTCCTGGTCGTCGGCGGCACCCTCCAGCACGTGCGCAAGGCCCGCGAGCTCGGGCTCGAGGTGGTGCTCGCGCAGTTCCCCGACGAGTACGACCGCGGCCACTGGCCGTACGTCGACCAGGCGCTGCTGCTCGACTACAGCGACATGGGCCGGCTGCTGCCGCTGGTCCGGGCGGTACATGGGGCCACCCCGATCCGGGCGGCCGTGTCCCTGTTCGAGCTCGGGCTGCTGCCGGCGGCGCGGGTCAACGAGGCGCTCGGCCTCGGTGGCGAGTCCGTCGCGACCGTGGAGCTGCTGCTGGACAAGGGGCGGATGCGCCGGCACCTGGCCGCGCGGGGCATCAGCCCGGTGGCCTCGGCGGTCGGCCGCTCCGCGCAGGACCTCCGGGACTTCGCCGAGGAGCACGGGCTCCCGATCATCGTGAAGCCGGTCCGCGAGTCCGGGAGCCTCGGGGTCTTCCGCATCGGCGACCGGGCCGACCTGGAGGGTGTCACCGAACGGTTCCGGTCCCTCGACGACGGGCACTGGACCACCAAGGACCTGTCCTCCGCCGACTCCTTCGAGGAGTTCCTCGTCGAGGAGTTCCTGGACGGCCCGGAGGTCAGCGTGGAGACGCTGTCCTTCGACGGGCGGCACGTGGTCGTCGCGGTCACCGACAAGGAGATCGGCGGCCCCGGCTTCATCGAGATCGGGCACTCCCAGCCCAGCGGTCATCCGGCCGACACCCTGCGCGACGTCACGCTGCTGGTGGGGGCCTTCCTCGACGCGGTGGGCCTGCGCAACGGTCCTGGGCACACCGAGGTCAAGCTGACCTCGCGCGGTCCGCGGATCGTCGAGTCGCACAACCGCACCGGCGGTGGCCGGATCAACGAGCTGGCCGAGGTCACGTACGGCGTCGACATGGAGCGCCACGCGATTGCCGCGGGGCTCGGCCTGCTCGAGCCGCTCATCGGCTCACCCGAGCCGGGCGGCGGAGCGGCGGTCCGGGTGCTCACGCCGGAGCCCGGCCGGGTGGTGGCGGTGACGGGCATCGACGCCGTACGCACGGATCCGGCGTGCGTCGACCTCCGGCTGAAGGTGGGGCCGGGCGACGTCGTACTGCCATTGACCTGGAACGAGGACAAGGTCGGTCATGTCATCGCCCGTGGTGCCACCGCCGCCGAGGCGATCGCCCACAGCAGGCGGCTGGCCGCGGCGATCCACGTGCGGACCGAGGCGGTCGCGTGAGCACCGCGCCACCGGCGGACCCGGGCGTGGAGGAGCTGCGGTTCCGCGACGCCCTGCGCGGTCTGCCCGGCCGGGTGTGGATCATCAGCCTCGGGATCCTGGTCAACCGGGTCGGCGCCTTCCTGCCGGTCTTCATCGTGCTGTACCTGACCGAGCGCGGCTACTCGGCCGGTGCGGCCGGGTTGGTGCTGGGCGTGGCCGGTCTGGGCAACATGCTCGGCAACGCGGTCGGTGGCTACCTCACCGACCGGATCGGCCGGCGCTGGACCATCGTGTCGTCCGCCGTGCCGACGGCAGGACTGACGGCGGCCGTGCCGTTCCTCGGGCCGTTCCCGATGATCGTCGTGGTGGTCGGGCTCATCGGGGTGACCTCGCAGGTCTACCGGCCGGCCGCGGCCGCGGTGCTGATCGACTCCGTGTCGACCGACCGGCAGCGCCTCGCCGCCTTCGGGGTGTTCCGCTTCGCGATGAACATCGGAGCGGCCCTGGGCGGCGTCATCGGCGGGGTGCTGGCCAGCAGCTCGTACGTCGAGCTGTTCCTGGCCAACGCCATCGCGTGCCTGCTGTTCGGCCTCGTCATGGCCGTCCTGCTGCGGGAGGCCCCGCAACCCCGGCCCGACGAACCCGACGAGGAGGCACCCGCCGAGCGGGCCGCGGGCTACCGCCAGGCGCTCGCCGACCGCACCCTGGTCCGGTTCCTGGTGATGATCGTGGTCGCGGAGTTCCTCTACATCCAGCACAGCGTCGGCCTGCCCCTGCACGTCAGCGACGTGGGCCTGAGCGCGCGGGACTTCGGTCTACTCATCGGGCTCAACGGGCTGGTGGTGCTGGTGCTGGAGCTGCCCATCACCGGCGTGGTCTCGCGCTACCGGCTGGAGTACGTGCTGGCCATCGGCAACCTGCTCATCGGGTTGGGCCTCGCGCTGACCGGGTTCATGACCAGCATGGGACTGCTCGCGGTGACGGTGCTGATCTGGACGCTCGGCGAGATGATGTCGACCTCGGTCGCCCAGGCCTACCTGGGCAGCCTGTCGCCGCCGCACCTGGTCGGCCGCTACCAGGGGTTGTACGGCGTCGCCTACACGCTCGGCACGGGCGCCGGGCCGCTCATCGGCGGGGCCGTCTACGCGATCGCCCCCTGGGCGCTGTGGGCGATGGTCGCCGCGGCCGGTCTCCTGTGCGCCCAGCTCTGCCTGCCGCGCCGCGACCGCCGCCCGGGACGGGGGTCACCCGGGCGGTAGGTTGTCCGCGTGCTGCTGTCAGACCGCGACATCCTCGCCGAGATCGACGCCGGCCGGGTCCGGATGGAGCCGTGGGATCCGGGGATGCTGCAGCCGTCGTCGATCGACGTCCGCCTGGACCGCTACTTCCGGGTCTTCGAGAACCACCGCTATCCGCACATCGACCCGGCCGCCGACCAGTCCGACCTGACCCGGATGGTCGAGCCGGAGGGCGACGAGCCGTTCATCCTGCACCCGGGCGAGTTCGTGCTCGGGTCGACGTACGAGGTGGTCTCGCTGCCCGACGACGTCGCGGCGCGGGTCGAGGGCAAGTCGTCGCTGGGCCGTCTCGGCCTGCTCACCCACGCGACCGCAGGGTTCGTCGACCCTGGCTTCTCCGGTCACGTCACCCTGGAGCTGGCCAACGTCGCCACGCTGCCGATCAAGCTCTACCCGGGGATGAAGATCGGCCAGTTCTGCTTCTTCCGGCTGTCGTCGCCGTCCGACCATCCCTATGGCTCGGAGAAGTACGGCTCCCGCTACCAGGGCCAGCGCGGCCCGACGCCCTCCCGGTCGTTCCAGAGCTTCCACCGCACGCCGATCTGACGTTCGTCACACCGGTTCGTCCTGCTGGGTGAGGTGCTGCTAACTTAGGGTCCCCTAACTCACGAAGGGCGACCATGACGACCACCGCTTCCCAGCTGCCACTGCTCCTCGAGGAGATCGAGGTGGTGGCCGTCGAGCGGCTCTCGCCCAGCTTCGTCCGGGTCGAGTTCGGCTCGCCGGCGCTGGCCGACCTCGGGGTGGACGGACCGCTCTACGACCAGCGGATCAAGCTGATCTTCCCCAACACCGCCGGGCGGCTGCCCTCGATGGAGGGGGCCGACGAGTCGTGGTTCGAGACCTGGCTGGAGATTCCCGAGGAAGAGCGCGGCGCGATGCGCACCTACACCGTCCGCGCGCTGCGCGGCACGGGCGTCGACACCCGTCTGGTCGTCGACTTCGTGATCCACGGGGAGGGCGACGAGTCGGGCCCCGGAGGGGACTGGGGCGCGCACGCCGAGGTCGGGCAGCGGGTCATCACCATGGCCCCGCGGCGCGGTGTGCCGTTCGGAGGCATCGAGTTCGCGCCGGGTACGGCCAAGCGGCTGCTGATCGTCGGTGACGAGACCGCGGTGCCGGCCGTTGCGGCGGTCCTCGAGTGCCTGCCGCCGACCGCCCGGGGGGCGGTGTTCCTCGAGGTGCCGGTGGCCGACGACGTACTCCCGCTCGACCGCCCGACCGGCGTCGAGGTGCACTGGCTCCCGCGCGACGGTGGGCCGCGCACCACCGGGATCCACGCGGCCGTCCTCGAGCACCTCGGCGAGGAGCCCGCGGCGCCGGTCGTGGACGAGATCGACCCGGACCTGTGGGAGACCCCGACGTACTCCAGCTCGGGGGAGGACGTCGACTCCGCGGTCCGCGCGGTGGGGCACGAGTTCGACGACCTCTACGCCTGGATCGCGGGGGAGTCCTCGATGGTGACCGGCCTGCGCCGGGCGTTGGTGAAGGACCTTGGCATCGATCGGCACCAGGTGGCCTTCATGGGCTACTGGCGGCTCGGCGTCGCGATGCGCTCCTGACCCGTCAGCGGACCGGCAGGGTGAGCACCGAGGGGTAGCGCTTCGACGCGTGCACGGTCAGCGGCAGCAGCTGGCCGGGCAGGTCCGGCAGCGGCGGCAGCAGGTGCGGGACGTCGAACGCCTGCACGCTCAGCCGCAGCCGGTGGCCGGGCCGGATGGCGGCCCCCGTCGGGAAGACCTCGACGTCGATCGGTGCCACCTTGCCGCGCGCCAGCCGGGCCTTCGCCGCCCGGGTGAACGGGTGGTAGGGCTGGATCAGCCGGCCGTCGAGGTAGCGCGAGCGTGCCTTCAGCAGCTTGCGCTGCGAGAGCACCTGCCAGCCGCCGGTCAGCCGGCTGACCTTGCCGTTGGGCGAGACGTCCTCGACGGCGACCGAGAGCATCCCGTCGCCTGAGAGCGATGAGGTGTAGAGCCGGGCGTTGATCGGGCCCTGGATCCGCAGCTTGTGGCGCATCGGCGCCGTCTCGAAGACCACGCCACCGAGGTCGTTGAGCTTGTTGTCCTTGAAGCACGGGAGGTCCCTCAGGATCAGCTTCGGGACGCCCGCGGTCCACTGGTTGGCCGAGCGGGTGCACAAGCCGGTGACCGGGATCGGCGGGACGACGGAGCTGCCCGGCCGGACCTTCCCACGGGTGAGCCGAGCCTCGCGGCCCCCGACGGCCGCCGTACCGGAGAGGCGGTAGGAGACGGCGC
Source organism: Nocardioides sp. (assembly GCA_035710425.1). Lineage (GTDB taxonomy): Bacteria > Actinomycetota > Actinomycetes > Propionibacteriales > Nocardioidaceae > Nocardioides. The sequence continues at coordinate 6,220 of DASTDJ010000105.1, forward strand.
GCAGGTCCTTGCCGATCCAGCGCGGGGTGCGGACCCAGCGGTCGGTGCCCTGCTCGAAGTACGTGAGCGGCCTGATGTCCTTCAGCAGCGCCCGGTCGCGGCCGCCGCGCACATAGCGGTCGAACCACCGCAGCTGCAGCTCGGCGAGGGTGCCGTAGCCGGCCGCGGGGACCTCCGCGCCGGAGGAGCCCTCGAGGTGGTCCCACGGGCCCCAGATCATCCGGGTCGGGACGCCGTTGCGCCGCAGCCGCTCGAACAGCATCGGCGTGCCGCGCTGGAACAGGTCGTGCTCGCCGCCGACGAGGAACGTCGGCACCCGCACCTTGTCGATCACGTTGATCGGCGACCGCTCCCTGTAGAACGGGCCGTCGTAGGCAGGGTCGCCGCCGAGGATCGCCTTCGCCATCAGCGGCACCGTGAACGTGACCGCCGTGAGCAGGTGGTCGGTGAGCATCTTGAAGCCCGCGGCCGGCTCGCCCAGGCCGTACGCCGGCGGCACCAGGCCGGTGCCGGTGACCAGGCCCAGCCACAGCGGGATGAAGCCGACGTCGATCTGGCCGCCCGAGGCGACGACGTCGCGGTAGACGTCGGCGCCTGGGACCTGCGGGAAGATCGCCTTCAGCCCGGCGGGATGGCGTGCGGCGGCGAAGATCTGGCTGATGCCCATGTAGGACGCGCCCGTCATGCCGACCCGGCCGTTGCTCCACGGCTGGCGGTGCGCCCAGGCGACGACCGCGGCGGCGTCCTTCGCCTCGCGCGCGCTGAACGCGCCCCAGATGCCCTCGGACGACCCGGTGCCGCGGGCGTCGACGGTGAGCTGCGCGTAGCCGCGCTTGACGAGGTACTTGGGGTCGGCCCCGGCGAGGGTGGCGCCGGCCCCGGCGCCGAGGACGGTCTTGTTGTAGGCGGTGACCGTGACGATCGTCGGGAGGCCCTTGGTGACCGGCTTGCCACCGCGGCCGACCGGAAGGATCAGGTCGCCGCGGAGGACGACGCCGTCGTCCATCCGGATCGCGAGGTCCCGTCGGGTGACCGTCCGGGAGTACTGCTCGGGCCGTGGCTTCCACCCGTCGGCAGCGGCCGGTGAGCTCTGGGGCTCGGCGGGCTCCGCCGACGCGATGGCCGGCGGGGCCACGAGGGCGAACGAGAGCACTGGGAGCAGGAGAAGGCGGCGCATGGGACTCCTCGGTTACCGCGCGGTAGGGAGCGGCCCCATTGTGGGTCCACGTGCGTGACGGGCGCCACTGGTCGTGGCGCCCGTCACGTCAGCCGTCGAGCCGGTCGGCCACTCGGCGGAGCCGCTCGGCCAGCCGGTGCCGGCTCGGGGCCGTCGGCGGAGCGGGGTGTCCGCGCCCGGCGCGCCGGGCGGCGTCGTGCCGTCGCATCTCGACCTCGCGCATCCGAGCCTCGACGCCGTACAGGGTCTCGCTCATGGCTGCTCACCCCCTCTCAGACCTGGGTGAGGACGATGTCGCCGCTCACGGTCTTCGCTCGGAGCTCCACGTGATCGGCGCCCTCCTCGGGCTCGCCGACGCCTTCCAGGCCGGACCGGATCTCACCGGACACGGTGCTGACGTCGGTCCAGACGGGGACGCCGGCCGGGATGCCGATCTGGACGTCGCCCGAGGCGCCCTTGGCGAGCAGCTTCCCCCGGTGGGCGACGCGGATCACCATGTCGCCGCTCCCGGTGCTCATCGCGACGTCGTCGCGCGACTCTCCGAGGTCCAGGTCGCCCGATCCGGTCTTCACCACCGCAGGAGCGTTGCTGGTGCCGATCTCGACGTCACCCGACCCGGTGGAGACCGCGATCGCGCCGCCGGCGTACTGCACCTTCACGTCGCCGGAGCCGCTCTTGACCTTCAGCTCCTGGTCGGCGGTGTCGACGCGGATGTCTCCGCTGCCGGTCTCGACGGCGGCCGGCCCGTCCAGGATCTCGATCGTGATGTCGCCGGAGCCGCTCTTCACCTGACCGCCGCTGTAGCTGCCGGTGGCGGAGACGCTCGCGCTGCCGGTCTTGACGGCGAGGGTGCTGTCGGTCGGCACCGTGATCGCCATGTCGAGCTTGCTGTCGCCGCCGAGGAAGCCGGAGCGCAGCTTCGGCGCGATCACACTGATCTGCTTGCCGTCCTGGCTGACGACGGCCTCCTCGGCGTGCCGACCGGTGACCTCGACCGTGGTCTCGGTCGTGTCGTCGGCGGTGATGGTCACCGACCCGCTGCCGTTCTCGACGTACAGGTCGACGGGTTCGAGGGTCTCGAACTGGTGGGTGGTCATGAGTTCTCCAGGGTGTGTTTGTCCGAGGGGCCGACGTCGCGTCGGTCCCTGAGGGGTGGTGGGTGGTCAGAGCCAGCCGGTCATCCGGCGGCTGCCGTGCCTCCTGCCTCCGAACGGGTCCTTGCCCCCGAACGGGATGCTGGACAGGTCGAGGTCGACGTCGATCGCGCCGTCGCGGGTGGCCGCGCGGACGATGTTGACGAGCCACGTGTTGAGGGACTGCCCGGCCTGGGCCGCGGCGTCCTCCGCCTTCGTCTTCACCGACTCGGGCAGGCGCAGGGTGATCCGGACGACCCCGCCCTCCTCCTCGGGAGGGGCGGGCGGTGCCGGCGGCGCGGGAGGCGCCGGGGGCTCCGGGGTGGGCGCGTGGACGACGAAGTCGAGGTCGCGCCCGTCGAGCCGGACGTCGACGCCGCCGGTCGGCATCTCGGCGGTGATCTCGGACGCCGCCTGGGAGATCGCCTCCATCAGCGCCAGACGGGTGGCCGGGTCGAGGGCGAAGCCGAGTCGCTCGGCGGCCTGCCGGACCTCCTCGCTGGCACCCTCCACGGCCGCGGTCAGGTCGCGGCGGAGGCTGTCGACGTACGGCGTGATGTCCATGTGCACCACTATGACACCATAGTGGTGTCACGTCAAGGGCGGCGTGGTGTCACATGGGTGTCTGGTTGGCGTCACCGAGATTCGGAGGGCTGCGGAGGTGCCTGGCTGGGTACTAGCGTGCGGCTCTCGGGAAAGGACCGTCCATGGCGGCAGCCGCAGTCGTGCCCTTCGCAGGCGACACGATCATCGACGCCCAGTTCGTCGACTACCTCATCGTCTTCATCTACTTCGCCTTCGTGCTCACCATCGGCGCGCTCGCGCGAAGGCAGGTGTCGGACTCCATCGACTTCTTCCTGTCCGGGCGGTCACTGCCGGCGTGGGTGACGGGGCTGGCGTTCATCTCCGCCAACCTCGGCGCCGTCGAGATCATGGGCATGTCGGCGTCCGGTGCGGAGTTCGGGCTCCCGACCGTGCACTACTTCTGGGTGGGCGCGGTCCCCGCGATGCTGTTCCTGGGCGTCGTGATGATGCCCTTCTACTACGGCTCCAAGGTGCGGTCGGTGCCGGAGTTCATGCGGCGCCGGTTCGGCACGGGCGCGCACCTCGTGAACGCCATCTCGTTCGCGGTGGCGCAGCTGCTGATCGCGGGCATCAACCTCTACCTGCTCGGCACGATCATCAACGCGCTGCTCGGCTGGCCGCTGTGGGTGGCGCTGATCGTGGCGGCGGCCGTGGTGCTGTCGTACATCACCCTCGGCGGACTGAGCGCGGCCATCTACAACGAGGTGCTCCAGTTCTTCGTGATCGTCGCCTCGCTGCTTCCGCTCACGCTGCTCGGCCTCCACCAGGTCGGCGGCTGGGACGGCCTCAGCGACAAGATCACCGACGCCGCGAGCGCGAACCCGGACGGCCCTTCGGCGTCCGAGCAGCTGAACTCCTGGCCCGGCAACGCGCTGTCCGGCTTCACCTCCGACTTCTGGTCGGTGGTCGGCATCGTGTTCGGACTGGGCTTCGTGCTCTCGTTCGGCTACTGGACCACCAACTTCGTCGAGGTCCAGCGGGCGATGGCGTCCGACTCCATCTCCTCGGCCCGCAAGACGCCGATCATCGGCTCGTTCCCCAAGATGTTCGTCCCGTTCATCACGATCCTGCCCGGCATGATCGCCGCGGTCCTGGTCACCGAGATCGCCGACACCAAGGCGGGCAAGACGGTCAGCGGTGGTGCCGAAGGAGACGTGACGTTCAACGACTCGCTGCTCTACCTGATGCGAGATCTCCTGCCCAACGGGCTGCTCGGGGTCGGCATCGCCGGTCTGCTCGCCGCGTTCATGGCCGGCATGGCGGCCAACATCTCGGCGTTCAACACGGTCCTGAGCTACGACCTCTGGGAGCGGTACATCGTCAAGGACCGCGACGACGGCTACTACCTGCGCATCGGCCGGCTGGCCACCGTGGCCGCCACGGTCATCGCGATCTTCACCGCCGGGCTGGCGTCGAACTTCTCGAACATCATGGACTACCTCCAGGTGCTGTTCGGGTTCTTCAACGCCCCGCTGTTCGCGACGTTCATCGTGGGCATGTTCTGGAAGCGGATGACCGCCACGGCTGGATGGGTCGGGCTGGTCGCCGGCACCCTGTCGGCCATCGCGGTCGCGTTCCTGTCCGAGGACGCCTTCGGCTCCTGGAGCACCGGCGTGATCCCGCTGGGCGGGCAGGGCGCGGCGTTCCTCGCGGCGAGCGTCGCCTTCATCGTCGACGTGCTGCTCAGTGTCGTCGTCTCCCTCTTCACCAAGCCGAAGCCGGTCGAGGAGCTCAGAGGCCTCGTCTACTCCGAGACCCCCAGGGAGGACCTGGTCGATCCCGACGAGGCCGCCATGCCGTGGTACCGACGCACGCTGCCGCTGGCCGGGCTCTCGCTGGCGATGGTCATCGTCCTCAACGTGATCTTCTAGGAGTGATCCCATGTCGAACCCCAAGCCGCCCATCAAGGCCCCCGACCGCCGCCACACCGCCGGCGCCCTCGACATCCGCAACATCATCGGCGCGCTGCTCGGCATCTACGGCGTGATCCTCGTGGTGATGGGACTCTTCGGCGATCAGGAGCGCGACAAGACCGGCGACGTCAACGCCAACCTCTGGGCCGGCCTGGCGCTGGTCGTGGTCTCCGTGGTCTTCATCGCCTGGGCCCGGCTGCGGCCGATCCGGGTGCCGGCGCGCTCGGCGGAGGGCTCGCCGGAGGAGAAGGACTAGGGCTCGGCCCAGATCAGGTTCACAGCCGTGACCATTCCGTCCTCGACGAAGAGCTGCACGGCGACGTAGTCGCCGCAGCTCAGCTGCTCGTCCGGGGTCAGGGTCACGAACTCGAGCGCAGCGTACGCCGACGGCAACGGAACCGTCGCGGCACAGGGATGGAACGGCGTGGCGGGCGTGACTGGTCGACGGCGACACGCGGCGCGGCGTCCTGACATGAGCTCAGGCTCAGGCAGCACACCAGGACGATCGCGAACCTCACCCAAGGAGACGCCCCAGCGGCCACTGAGGTTGACCCCGGCCGCCCCGGGCTCAGAGGTCGAACAGGGAGCTCGACTCGCTGATGTCGGCGTCGGTCTTCGGCTGGTGGGCCTCGCCGCTGCTCGCGGGCTTCGGCTTCGGCTCCTGCTTCTCCTCGTCCTCGTCCTCCGGCTCGGGCTCGGGCTCGGGCTCGGCTTCCGACACCGGCTCCGGCTCCGGCTCCGGCTCGGACTCGGACTCGGGCTCGGGCTCCGGGTCGGCGTCCTGGTCGTCGGACGCCGCCTCGGTGGCCGCCTCGCTGACCGCCGGGCCCTCGGCGGCGATGTCGAACAGGGAACCGCCGGAGGGGATCTCGGTGGCCGGCTCGGCCGTCGCCTCGGCGGGTTCCGCCTCCTCGGCCTTCGCTTCCGGCTCGGGCTCGGCGATGTCGAAGAGCGAGCCGCCGGCAGGGGCCGGCTCGGACTCGGCAGCGGGCTCTGGCTCGGGCTCGTCGCCGCCGACGTCGAACAGCGAGCCACCCGACGCCGGCTCGGCCTTGGCCTCCGGTTCCTCGTCGCCACCGACGTCGAAGAGCGAACCGCCGGCCGACTTCGCCGCTGCGGCCTCCTCGGCCGGCGCCTTCTCGGGCGCGGCGGTCTCGGACTCG
>DASTDJ010000106.1:0-10033 GCA_035710425.1 Nocardioides sp.
GCCGCGCCAAGCCGGCCGAGTCGGCTCAGCAGGACGCGCCCGAGCCCGCCCCCGAGCCGGCCCCGGAGAGCGTCGAGCACTGACCGCGGCCGCGGTCTACTGGGCGCGTGCGGCGTCCAGGTCCGCCTTGGTGAGCACCGCGCGCACCTCCAGGCCGACGTCCTCGAGCGGGTTCTGGTCGGCAGGGCTGCGGTCGATCGCACAGATCACGACGTCGACGATCGCCCCGCCCTCGCGCAGCGCGTTGGTCGCGTCGCGGACCGCGCCGCCGGTGGTGATCACGTCCTCGATCAGCGTCACCCGCTTGCCGGCGAAGTCGGGGCCCTCGGCGAGCTTGCAGGTGCCGTAGGTCTTCGCCTGCTTGCGGACGAAGAGCGTGGGCGTGCGCCCGAGGATCCCGCTCACCGAGGTTGCAAGCGGGATGCCCCCCATCTCGAGACCGCCGAGCAGGTCGGTGTCGTGCGGGACCAGCTGGATCATCTCGCGCGCCACCCGGGCGAGCAGGAGCGGATCGGCCTCGAAGAGGTACTTGTCGAAGTACTCCGTGCTGACCTGCCCCGAGCGCAGCGTGAAGTTCCCGGTGAGGCGGCAGGTGGCGTCGATGTCGGCGGCGAGCGACGTATCCGTGGTGGTCACGCGGGGTCCCCGCGGCGTTGTTCGACGGAGGAGCGAAGCGGGGGAGACGAGGAACGTCGTGGGGTGCTCATGTCTGGCAGGGTAGTGGGGTGCTCGCGTCACGGCTGCAGGGAATCCCGCCGACGATCTTCTCGGAGATGTCGGCGGTCGCGGTCCGCACCGGCTCGCTCAACCTCGGTCAGGGGTTCCCCGACGTCGACGGCCCGCCCGAGGTGATCGCCGAGGCGGTGACGGCGCTCGAGAGCGGGCACAACCAGTACGCCCCCGGCATCGGCGTACCCTCCCTGCGCCAGGCCGTCGCCCGCCACCAGCACCGCCACTACGGCTTCGACCTCGACCCCGACCGCGAGGTCGTGGTCACCACCGGCTGCACCGAGGGCGTCGCCGCGGCGCTGCTCGGGCTGATCGAGCCCGGCGACGAGATCGTGGTGCTGGAGCCCTACTACGACTCCTACGTCGCGATGATCCAGATGGCCGGTGGCGTACGCCGTCCGGTCACCCTGCGCGCCCCCGACTTCCGGCTCGACGTCGACGAGCTGCGCTCCGCGGTGACGCCGAAGACCCGGTTCATGCTGGTCAACTCGCCGCACAACCCCACCGGCACCGTGCTCACCACCGCGGAGCTCGACGCGGTCGCGGCGGTGGCGATCGAGCACGACCTGGTGGTGATCACCGACGAGGTCTACGAGCACCTCACCTATGACGGTCACGAGCACCGGCCGCTGGCCGCCCTGCCGGGGATGTACGAGCGCACGCTCACCCTGTCGAGCGCCGGCAAGTCCTACTCGTTCACCGGCTGGAAGGTCGGCTGGGCCACGGGTCCTGCCGAGCTGGTCGGAGCGGTGCTGGCCGCGAAGCAGTGGCTGACGTTCACGTCCGGCTCGCCGCTGCAGCCGGCTGTCGCTCGTGCGCTCGACGAGCACGGCGACTTCCCGACCACGCTCGCCAAGGACCTCGAGGAGCGTCGCGACCTCCTGTGCGCCGGGCTTCGCGAGGCGGGGCTGAACGCGTTCACGCCCGAGGGCACGTACTTCGCGATGACCGACGTGTCCGACCTGGGCTGGGACGACGGGATGGCGTTCTGCCGGGCCCTGCCCGAGCGCGCCGGCGTGGTCGCGATCCCAGCGCAGGTCTTCTACGACCACCCCGAGGCCCCGGGCGCCGGGCAGCACCTGGTGCGGTGGGCGTTCTGCAAGGAACGGCCGGTGATCGCGGAGGGCACCGCACGACTCGCTGCAGCAGACCTGAACGCGTAGCTCCTCGCAACCTTCCGACACCCGGGGGCGGAGCGGATCCTCGGCGCCTCGCCTCGGCTCCTAGCGCGGGCCGGGCCCGGGCGGGGGCGCGGCGTACCACGCCCGCACCTCGGGGCGGGAGAGCAACGCCACGGTGACGACGGCGGCCACGAACGGCAGCACCATGACGGCGCTGGCGAACAGCCCGAGCAGCGACACGACCCCCGCCGCGCCCGCGGAGAGCATCAGCGCCCGGCGCCCCCAGGCCAACCTCCGGAACGCCTGCACGGCGAAACCGGCGGCCACCAGGGCCCAGGGCACGAACAGCCCCGCGGTGACGAAGGACGCCACCTTGATCTCGCTGTCGGTGAGGCCCTGGTCGGCGAGGTCGGGGTTCTGCCGGTGCAGCTCGTCGAAGAGCAGGTCGGGGGCGACCAGCAGTACCAGAACGGTGAGCCCCAGCCCGACGACCACGAGCCCGCAGCACACCCAGGTGAGCACGCAGGCCCAGATCACCGCCGGCGGGCGAGCCGTCGGGCGGGCCACGGGCGGCGGCGGCCACGGGACGGCCACCGGCGGCGGCGCGGGCGGTGTCTCAGCAGGCGCAGCAGGAGGAGGCGCCGCGGGTTGACCAGCCTGGGGGGCGACCGGCGGCGTGAGCGCGACCGGGGGCGTGGGCGGCGGCCTGCCCTCGAACCAGTTGCGCGCGGGCTGCACCCACAGCATCACCGCTGCCACGGCCACCAGCGACGACACGATGCCACCCGTCGCGAGACCGGTGACCAGCAGCGGCAGCGCCAGGACGGCCAGCGCCAGCCGCGCCTGCTTCGATCCCTTCAGCACCCACACGCCCAGGATCGCCGCGGCCGTCGCGCACGCCGCGGCCACCAGGCTGAGCATCTGGATCAGGTCCAGCACCTGGTCGACCGACAGCCCCAGCCCGTCACCGGGAGGCTCGGAGACGAAGTCGGCCACCGCCTCCTGCGACTCGATGCTGCGCAGCCCCGACACCCGTTCGAAGGCGCTGAAGACCACGACCGCCGAGCCGACCACGATCATCCAGCCCGCGAGCGTCACCTGACGGGGGCGTTGCGGGGTGGCGGCCATGCGCACATTCCATCAGGGCGGGCCAACCACCTCCGCCGGTGGTCAGGTCGTCAGGACCAGCCCGTCCGCGCCGACGTCGACGGTCACCTGCCCGCCGTCCGCGACCTCGCCTCCGATCAGCATCCGCGCGAGCGGGTCGCCGATCGCGCTCTGGATCAGTCGGCGCAGCGGCCGGGCGCCGTAGGCCGGGTCGTAGCCGGTCTCCGAGAGCCAGGCCCGCGCGGCGTCGGTGACCTCGATCGAGATCCGGCGCACCGCGAGCCGCTTCTCGAGCAGCCCGAGCTGGATGTCGACGATGTGGGCCAGGTCGTCCTTGCTCAGGGCGTCGAAGACCACGATCTCGTCGAGCCGGTTGAGGAACTCGGGCCGGAAGCTCGAGCGGACGGCGCTGAGCACCGACTCCCGCTTCTTGTCCGGTTCGAGCATCGGGTCGACCAGGTACTGCGAGCCGAGGTTGCTCGTCAGGATCAGCACCGTGTTTCGGAAGTCGACCGTGCGTCCCTGGCCGTCGGTGAGCCGACCGTCGTCGAGCACCTGCAGCAGGACGTCGAAGACCTCTGGGTGCGCCTTCTCGACCTCGTCGAGCAGGACGATCGAGTAGGGCCGGCGGCGGACGGCCTCGGTGAGCTGACCGCCCTCGTCGTACCCGACATAGCCCGGAGGTGCGCCGACGAGCCGCGCGACCGAGTGCTTCTCGGAGTACTCGCTCATGTCGATGCGCACCATCGCGCGGTCGTCGTCGAACAGGAAGTCCGCGAGCGACCGGGCCAGCTCGGTCTTGCCGACGCCGGTCGGACCCAGGAAGAGGAACGACCCGGTGGGCCGGTCGGGGTCGGAGATGCCGGCGCGCGAGCGCCGTACGGCGTCACTCACGGCACGTACGGCGTCGGCCTGGCCGATCAGCCGCTCGCCGATGACGTCCTCCATCCGGAGCAGCTTGGCCGTCTCGCCCTCGAGCATCCGACCCGTGGGGATGCCGGTCCAGGCCTCGACGACCTCGGCGACCTGCTCGGGCCCGACCTCCTCGCCGACGAGCGGCTCGAGGTTGGACTTCTCGGCATCGACCGCCGCCTGGATCTTGCGCTCCAGCTCGGGGATGGACTCGTAGTTGATCTTGCTCGCGGCCTCGAGGTTGCCCTCGCGCAGCTGCCGGTCGGCCTCGACCCGCAGCTGGTCGAGGGCGCGCCGCAGCTCCCCCTCACCCTCGAGGGACGACTTCTCCTGGTCCCACCGCGCCTCGAGCGCCCGCAGCTCTTCCTGCCGGTCGGCCAGGTCGGCCTGGAGCACGGCCAGCCGCTCGCGGGAGGCGTCGTCGTGCTCGTTCTCGAGCGCGAACTCCTCCATCTTCATCCGGTCCACCTGGCGGCGGAGCTGGTCGATCTCCTCGGGGGACGACTCGATCTCCATGCGCAGCCGGCTCGACGCCTCGTCGATCAGGTCGATGGCCTTGTCGGGCAGCTGCCTCCCGGTGATGTAGCGGTCGGAGAGGCTGGCGGCCGCCACCAGCGCGGCGTCGGTGATCCGGACGCCGTGGTGGGCCTGGTACTTCTCCTGGATGCCGCGCAGGATCTGCACGGTGTCCTCGACGCTGGGCTCGCCGACGAAGACCTGCTGGAACCGACGCTCCAGGGCAGGGTCCTTCTCGATCCGCTCGCGGTACTCGTCGAGCGTCGTCGCACCGATCATGTGCAGCTCGCCGCGCGCCAGCATCGGCTTGAGCATGTTGCCGGCGTCCATCGACGAGTCGGCGCCCGCGCCCGCGCCGACGACCGTGTGCAGCTCGTCGATGAACGTGATGATCTGCCCGCCGGCGTCCTTGATCTCCTCGAGGACGGCCTTCAGCCGCTCCTCGAACTCACCGCGGTACTTCGCGCCGGCCACCATCGCGGCCAGGTCCAGGCTGAGCACGCGGCGACCCTTGAGGGAGTCGGGCACGTCGCCCGCGACGACCCGCTGCGCCAGGCCCTCTACGACGGCGGTCTTGCCGACGCCGGGCTCGCCGATCAGCACCGGGTTGTTCTTGGTACGCCGGCTCAGCACCTGCACCACCCGGCGGATCTCGGCATCACGGCCGATCACCGGGTCCAGTCGGCCCTCCTCGGCGGACTGCGTGAGGTCGACGGAGTACTTCTCGAGCGCCTCGTACGTCGACTCGGCCTCCTGGCTGGTCACCCGCCGGTTGCCGCGCACCGCAGTGAGGCTCTCGCGGAGCCCGGACTCGGTGAGCCCGGCATCGGCCAGCACCTTCTGGGCCGGGCTCTGGGTGCCGGCGAGCGCGATCAGCAGGTGCTCGGTCGCGACGTAGTCGTCCTTCATGCTCGCGGCCAGGTCAAGCCCCATCGCGAGGACTCTGGTCAGCGCTGGGGAGGCCGCAGGCTGCTGCACGGTCGCCCCGGTGGCCTTCGGCAGCGCGTCCCGCTGCTCCGCGGCCGTGTGCACCAGTGCGGCCGCATCGGCCCCGGCCTTCGTGACGAGGGTGGCGGCGGTCCCCTCCTGCTGGAGCAGGAGCGCCACCAACAGGTGGATCGGCTCCGTTGCGGAGTTGCCCGCTGTCGTCGCGGACAGCTGGGCAGCCTCGATCGCCTCGCGCGCCCGAGTGGTGAACTTGTCGGCCCCGAACTGGCTCATAGGGTCATTCTCCTGCTGTGTGACATGACGGAAAGGTCTGACTGGTCAACGTCTCCAAAGTTGAGTCTGTTCCACTCAACTCTGGGAAATTCTTGACGATCCGAGCACAGCGCGTTGACGCTCCGCGCACAGCAGGCCCATGGGGGTTTTCGCCCCGGTGGCCGGGGCAGTGCCCCGCCATGACAGAGGTATCAGGACTGAGGGACAAGATCCAGCAGGTGATCGAGGCGGCGATCGCCGCCGAGATGGCCGACCACGGCTTTCACGGCAGCTGTTCGAAGGGCTTCATCGGGCCGGGCAACGCATCGGAGGCGGATCCGCTCCCCCCGAACGTGTGGGTGTCGTATCCCACGGGTCGCGTCGCCCACGAGATCGCCCACGACCGGCCGACCCATCACGAGCCCGTCGCGCCGGCGGTCGAGATCTTCGACAAGTGGCGTCGAGAGATCCCGCAGAACTTCGATCGGTTCAACCACGTGCCGGACCCGGACGGATTCAAGGGCGCACTCGACACGCTCGCAGGCATCGCCAACGGCCTGGCCGCGGGTGGAGCGACCCTCACCGGCAGCGGCAAGAACGCTCAGGTCGCGGCCGGGAACATCGATCTCACGAACCTCGTGAGCGATCTCCAGAAGGAGGTCGCGACCTACAACGGCCGCGCGATGGAAGCCCTGGACGACTCCTACATCAGTCGTCTCGACGAGGTACTCGGCGGACAACATGTCCTGGCGTCACTGCTCGGCGTCATGGTGGCCGGGGAACAACAGATCTGGACCGATATCCGCTCCCAGCTGCTCGTCGTCGCCGAGAACGCGCGGCGCGCGTTCCAGGCTCATGCCGATGGAGGAACGAACCCCGTCTCGCCGATCAAGATCGCCACCTCCCTCTCCACGGTGCTCGGACTGTTCACCGTCCACCCTGCGTTCAAGATCGGCTCGGTGGCAGTCTCCCTGCTCAGCACGTGGCTGACCCCACCCACACCTCCCGCACCGCTCACGTCGGGTGGTGCGAACGTGAACGAGATCCACGGCAAGCTGGTGTTCGCGCTCAGCGAGCTGGCGTCCGGCATCACACTCCAGGAGAACGCGCTCGCCGACTGCGCCCAGCGGGGCATCTGGCGGATCGACCACGAGCCCGCCTACTACGACCTCTCGACCCCTAGCGAATTTCTCGGCGCGAGTCGCAACGAGTACTTCACGGGCGAGGAAGGTCCGTTCCTGCGGACCGAGGGTCTGCGCGCCAGGGCCGGGACCGTCCAGAAGATCGCTGGCATCGTCAACCAGATCAGCGGCTCGCTCGCGGGGACGCTCGACCGCAGCGCGTGGGAGCACAACCCCGCGATCGGCAACGGCGCAGACGGCTGCTTCCCCGCCTACAAGGAGCTGCACGGCGATCTGTCGAACCTGCTGGCGCGTGCGTTCCGCGCCCTGGGCGAGGTCGCCGAGCGGATGGTTCTGGTCTCCCACGACTTCGACCGCACGGAGGGGCAGATCGAGGAGGACCTGCGTCGCTATGCACGGCAGGTCAACGACCCGTCGAAGGGCCAGGAAGTGCCGTACGGGTACTGACCTGAGAAGGGATCTCGGTAAAGATCCCGGCATTCGCGTCCACGTCACCCGGGTCCGCTCGTACGGTTCTGCAATCGCGCCGCGGGAGGGCGTCGCGAGCTGGGGGAGGGGAGCGCGGTGACAGCCATGTCCACCGCCACTGGTGCGAGCCTGCTCGCGCACGGCGTGCACTACGCGATGGTCGCGGCCGGCCCGCTGGGGCTGGCCGCGCTCCTGCTGCCGCAGGCACTCCACCGGGCGGCCGTCGCGGCTCCGCGCGACGCCCACGAAGCACGGGTCCTCGAGCTGCGGCGCCGGGCAGCGGCCGGCGCGCTGACGGACCCATCCTCTTGGCGGCTGCGGTCGGTTGCGTTCCGGCAGACCGACCGCACCGCCGCCCTGATCGTGCCGATGGCCCTGGTCGGCAGCACGACTGCGGCGGGGGCACATGCGGCTGTGACCCCGCTGCAGCTTCCTCTGCGCCACGGTTCGCGGCGTTCGTCGCGACCTTCACGATCGCCCAGCTGGACGTCGGTGGCGCGCTGCGCGAGGCCGGGGTCGCTGTGTCGTGTGTTCTTCTCCTGCGCACGGCGCACCCCCGGCTTCGCACAGCCGCGTGGTTCGACCGGCTAGACAGTCGCTCCCGGCGGCTCCGGGCCGTCGTCCCCGTCGGGCGGCGGGCGGTGCTCGGGGAAGGTCTGTGCGGTCTTCTCCTCCTCGATCAGGCAGGTCTTGCAGAAGTCCTCGCCGAAGGGCGTCAGGTGGATGCTGCGGCGGACCACCTTGGCGAACCGCACGGAGTGCATGGCCTCGAGCACGTCGGGCTGCGCCTCCACGACCTGGTACTCCAGCGGATCGCGCAGCGACTCCCGGGAGAACCAGACGAGGCCCAGCCGATAGAGGTTGTTGAGGTAGGACGGCACCTGGTCGAGGTAGCGGCAGCCGGCCCGCGCGCCGACCATGTTCAGCCCGGGTGCGATCAGGTGGCTGTTGACCATGCCGATCGGCCCGCCTGTCCGGACGTCGACGCTGGGCTGCGGACCGCCTTCGAGCAGGAGCAGCAGGATGCGCGCCTCGTCGGGAGCCAGCTGCTCCAGGATCCGGCCGTACGCCGGGTGGCCCTGGTCGGTGTTCCACACGTCGCGGGACTTCTCCAGCAGCTCGTGGCCGCGCTCGCGCAGGGTCTTCGGTTGGTCGCGGCTGCCCACCACCTGGCCGTTGACGACCGGGGGCGGCCCCACCAGGCCGCCGAGGGACTCACCGGCGGACAGCAGCGCCTTGGCCATCGGCACCCCGGAGGAGACCGACCGGGCGAGCTCGCCGAACACGGCGACGCCTTCCCCGGCGTCCCTGGCGAGCAGCACCGCCTCCTCCCGGCTGGTCATGGCACGGCCGACCCGCAGCCAGGCCTTCGCCGAGGTCTTCACGCTCCACTCGGTGGTGTGGAAGGCCGCCGAGGCGGCGACGCGGGCCAGCCCCGGGAGCGAGTCGACGGCCGGCTGCACCATCTCGGGCAGCCGCTGGCGGTCCGGCGCGCCGCGGTCCTCGGATTCGGTCATCGACGCGATCATCCTCCTTGGACCCCGAAGATCCACAAGTGCAGGAAGCCACCGGCGAGGCCCATGATCGCGCCGTGCGCGTAGAGCATCCACTCGTCCTCCTTGATCGCGGACCTCATCATCTCGACGAAGTCGCGCGGCGGTAGCTCCTTGGTCCGCACGGCGACGAGGGTCCGGATCTTCTCCGACTGCTTCTCGCTGAACTCCGGGTCCTTGAACGGCGTGAGCGTACGCACCGCGGCCTCCTTGGCCACCGAGTCGCGCACCGCGTCGAACCGGCTCGAGCCGATCGCCACCCGCACCGCCGCCCGGGCCGGCCCCGCGGCGTTGTCGATCGCCGGACGGAGCGCGGTCGCGAGCATCTGCCGGGTGCGGTCGCCGCGCGGGCCGTCGAACAGGAAGTCGCCGATCCGCTCGAGGGTGATCACGTCGTCGGCGATGATCCGGGCGTAGACCTCCGCGGCCTCGTCCTGGCGGCGCAGGAACAGGCCGTGCACCTTGATGCCGAGGATCCGGCGCTCCTCCGGCGGCTCGAAGATCAGCCACATGCCGAGGGCGTTCGTCGTCCAGCCGACGACCACACCGAGGATCGGGAGCAGCCACCACTGGTGAGCGATGCTGTCGACCACAGCCACCGGGATGCCGAGCAGGAACCCGAAGATGAACCCGAAGGCCACCATCAGGTTGAGCTCCTTCTGCCCGAAGTCGCGGAAGATCCGCACCACCAGCTCGGGGTTGTTGCGGAAGTGGTCGATGACCATGATCTTGGGGTCGAGCAGCTGGTCGATGTGGACGCCGATCTCGTCGGTGACCTTGCCGACCACCGTCGGCAGCTGGGCCTGCACCCGCTCGATCACGGCGTCGCGCACCGGCCGCGGCAGGTCGCGCCACAAGCGTGGGTGCTCGCGCCGCATCACCTCGTCGACGAGCTGCGGGATCTCGGGCCGGAACATCGTGACGATGTGCTCGGCGATCTTCTCGGGCTCGAGCTGCTGGTAGAAGTCGCCGGGGCTGCCGAGCTTGGCGATCCCCTTGTCGACGGCGATCGATCCCATCTTCGCCGCCCGCGAGGGAATGATCCCCTGCCAGCCAACCCCGCCCTGCATCACGCCCGGGATCTGCTGGAGCTTGCGCGGGAGCAGCCGAGCCAGCGCAGCGAGTCCCGCCATCCGGAAGCCGGCAAAGCGCACCGGATAGAAGAGCATCCACACGCCGCTCCAGTTCGTCACGTAGCCGATAGACCCCGTGAACAGGGGGACCGAGATCAGGCTGATGGTGTCGCTCATCCGCTCCCCTCGGGCGACCCTACCCGAGCGGCGGC
>DASTDJ010000107.1:0-5326 GCA_035710425.1 Nocardioides sp.
CGAGACCACACCCCAACCATGCGTACCACGATGCTCCTTGCAGTGGCACTCACCTCCATCGCGGCGGTCTGCCTCCTCGCGCTTTCCGTCGCGCTGGTGATCCGTTAGGCAAGAGCCCTTTGCTGCTGTTCGCTGAGTCCACGTCAGGATCCGGCGTCGCCCGTCGAGCGCCGACGAGCCGCACTGAATCAATTGGGACAGAGCAGAGCTTTGGCACGAGTACGGCACAGCCACCGGTAGAAACGCCGGCTTCGCCGGATGCAGCCGGACAACGAAGCAGGGCCCCGACCGGCGCTTCGCGCGCTGGTCGGAGCCCTTCACCTGTACCCCCGACCGGATTCGAACCGGCGCTACCGCCTTGAGAGGGCGGCGTGCTAGGCCGCTACACAACGGGGGCTTGGAACAACCTGCGGAACTCTATCGAGTACCTGAAGGAGCGGCCAAATCACCGCTCTCCGCTGGGATACTAGGACTCGAACCTAGACTAACTGGACCAGAACCAGTCGTGCTGCCAATTACACCATATCCCACTGTCTTACTGGTGTTCGGCTCCTCCTGACGAGGCGCTCACGCGCTCCGGACGAGCCGACGGGAAACCTTACACGCGCCCGCGCGAGGCCTCCAAAACGCCCGGTCTCGTCGTCGTCTGCAGCCCGATCCGGCGACTCACCAGCACCGCCAGACCGAGGTAGACCAGGGACTGCGTGAGGGTCACCGGGATGCTCCACCAGGTGCCGCCGGTGGGGTTGAGCGCCGAGCTCATGTCGCCGTACGACAGGGCCAGCCCGAAGGCCAGCCAGTTGTTCAGCACGTGCATGGCGATACCCGCCTCCAGGCCACCGGTGAGGATCACCAGGGTCCCGGCCACCAGGCCGAACGCGAACCGGTCGAAGAAGATGGGCCAGCTCTGACCGAGCCCGTGCGCGAGCGCGAACAGTACGGCGGGGACGACGACCGCGACCCACACCTGGTTGAACAGTCCGCCGAAGGCCTGGGCGAGGTAGCCGCGGAAGGCGTACTCCTCCCCTGCCGCCTGCAGCGGTGTCAGCAGCAGCACCACCAGTGCGAACTCGCGGGTGGTGCTGGTGAAGTCGTTCAGCTCGCCCGACATCTCGGGGCCGCCCTGGTCGGGCAGCAGGCCCGAGACCAGCAGCGTGGCCGCGAGCGCCAGTACGGCGAGCCCCAGGCACGTGACGAACCAGCGCCACCGGATGCGGGGCGCCACCGACGCCAGCCACCGCGGCAGCAGGCCGTGATAGAGCCGGCTGATCGCCCAGGTGACCGGGATCGCGCTGGCCAGGACCAGGAAGACGTAGGCCAGGCCGGCCGGCGTGACGTTGTCGGTGTCGACGAGCCGCTCGATGCTCGCCTCGACGTCGGCGCCGGTCACGGCGTACCAGACCCAGAACGCGGAGAGCACCACGACCGGTGCGAGCGCGACGATGCCGAACGCCAGCGTCACGACCCCGAGGATCGAGCGCCACGCGTCGCCCGGGCGGGAGAGAGCGCGGTGGATGCGGTGGTAGGGCAGACCGCCCGGCTCGGCCTGCGTCACCGCAGCGCGCTCTGGAGCCTCGCCATGCTCCGGTCGCGGCCGAGCAGTTCCATCGACTCGAACAGCGGCGGCGACACCCGTCGCCCGGTGACCGCCACTCGCACCGGACCGAAGGCGTTGCGGGGCTTGAGACCGAGACCGTCGACCAGCGCCGCCTGGAGTGCATCCTGGATCGCGGCGGTCGACCACGGGTGGATGCCGTCGAGCGCGTCGTGGGCCGCCTGGACGACCTGCCGGCCGTCGTCGTCGAGCAGCTTCTCGACGTCGGCCGGGTCGCGGCTGAACGACTCCTCGTCGACGAAGAGGAAGCCCAGCATGTCGGCCGCCTCGGTGAGCTTGTTGATCCGCTCGGCGACCAAGGGCATCGCCAGCTCGAGCAGCTGGGCGTCGCTGTCGTGCACCGGGTCGCCGACCACGCCGGCGGCCTTGAGGAACGGCAGCACCCGGTGGGTGATCTCGTCGGTGGAGAGCAGCCGCATGTGGGCGGCGTTGATCGCGTCGGCCTTCTTGAGGTCGAAGCGGGCCGGGTTGGGGTTGACGTCGCGGATGTCGAACTTCTCGACCATCTCCTCGAGGTCGAACACGTCCCGGTCGGCAGCGATCGCCCAGCCCAGCAGGGCGACGTAGTTGAGCAGCCCCTCGGGCAGGAAGCCGGCATCGCGGTAGCCGAGCGCGTTGGCCTCGGGGTCGCGCTTGGACAGCTTCTTGTTGCCCTGGCCCATCACGTAGGGCAGGTGACCGAACTCCGGGGCGGTGCCGCCGCCGACACCGATCTCGGCGAGCGCCCCGTGCAGCGCGATCTGCCGCGGCGTGCTGGACAGCAGGTCCTCGCCGCGCAGCACGTGGGTGATCTCCATCAGCGCATCGTCGACGGGCGCGACCAGCGTGTAGAGCGGGTCGCCGTTGGCGCGGCAGAGAGCGAAGTCCGGCACGAACTGCGTCTCGAAGGTGATCTCGCCGCGCACCAGGTCGTCCCAGGAGATCGAGCCCTCGGGCATCCGGAACCGGACCACGGGCGCGCGGTTCTCGGCCTGGAACGCCGCGACCTGCTCCTCGGACAGCTCGCGGCAGTGGCCGTCGTACCCCATCACCTTGGAGCCGGACGCCTTGCGGCGCGCGTCGACCTCCTCGGTGGTGCAGTAGCAGTCGTAGGTGTACTTCGACTCGTGCAGCCGCTCGAGGACGTCGCGGTAGATGTCACCGCGCTCGGACTGCCGGTAGGGACCGTGGTCCCCGCCCACCTCGGGCCCTTCGTCCCAGCCGAGGCCGAGCCAGCGGAACAGGTCGAGCAGGGCGTCGTAGGACTCCTGGGTGTTGCGCGCGGCGTCGGTGTCCTCGATCCGGAACACGAAGGTGCCGCCGTGGTGGCGGGCGTAGGCCCAGTTGTAGAGCGCTGTGCGCACCAGCCCCACGTGCGGGCTGCCGGTCGGGCTGGGGGCCATCCGGACGCGAACCTTGCTCACCGCTGTACCACCTTGTTCGTCAGGGAGCCGAGTCCGGCGACCGAGACCTCCACCTCGTCGCCCACCTCCATCGGACCGACGCCCTCCGGGGTGCCGGTGAGGATCACGTCGCCCGGGAGCAACGTCATCACGCTGGAGACGTAGGCGACCAGCGTGGGGATGTCGAAGATCATGTCGGCGGTGCTGCCGTCCTGCACCACCTCGCCGTTCAGGTGCGTGCGGATCGGCACACCGTCGATGAAGTGCTGCGGGTCGAGGTCGGTCTCGATCCAGGGCCCGAGCGGGCAGAACGTGTCGAACCCCTTGGCCCGGGTGAACTGCACGTCGGAGCGCTGCAGGTCGCGTGCCGTGACGTCGTTGCCGATCGTGTAGCCGTGGATGACGTCGGTCACCTTCTCGGGCGGTACGTCGCGGCAGATCCGGCCGATCACGACCGCGAGCTCCCCTTCGTAGTGCAGGTTGCGGGTCTGCGGCGGGTAGGCCACCGGGTCACCCGGACCGCACACGCTGGTGTTGGGCTTGAGGAAGAACAACGGCTCGTCGGGCACCTCGTTGCCCAGCTCGGCGGCGTGGGCGCGGTAGTTGCGGCCGATCCCGACCACCTTGCTCCGCGGCAGCACCGGCGCGAGGAGGCGCACGTCGGCCAGCCGGTGCTGCTGGTCGAGCAGCTTGACGCCGACGTAGAGCGGGTCGCCCGCGAGCTCGACGACGACCGCGTCCTCCTCGGGCTCGCCGCGCTCGTCGAGGTCGCCCGTGATCACGCCGTACGCCGGCTCGTCTCCCGTGGTGAACCTGGCAATTCGCACCTGCCGAGCCTATCGACCGGCCCGCGCGGCGTGGACGGCCGTCACTCGGACAGCGCTCGGGCGAGCGCCTCGCGGGAGTTCACGCCGAGCTTGAGGTAGGCCTTGCGCAGGTGGTATTCGACCGTCTTGGGGCTCAGGAACAGCGCGGTGGCGGCCTCGCGTGTGGTGTGCCCGTCGGTGAGCAGCGTCGCGACCTGCAGCTCCTGCGGGGTCAGGCTCTCCGCGGCGCCCGCGTGACGGCGGTGGGCCGTCTCACCGGTCGCGGCCAGCTCGGCTGCGGCCCGCTCGGCCCATGGCGCCGCACCGAGCTGGTCGAAGATGGCGACGGCCTCGCGCAGCTGCTCGCGTGCGTCCTTGCGGCGCCGGGCCCGCCGCAGCCGCTCCCCGACGACCAGCCGGGTGCGAGCGGTCTCGAACCCGTCCAGCGTCTCCGCGTGCAGCCCGAGGGCGGTCTCGAGGTGGGTGTCGAGCTCGTCGTCCGGGCCGGTCAGGGCCAGTGCTCGCTCGCTGCGGGCGAGGGCCCACGGCTGGCCCTTGGCGGCCGCTCGGGCGGCGTACGCCGACGCGATCTCGCGCGCCTCGTCGATGCGTTCCAGCCGGCACAGGGACTCGACCCGCTCGGGGTCAGGGCTCATGTCGACGTCGAGGAAGTCGACCTCGCCCTGGCGCGCGTCGAGCCGGCCGAAATGATCGGCGGCCTCGGCGGCGCGTCCGGCCACGAGGTCGCGCTCGCCCGCCGCGAACATCTGCCACATCCGGGCGTGCAGTACCCGCCCGGTCGGGTCCGCGGTCCGCGCCTGCTCGACGCACGCGCGGCTGCTCTCGTCGTGGCCGCAACGGGCGTCGAGCCAGGCGAGCCCCGACAGCGACATCACCAGGTCGCGGGTCTCCCCCGACTCCCGGGCGAACCGGATCGCGTCGGTGTACGTCGCCTGCGCGTGGGACCAACGGTCGGAGGTCGCCTGGTCCCGCGCCATCTGGAAGAGCAGGCTCGGCAGCACCCCGAGCGCGGCGTCGTCGCGCAGCCGGCCGGCGACGTCGCGGAGCTGCCCGACCTCGACATCGCGGAGGAACATCGGGCCGAGCAGGAGCCAGCACAGCCGGTGCGGGTTGCCGATCGCCAGCGGCCCGCGCCCGAGGAACTCGTCCACCTTCGCCGGGTCGTCGGCGAGGAACCGGCTGGCTGCGGCCACCTCCTCCCGGCCCCCGTCGATCCCCGCCAGGATCCGCGCGATGCCCAGGGCCATCCGTCCCAGCGCCACGGAGGTGCTCGACGTGACCCGGTCCAGCGTGGTTTCCAGCCGCGCGGCCAGCACTCGTGCCGCTGCCCCGTCGGCGGCGTAGAAGCAGTCGGAGACCGCGTCGGCGAGGTAGGTCACGCCGCGGTCCGGGTCGTCCGACTCCTCGGCGGCGGTCATCAGCAGGGCGCAACCGTCCTCACCCGACACCGTGCGGGTGGCCAGCATGCCCCGCAGTGCCGACAGCTCGGCCATCGGCGATCC
>DASTDJ010000108.1:0-26499 GCA_035710425.1 Nocardioides sp.
CAGCAGGACGGCGGCCGCCGACGCCGCCTGCCCGATGCACACGGTCTGCACGTCGGGCTTGATGAAGCGCATCGTGTCGTAGATCGCGGTCAGCGCGGTGAACGAGCCGCCGGGGCTGTTGATGTAGATGCTGATGTCGCGGTCGGGGTCCATCGACTGCAGGCAGAGCAGCTGGGCCATCACCGCGTTGGCGATGTCGTCGCTGATCGGCGTGCCGAGGAAGATGATCCGCTCCTCGAACAGCTTGGCGTAGGGGTCGATGCGGCGGAAGCCGTAGGACGTCCGCTCCTCCCACTGAGGGATGTAGTAGTTCATGGGGTCAGTCCTTCTTGTGGGCGGGGCGCCCGTCGTCGGCGGCTTCGCGGGCACTCTTGATGACCTGGTCGACCAGGCCGTACTCCAGGGCCTGGTCGGCGGTGAACCAGCGGTCCCGGTCGGCGTCGGCGATGACCTGCTCGAGGTCCTGGCCGGTGTGGTCGGCGATCAGCTGGAGGAGCACCTGCTTGATGTGCAGGGACTGCTGGGCCTGGATCTTGATGTCGGAGGCGGAGCCGCCCATGCCGGAGGACGGCTGGTGCATCATGATCCGCGCGTGCGGCAGCGCGTAGCGCTTGCCCTTGGTGCCCGCGCACAGCAGGAACTGACCCATCGAGGCGGCGAGACCCATACCCACGGTGGCTACGTCGTTGGGGATGTAGTTCATGGTGTCGTAGATCGCCATGCCGGCGTCGACCGAGCCGCCCGGGCTGTTGATGTGCAGGAAGATGTCGGCCTCGGGGTCCTCCGCCGAGAGCAGCAGCAGCTGCGCGCAGATCGCGTTGGCGTTCGCGTCGCGCACCTCGGAACCGAGGAACACGATCCGTTCCCGCAGGAGCCGCGAGTAGATGTGGTCGTCGAGGACGTTCAGTCCACCTGGAGTCTGGGTCACGCCGCCGACCCTAGCCCGTGCGGAGGCTCGGACCACGGCTTAGCCCGCCCTGTTCGCCGTGGGCTGACAGGTCAGGCTTCTAGTGTGGCCTTGAGTCGGGACACGGTCTGCGCCATCCCCGCCTCGAGCTCGTCGGCGTGCTCGTCGGCGCCGCCCAGGAGCCCGGCGGCGAACACCTTGCCGATCGGCGTGAGCCCCCGGGGCACGGGCCGTCGGTGGACGACGCGGGTGCGGTCGCCCTCGGGGGTCAGCTCCCAGATCCACCGGGCGCCGCTGGACGTGGTGTCCCACGCCAGGGAACGCCCCGGTTCCACGACGGCGACGACCGAGCGCGAGGGCCAGATCACCGCCTTGCGGCGGTTGATGCCGAGGTACCACTGCCCCACCCGCAGCCCGCCGCGCTTGAGGGGCATCATGCGCACCAGCTCGGGGCTCCAGTCGGGCATCTGGGAGAAGTCGGTCAACATCTCCCAGACCCGGTCGGCCGGGGCGTCGATGACGGCCTCGGTCCTCAGCTCGCGCGACGCGGCGGGGGTGGAGCTCATGCGAGCCATCGTTCCATGGCGCGCAGCACCTCGGGGTGGTTGAGCAGCCCGAAGTGGTCGGTGCGGCCGACGTGCAGGACCTCCGCCCCCGGGAACAGCTCCCGCCCGCGCCGGTCCCGGCCGTACGCCGACCGGGGGCGCACGAGCAGATCGCCGACGACGTGCCCGACCGGGTGCCGCTGCGACGCGGTCAGGGTCGCGGCGACCAGGCGGTAGCGCGCGTGCGGGAGGGGCGGGACGTCGTCGGTGAGCCCCGCGACCAGGTCGTGCACGCCCACCGAGCGCCAGTCGAGGATGCGGCCGAACGCCGCGGTCTCCGGCAGCCTGCCGAGTCCGCGGCTGCCGTGTCCGATGCCCCAGGCGATCGGCGCACCGAGGTGCGGCGCGCCGAGGGTGACGACGTCGGTGACCAGGTCGTTCCAGTCCCTGCCCGAGCCGGGAGGCTCGGCCGCCACCGCGCCGGCCGCCCGGATGATCAGCGCCCCCATCGAGTGCCCGACCAGGGCCACCCGGTCGACCGGGACCGGCCACACGTCCACCACGCGCTGCATCAGCGCAGCCAGGGCGACGCCGTTCTCGCGCAGCCCCAGTCCGGTGTTGGCGCGGAGGAAGACGGGCGTCCACCCGCGGTCGGCGAGCGTCTCGCCGTACGTCGTGCCGGTGCGGTCGCGATGGCGGTTCCAGTAGGCCTCGTTCTCGCACAGGCCGTGGAGGAAGACCACGAGCCGCCCGGTCGCCTCCGGGAACGCCCGCGTCAGGTCGGGCCGGTCGGGAGCCACGTCGCGACCGTCCGCACGCACCGCCATCGGGATCGCCAGCTGCGGCCGCTCGGCCAGAAGGCGGTCGCCGATCAGCCCGTTGACGGCGGAGCTCACGAACCGGCCGCGCCGGTCGGCCTCGAGCCGTGGCCCGACTCCCGTGGCCGCGAGACGGTCCAGGCCCCTCGCGGCCCCGCGGAACCCGGCGCCGAGGCCGCCGTACACCGCCGAGGCGATGCCCCGGTGGAGCGGGCCGCCGCGGGTGCGGTCGACGACGGCCAGGTGCGTGTCGCGCACGCTCCTGACGACCAGCTCGTCGGCGACCTCGGACAGCAGGGACAGCGCGTCGAGCACCCCGGGGCCGTGCGTCATGCCCGGAGACTAGCCCATCTGAGTGCACGCCTGTGCACTCAGATGGCGCGTGTCAGTCGTCCTTGGGGGTCTCGTCCTCGGTCGCCTCGACCTCGTCGGTCTCGACCTCGGCCTCCGGCTCACCGATGGTGCCGTCGGGGCGCAGGTTCTTCAGCTCCACCACGTTGCCGGAGCCGTCCTTGACGGTGGCCGACTCGACGATCGCCGCGAGCGCCTTGCCGCGCAGGATCTCCTGGACCATCTCCGGGATGTGGTTGTGGGAGAACATGTGGTTCGCGAACTCCTGCGGGTCCTGACCGGACTGCTGGGCGCGGCGCACGAGGTGCTGGGAGAGCTCGTCCTGCTCGACCCCGAGCTCCTCGCGCTTGGCGACCTCGTCGAGCAGGAACTGCGCGGCGATCGCGTCGCGGACCCGGCGGTCGAGGTCGGCCTCGAACTCCTCGAGCGTCTGGCCCTCGTCCTCGAGGTACTTGTCCATCGTCAGACCGGCGTAGGAGAGCTGCTGCTCGACGCTCTGCCGGCGGGCGTTGAGCTCGTCGGTCACGACGGTCTCGGGCAGCGGGATCTCGACCTTGTCGAGCAGCACCTCGAGCACCGCGTCACGGGCGGCCGCGGCCTGCTCCAGCCGCTTGCCACGTCCGAGGCGCTCCCGCACGTCGTCGGTGAGCTCGTCGATGGTGTCGAACTCCGACGCCATCTGCGCGAACTCGTCGTCGAGCTCGGGGAGCTCCTGCTCCTGGACCTGCGAGACGGCCACCGCCACCTCGACGTCCTCGCCGACGAGGTCACCGCTCACCAGCTGGGTGGTGAAGGTCTTCTCCTCGCCCGCGGAGATGCCGGTCAGCGCCTCGTCGAGGCCGTCGATCATGCCGCCGCGGCCGACCTGGTAGGACATGCCGGAGACCTCGGCGCCCTCGACCGGCTCGCCGTCGCGGGTGGCCTTCAGGTCGATGACCACGAAGTCACCCTCGGCGGCCGGCCGCTCGACGTCGCTGAGCGTCGCGAACCGCTCGCGGAGCGCCTGCACCTGCTCCTCGACGTCGGCGTCGCTCACCGCGACGTCGTCGACCGACGCCTCGAGACCGTCGTAGTCGGGGACGTCGATCTCGGGGCGGACGTCGACCTCGGCGGTGAACTCGAGGGTCTCGTTGTCCTCGAGCTTGGTGACCTCGATCTCGGGCTGGGCCAGCGGGGTGAGGGAGTTCTCCTCGAGCGCGGCGAAGTACTTCTGCGGCAGCACCTCGTTGACGGCCTCGTCGAGCACCGCCCCGCGGCCGACCTGGCGGTCGATCACCATCGGCGGGACCTTGCCCTTGCGGAAGCCCGGGATGTTGATCTGCTGGGCGATCTTCTTGTACGCCGCGTCGAGGCTCGGCTTGAGCTCCTCGAAGGGCACCTCGACGGTCAGCTTGGCCCGGGTGGGGCTCAAGGTCTCGACGGCGCTCTTCACCACTGTTCTCCTCTAATGGATGTCTGCACCCCTGACGGGGCTTGGTACGTCGGGGCGACAGGACTCGAACCTGCGATCTCCTGCTCCCAAAGCAGGCGCGCTAGCCACTACGCTACGCCCCGCCAAGAGGCCCTCCGGAACTGCTCCGGGAGGCTCCTTGGAGCGGATGACGGGAATCGAACCCGCGTAGCCAGTTTGGAAGACTGGGGCTCTACCATTGAGCTACATCCGCCAGCATTTGTGCGGGCCTCATGGTGCCACAGTCAGCGGCTCACGCCCCAAACGGCAGGCGGTGGTGGAACGCTCACCACCGGCGGTGCACGACCACGATCGCGCGGTCGTCGTCGCGCGACCCGAGCGACGCCGCGAGCCGGTTGGCGGCGTTGTCCCACGTGCCCCGCAGCAGCGACTCAGTCTCGCCGAGCATCCGGTCGATGCCGAGGTCGATGTCGAGCCGGGGCTCCTCGACCATGCCGTCGGTGTAGAGCAGTACGGCGTCGCCGGGCGCGAGCCGGCCGCCGATGCAGGTGAAGTCGGCGTCCTTGATCAGGCCGAGGATGGGCCCCTCGGTGCGGAGCACCTGCCAGCGTCCCGAGCCGGACTGCCGGTGCACGGCGGGCGGGTGACCGGCGGTACGGATCTCGAAGGCGCCGGTGACCAGGTCCAGGGACAGGTGCACCGCGGTCGCGAACCCCTCGTCCCAGTTCTGCATGAACAGGTAGTCGTTGGCGGCCGGTAGGAACTCGTCGGGACGCATCGCCCCGATCAGCCCGCCGAAAGCACCGGAGAGCATCAGCGCGCGGGTGCCGGCGTCCTCCCCCTTGCCGGACACGTCGACGACGGTGACCTCGAGCCGGGTGCTCGAGAGCGGCCGGGTGGCCACCACGAAGTCGCCGGCGAACGGGGTGCCGCCGGCCGAGTAGAGCGCCGACTGCACCGACCAGTTGCCGGGCAGGTCGGGGATCCGGGCCTGGGTGAGGAGCCGGTCGCGCAGGTCGACCAGCATCGACTCTCCCATCGAGCCGCCCACCCCCAGACTGGCGCGCTGGTGGCTGGCCATCAGCACCACCAGGCCCATCACGAACATGATCACGGTTGCCACCACGATGCGGGTCGTGATCGGGTCCTGCTGCCAGACCGACACGGTCAGCAGCACCATCAGGAAGATCACGAACCAGGGCAGGGTGCGCGGCCCCAGGAAGATGCTCGCCAGGAGCAGCGGCAGCATCAGCCCGATGATCGGCACGTCCTCGGTGAACAGCACCACGCCGATCGTGACCGCCAGGCTGGCCGCGGCCAGGCCGAGGGCGACCCTCGTCTCGAGAGTCAGCCCGCGTCGCATGAGCAAGGTCAGCCGACGCCGCGGCGAAATGACCCGCGGCCGTCTGGACGCGGGTTGTGCGGTCATGGGGGTGGCCTTCGCTACGTGTCCGAGAATGGCGTCAGCCTACGGCTCGGGAGCGGAACTTTGGCTGACATCGCGAGCACCAGAACAGGTTTCTGGTGTCCAGCACCGCGGTCCGCACCGGCCGGCCGCAGACATGACAGGGCAGTCCAGTACGGCGATAGACATACACCTCTCCGCCGTGGTCGTCCACCCTTGCCGCGCGGCCCATCGCCTCCGGGGTGTGCTCGGGCCGCACCGTGTCGATCCTCCCGGTGCGCACGCCCTCGTGCATGAGCGCGACCAGGTCGTCCCACATCGCCCGCCACTGCCCCGGCCGGAGCGTGCGGCCGGGCCGCAGCGGGTGCATGCGGTGCCGGAACAGCAGCTCGGCGCGGTAGACGTTGCCGACGCCCGCGAGGACGGTCTGGTCCATCAGCAGCCGACCGATCGGCAGCTGGCTGCGCCGGATCCGCTCCCACGCCCGGTCCGGGTCGCCGTCGGCGCGCAGCGGGTCCGGGCCCAGCTTCGCCACCGCGGCGTCGCGCTGCTCGCGGGTGACCAGCTCGCAGGCGGTCGCGCCCCGCAGGTCGGCGTACGCGGTCGGGGTGGTGATCCGGAGCCGCACCTCGCCGACGGGCGGTGGGACCTCGATGACCTCCGGGTGGACCACGAACCCCCCGATCAGGCCGAGGTGGACGTAGACGAAGCGGTCGTTCGAGAACTCGACGAACAGCTTCTTGCCCCACGCGTCGGCGCCCACCAGGGTCTGGCGGTCGATCAGCGCCGCCGAGTCCGCGAACCGGCCCTGCGGGCTGCCGACCCGGACCCGCTGCCCGCCGAACGCGGCGTTCAGCTCGTCGGCCAGGCGGTGGAGGGTGTGGCCCTCAGGCATCGGTGCCGGGCAGCTCGCCGGTCGTCTCGTACGTCGTCAGCTGGCCGATCCGCCGGACGTGCCGCTCCTCACCGCTGAACGGGGTGGCCAGGAAGACCTCGACGAAGCGGGTGGTCTCCTCGACGCTGTGCATCCGGCCGCCGACCGAGATCACCCAGGCGTCGTTGTGCTCGCGCGCGAGCCGTGCGGTGTCCTCCGACCAGGCCAGCGCGGCGCGCACGCCGCGCACCTTGTTGGCCGCCATCTGCTCGCCGTTGCCGGAGCCGCCGATCACGATGCCGAGGCTGTCGAGCCCGGCCTCGCGGTCGGCCGCCACGCCCTCGGCCGCGCGCAGGCAGAACACCGGGTAGTCGTCCTGAGCGTCGTAGGCGAACGGGCCGTGGTCGACCGGCTCGTGACCGTGGTCGGTCAGCCAGGAGGTCAGGTGGTCCTTCAGCTCGAGGCCGGCGTGGTCGCAGCCCAGGTGCACGCGCATGGCGCCGGATTCTGTCAGAGGAGCGGCCGGAGGCGCGCCGCGAGGGCGGCACCGTCCGGTGCTCCCACCGCGGGCACCGCCGGGTGGCCCTCGCTGGCCACGGTCATCCGGGAGGTCGGGGTGCCGTGCGCGAGCAGCTGCTGGCCGACGGACAGCTCGCGGATCGCGATCGCACGGACCCGGTCGGGCTGCTCGCGTGCGAACTCGGCGTAGATCGACGGATCGTGCTGGCCGTCGTCGCCGACCAGCACCCAGCGGATCCGCGGGAAGTCCTCGACCAGGGCGCGCAGGCAGCCGCGCTTGTGGTCCTGCCCCGAGCGGAACCACCCGGTGTTGGTCGGTCCCCAGTCGGTCAGCAGCAGCGGCCCCTCGGGGAAGCCGTTACGGGCCAGGAACCGTCGCAGCGTGCCGGCGGTGTTCCAGGCGCCGGTCGAGACGTAGATCGTCGGCGCGCCGGGGTGGGCGCCCAGCAGCTCGACGTAGAGGTCGGCCATGCCGGCGACCGGCTGCCGAGCCTGCTCCCGCAGCACCAGCGTGTGGTACGCCGCCAGCAGCGGGCGCGGCAGCAGCGTCTGGAGCACGGTGTCGTCGATGTCGCTGACGATGCCGAAGTCGACCTCGCCGTCGACCACGAGCACCCGCGCCGTCGCGGGCGCGGACGTCGCGGTCTCGATGGTCACCTGGTGCCAGCCGGGCACCAGGTCGTGCTGCGGGAGCCGGGCGTCGAGGTTGCCCGAGCGGTCGGTCCGCGCCTGGTGCCGCTCGCCCGCGACGGTGACGGTGACCCGGACGTCGACGGCCTCGGCGGTGAGGAAGTTGCGCCAGCCGCGGCGTTGGAGGGCCGCGTAGTCGTCCGGCGCGCGGGTGCTGACCGGCGCGTAGACGACCCGCGCGAAGACCCGCACGAACCCGGGACCGCCGTAGCCCACGTGCGGGAGGACGACGTGTCGCCAGCCGCGCCGGACCAGCGCCTTGCCGAGCACGAGGTTCCAGCGGTCCTCGACGACGCCCGCAAGGTGCGGCCGCTCGCTCTCGGTCCGGCTCATGAGGTCACCTGTGCTGCGCCAGGAAGCCGGCCGCCTGCCGGATCAGCGCGTCGGACGCGGCGAACACCCGGTGCCGCCAGAAGCCGTGAACCTGCCCGAGGTAGCGGGTGGCCACCACCTCGACCCCGAGGTCGGCGAGGGTGGCCGCGAGGTGCTCACCCTCGTCGCGCAGCGGGTCGTGCTCCGCGGTGACCACCAGGGTCGGCGGCAGCGTGGCGAGCCGGTCGGAGCGCAGCGGGGCGAGGTCCGGATGCTCGAGGTCGGCCGGGGTGGCGGCGTACTGGTGCCAGTACCACGCCGCCTCGCGGGCGTCGAAGCCGTCGGCCGCGGTGCGATAGGAGTCGAAGCCGGCGGTGGGGTCGAGGAACGGGTAGATCAGCACCACCGCGCGGAAGCGGCCGGGGTGCCGGAGCGCCGCCACCAGCGCGAGGTTGCCGCCCGCGCTGTCGCCGTGGACGTACGTCGGGCCGGCCAGGTCGTGCTGCCGGTCGAGCCACGCGAGCACGGTGTCGACGTCGTCGGGCGCAGCGGGGAACGGGTGCTCGGGCGGACGGCGGTAGTCGACGCTGAGCACCGGGGTCGCGGCCCGGTTGGCGAACCTCCGGCAGACCGCGTCGTGCACCTCGATGTCGTTGAGCACGAAGCCGCCGCCGTGCAGGTGGACGACCAGCCCCTCCGCGTCAGGGTCGGCCAGCGGTCGATAGAGGCGGCACCTGACGCCGTCGGCGTCGATCTCACGGGCCTCCGCGACCTCCTCGCGCGGCTCCTCGGCCGCCAGGCGCAGCGCGTCGGCCCGCGCCGCGGCGATGTCGTAGCCCTCGCTCCACAGGGGTTCGGCGGCCTCCGCCTCTGCGACCGCGCGGCGAGCGTCGGGATAGAGAACCATGGCTGCTCCTGACTACCGCTGCATCAGCGCGTCGAGACCGACCGCGATCGCGGCCGCGACGCGGAAGTCGACCCGCGGGTCGGGGACGTGCACGGTGTAGCGGTCACGCACCGAGCCCTGCCGCTCGACGCCCAGCAGGGCCTGGCCCTCGGGGGTCACGAAGTCGAAGTGGATCGGCAGGAACGGGATGTCGGCGAACCGGCGGAGCAGGGCCACGCCCTGGCTACGTTCCTGACCGGTACCGACGTAGCCCGGCCCCTCGACGTGGAACGTCGACCGGAGCAGGCTCTTGCCGAAGTCCTTGCGGAAGAACCCGAGCGGCTGGCGCCCCTCGTCGAAGATGTCGTAGCCGGCGTTGAGGTCGATCGCCTTGCGGGCCTTGAAGCTGAACACCGGACGAGCCTTGGACTCGTCGGCGTAGAAGGTGACCTCCTCCTTGAACGCCATCCGCTTCTGCTGGGCGACGCCCAGCGACTGGCCGAAACCCCCGTCGGAGTTGGCCGCGACGAGCTCGTAGCGGTTCGTCGTCATCGCGAACCTCTGCCTGAGATAGAACATCGGCAGGTGCATGGCGGTGCTCATGGCGGCGACCCTATCGAGGGTTCCCAGGCAGACTGTGGCCATGCGACTCGCCTGGGCGTTCCTGGTGCTCACCTTCGTGTTCGTCAGCGAGGTACTGGCCCTGGTCGCCTTCGGGATCTGGGGCTGGAACCACTCGCCGAAGTGGCTGTGGGTGTGGCTCCTGCCGCTGGTCGGAGCGGTGGTCTGGGGGACGTTCGCATCGCCCAAGGCCTCCCGCGGTGGTCCGCGAGCGCGGCCGATCGTGAAGGTCCTGGTGTTCGCCGCGGCCTTCCTCGCGATCCGCGACGTGGGCGACTACACGTGGGCGCTGGCGTTCCTGGTGTTCGTCGCCGTCGTCAACGGGCTGGCAGCGACGCCGACCGTGCGTGACTCCGGGTTCATGGAGCTCACAAGGAGGTCATGACGCCCACCGTCTCCGGCTGGAAGCCGGGGAAGACGGTGGCGCTCGAGACTCCGAACCTGCTGGTGACCACCTCGGCGAGCACGCTGCGGTAGTCGGTGGTGACCGGCACGTCGGAGTCCACGTCTCCGGTGAGCGGCGGCAGCGTCCCGTAGTAGCGGCCGCCCTTGACCCCGGCTCCGGCGGCGAACATCACGTTGCCGTAGCCGTGGTCGAGGCCGTAGTTCGCGTTCTGCTTGACCCGCCGGCCGAACTCGCTCAGCGCCACCAGCGTCACCTTGTCGGCCTGGTCGCCGAGATCGGTGAAGAAGGCCGCGACCGCGGCTGCCAGCTCCGCGGCGTTGCTGCGCATGCCGCCCCATTCCAAGGTGCCCAGGTCGGAGTGCATGTCCCAGTCGCCGTGGTCGACGGTGACGACCGTGACCCCGACGTTGCCGCGTACGACGCGGGCGGCGGACGCCATCGCCGCACCCAGGTCGCCCTGGGGGTAGCGGCCGCGGTTGTCGACGGTCTCCTTCACCGGTGCGAACCCGTCGACCGCGTTGAACATCGAGCGCATCGCCCGGCCCAGCGGACCGGTGGTCGGGTCCCACAGGGTGTGCAGCGACTTGCGGCGCAGGTCCTGCGGGTCCCACTGGTCGTCGCCGGCGATCCCCACCGACGACACGTCGGTGGCCGAGAGGACGGGGTCGTCGCCGTACAACGAGGTCGGGAGCACCCCACCGCCGAGGTTGAATCCCTGGAGCGGCGACTCCAGGCCGTCAGCGCCGATCAACCGGTTCAGCCACCCCCGTCGAGTGGCCGAACCGGGATCAGCGTCCTCCACCTCCTCCATAGCGGCGAAGTGGGAACGATTCGGGGCGGGGAGCCCGGTGCCGTGCACCGCGGCGAGACGGCCGGCGTCCCAGAGGGGCAGCAGCGGCGCCAGCTCCGGGTGCAGGCCGAAGGTGGCGTCGCGGGCGAGCAGCCGCTCGGCGGGTACGGCGATCTCGGGCCGGGCTTCGTAGTAGACGGGGTCGGCGTGCGGCACGACCAGGGACAGACCGTCGGCCGCGCCGCGCAGCGACAGCACGACCAGGACCGAGTCGGCCTCGGACGGCGCGGCGGCGGCAGCGGTGACGACTGCTGACCCGATCACCGTCGTGGCGCCCGCGAGCGCGGCGCCGCGGAACAGGCCACGCCGGGTCAGCGCGGCGTACTCGCTGCAGCAGGCTCGGGACGGGTCGGTCATCGGGGTCACCGGGTCAGATGGGCGGGCGAGTCGAGGATGGTCGAGAGCAGCCGGTGGAAGTCCCACCGGACCAGGCCGTGGTCGGCGGTGATGAGCGTGCGGGGGCGCAGCCCGGTGACCTCGCAGCAGGCTCGGAGGAGTCGCGCCGTGGAGCGGGTGCCGAGCAGCTGCTGGGACAGGTAGTCGACGAGGACGTCGAGCCGGACCTCGCGTCGGGGCAGCCAGTCCTTGTGCTCGCGATAGGTGATGCCCTTCTTCGGCCACCAGCTGCCGGACATCACCCAGTGGACGTCCATCGACGCGAGCATCCGGGCCGGGGTGGCCCACGACTCGTTGTCGAGGGGCGGTCCGTCGGGGCGGGGCCAGCCGTGCGGCTCCGCGCCGACCCCGTGGCACTGCCAGAGCACCGCCCGGGTCGCGTGGTCGTCGTCGTCCACCGGCGGTCGGTGCAGCCGGACGCCGAGCGCGCGGTAGGTCGCGACGACATCCTCGATGGGGTCGCGGACCTTCGCGCCGCGCGCATCCCGGAACGCGGTCGACTCGACGAGGGTCCGCAGCACCGGCCGGATCTCCGTGTCGTTGTCGAGGTAGACCCTGGCGAGCCGGTCGACCAGCGCCCGGGGCGGTTGGTCGCTGACGAACTTGGTGGTGAGGCGGCGCGCGATCCGTTGCGCGGTCGCCGGGTGCCGAGCCAGGTAGGTGAGGTAGTCGCGGGTCGTCTGGCGGCCGTCGGGGTTCCCGTTCAGATGGTCGAAGCCCATGACCTTGACCCGCCCCACCCAGTGGTCCTCCGGCGAGTACTCCGCTGCCCAGGTGCGCCACAGGTCGACGCCCCAGCCCGTGAGGATCCGGGCGGAGTTCTTGACGTCCTCCTCGGTGAACTCGCCCCGACCCACGGTGTGGAGCTCCAGCAGCTCCCGGCCGAGGTTCTCGTTGGGGTGGCGCTTCGTGGACACGGCATTGTCGAGGTAGATGCCCATCGCGGGGTGGGTCACCGCGGCGTACAGGATGTCGCGGAAGCTGCCGAGGGCGCGCGCGCGGATCTTCCGGTCGTAGTCGAAGCGCCAGGTGAAGGTGGCGTCACCGTTGGCCGGCACGTTGAGGTGGTTGAGCCAGAACTCCGTCATCACCTCCTGCACCTGCCGCTTGGTGCGGATCCGGCGCAGCAGCAGCCAGCGCTGGTAGGACTCCATGACCTGCCAGCCGAACTCGATCTCCTGCACCTGTCGGCGCCAGAGCTCCGCCGGTCCGCGCCGGAGGCTCGGCCACCAGTCGCCGAGCTGGTCGGCGTGGCCGTCCTTGATCCGACCCGGCTTGAGCTGGCGCTCGAACCACGCCCGGCCGCCACCGACCGCGCGCACCTCGGAGGTCAGGTCGGGCGTGACCCCGGCCGAGAACCGCGTGACGAGGTGTCGGTCGGCGGGTGACAGCAGCCGCGCCCCGCGCCAGCGCGCCGGGCGGTAGGTCTCCGCCGCGGCGGCGCTGGGCAGGGCAACGACGGTGGCGACCCCGCCACCCACCGCGGCGCCGCGCAGGAGCGTACGCCGGGTTGAGCCCGGTCCGAGGTTGGCCACCCAAGGACGGTAGAAACCCGCGGGGGTGTCCCGCGACAGCCACGCCGACCGAGTCGCATGGCCCGGAATGACTACTCCGTGGGCACCGATCTACCGAGACTCGACCGCCAGGCGCGCGCTGAGCGCGACGAACGTCGCCGCGAACGTCTTGCGGATCCGGTTCACCAGCTTCGGCCGGGACAGCACCTTGTCTCGCACCGCGGCCGCCGTCACGCCGTAGGCAGCGAACACGACGAACGTCATCGCCATGAACACCGCGCTCAGCGCGAGCATCTGCGCCAGCGCTCCGGGCTCCCCCGCCGGCACGAACTGCGGCAGGAACGCGAAGAAGAAGATCGTCAGCTTGGGGTTCAGCAGGTTGAGCGTGATCCCGGCGGCGATGACGCTGCGCCACGAGCCCGGTTTCTCGCCGTCCTCGTCGACCGTCAGCGCGCCCTTGTCGCGCCAGGTCGTCCAGGCCATGTAGAGCAGGTAGGCCACGCCGGCGTACTTGATCACGTTGAACGCCACCCCGCTCGCGTGCAGCACCGCCGCCAGCCCGGTGATCGCCGCGACCAGGTGGGGCACGGTGCCGAGGGTGCAGGCGAACGCCGCCAGGATGCTGGCTCGGGTGCCGCGGGTGAGCCCGGCAGCGAGCGTGTAGAGCGCGCCGGTGCCCGGTGTCGCGACGATGACCAACGAGGTCAGCAGGAATGCGGTGCTCATGCGCACTCAGACTAGAGAAGGGTGTCGAAGTAATCGGTCGATGAGCACACTGGTGCCGTGCGGAAGTCGTGGGCCGTGGCCGCCGCCGTCGTGGTGCTCGCCTCGGAGATCCTCGCGATCGGGTCGTTCGGCATCTGGGGCGGCTCGGTGACCGACGGCTGGTGGGTCCCCTACGCGATGCTCCTGGCCGGCCTCGTCGTCTGGAACCAGGTGGCGCTGCGCAGCGATGCCGCACGGGTGCTGCTCTACGCCCTGGCCGTCCTCGCCGTCCTCGCCGCCGGCCACCCCACGCTGGGGCTGGTTCAGACGGGCGTCTTCGTGGTCGCCCTCGTGCTGGCGCGGCAGCCCGGGGTGCGGTCGATGATCGCCCGCGGCCACGGGATCGGCCGCGAGGACCGGGCGGCCCCGTCCACCGACCCCGGCCGGGTCTAGTCAGCCCTCGAGGCGGGCCAGCTCCTCCTCGACGACGGACGGGTCGAGCTTGGTGAAGATCGGCGTGGGCTTGGCGACGGGGGTGCCGACCACCACCGGCCGCGGCTCCCAGGCCGGCGTCGCGGAGTAGTCGCCGGTGATCACGGGGTACGTCGTGAGCCCGGCGCCCGAGCCCGGGTCGAGCTCGGACACCTGCTCGACGTGGGGCATCGGCATGAACTCGCCCTTGCCGCCGTACGCCGCCCACACCCGGTTGGCCGAGTGCGGCAGGAACGGCGAGAGCAAGGTGTTGCAGTCGAGCACGCACTGGGCGGCGACGTGCAGCACCGTCGCGAGCCGCGCCCGCTGGGACTCGTCCTTCATCTTGTAGGGCTCGGTGACGGTGAGGTACTTGTTCACCTCCCCGACCACCCGCATCGCCTCGGCGATCGCCTGGCGCTGGCGGTGCCGGCCGAGGTGGTCGCCGACCGTGTCGAAGCCGTCGCGGACCACCTCGAGCACCGCCTCGTCCACCGGCTCGAGCGTGTCGGCGGCGGGGATCTCGCCGAAGTTCTTCGCGATCATCGTCGCGGTCCGGTTGACCAGGTTGCCCCACCCGGCGACCAGCTCGGAGTTGGTGCGCTGCACGAACTCCGCCCAGGTGAAGTCGGAGTCGGAGGTCTCCGGGCCGGCCGCGCAGATGAAGTAACGCAGCGCATCGGCCTGGTAGCGCTCCAACACGTCGCGGACCAGGATCACGTGACCCCGCGAAGAGGAGAACTGCTTCGACTCCATCGTGAGGAACTCGCTGCTGACCACCTCGGTGGGCAGGTTGAGCTCGCCGTACTCCCCCGGCGAGCCTCCGGCGTCGCCGCGGCCGGCGTACGCCAGCAGCTCCGCGGGCCAGATCTGGCTGTGGAAGGTGATGTTGTCCTTGCCCATGAAGTAGTAGGCGACGGCGGACGGGTCGTTCCACCAGTCGCGCCAGCGGTCGGGCTCGCCGAGCCGGCGCGCCCACTCGATCGAGGCGGACAGGTAGCCGATCACCGCGTCGAACCACACGTAGAGCCGCTTCGACGGGTTCTCCCGCCAGCCGTCGAGCGGCACGGGGATGCCCCAGTCGATGTCGCGGGTGATCGCGCGCGGCCGGATCTCCTTGAGGATGTTCTGGCTGAACCGGATCACGTTGGGCCGCCACAGGCCGGTCGCCTCGCGCTCGTCCAGCCACTCGCCGAGCGCCTTCGCCAGCGCGGGCAGGTCGAGGAAGAAGTGCTGGCTGTCCACGAACTCCGGGACCTCGCCGTTGATCTTCGAGCGCGGGTTCTTCAGGTCGGTGGGGTCGAGCTGGTTGCCGCAGTTGTCGCACTGGTCGCCGCGCGCCTCGGCGTACCCGCAGATCGGGCAGGTGCCCTCGATGTAGCGGTCCGGGAGCGTGCGCCCCGTGGACGGGCTGATCGCCGACTTCGTGGTCTGCTCGATCAGGTAGCCGTTGCGGTAGACGGTCTCGAACATCTCCTGGGCGACCAGGTAGTGGTTGCCCGTCGTGGTCCGGGTGAACAGGTCGTAGGAGAGCCCCAGGTTGACGAGGTCGTCGACGATCAGCGCGTTGTTGGTGTCGGCCAGCTCGCGCGCGGTCACGCCCTCCTTGTCGGCGGCGACCAGGATCGGCGTGCCGTGCTCGTCGGTGCCCGAGACCATCAGTACGTCGTGCCCGGCCATCCGCATGTAGCGGCTGAAGACGTCGGAGGGCACGCCGAAACCGGCCACGTGGCCGATGTGGCGCGGGCCGTTGGCGTACGGCCAGGCGACGGCGGACAGGACGTGAGTCATGCGGGAATCCTAGAGTCGGCCGCATGAGCGCCTCTCCGAGCACCCACCTGATCGCCGAGGACCTGCTGCTTCTCCTCCTTGACGACCGGAAGGGCACCAGCTCCAGCGCCTACACGCGCACCGCGCTGGGCGGGGCGGTGCTCGTCGAGCTCGCCCTCCTCGAGGCCGTCACGGTCGAGGAGAAGACCAAGGCGTGGCGGTCGGCGAAGGTCTACGCGGGAGCCGGGCCGGCGGGGCTGGACCCGGTGCTGGAACGAGCGCGCGGGACGATCGCCGAGAAGCAGCGCTCGGCCACGGACCTGGTCGACCGGCTGGGCAAGGGCCTCGACGACGTCCTGGCCGAGCGGTTGGCGGAGAAGGGCATCCTCGAGCGACGCGAGGGGCGCATCCTCGGCCTGTTCCCCAGCACCCGCTGGCCGGCGCGCGACTCCGCCCACGAGGAAGCAGTACGCCGCTCACTCACCGCGGCGCTCGTCGAGGGCGCCGAGCCGGACGCCCGGACGGCGGCCCTGGTCGCCCTGCTGCACGCGATCGGGCGCGCGCACAAGACCGTGCCGCACGAGGGCCTGCCCAGGAGCGAGGTCCGCAAGCGCGCGAAGCGGATCGCCGAGGGCGACTGGGCGGCGAAGGCGGTCAAGGACGCGATCGAGGCGTCCACCGCAGCGGTAGCGGCGGTGGTCGCCGGCGCCGCCGCCGCGGGCAGCAGCGGTTGAGCCGCTAGCCGAAGTTGGCGACCCGCTGCGCCGCGCGCCGGCGTACGTTCGGCAGCCGCTGGTAGAGGTGGGTGCCGGGACAGGCGGTCTCGTTGGTGTCGCGGTGGCCGTCGATCACCGGGAGCCGGACGCTGCGGCCGGCCGGGAAGCGGTCGCTGCCGTGGGAGTAGACCTTGACCGTGCCCTTCGGGTTGCGTCCGTAGCCGTCCAGCTTCCACGCGGCCAGCCGCACCAGCGCGGTCTCGACGACCTTCGCCTGCCTGGCCGCCTCGAAGTTGCCGATCACGGCCACGCCGGTCGACGTGGAGTTGAACCCCAGGGTGTGCGCGCCGCGCACCGCCCGGGCCGGACCGCCGGCCCGGCCCACCCAGGGACGCCCGAACCGGTCGACCAGGAAGTTGTAGCCGATGTCGGACCAGCCGAGGTTCTTCGTGTGGTAGCGGTACATGCCCCTGATCAGCCCGGGCACGTCGGCGCGGGAGTAGCCGTTGCTGTTGACGGTGTGGTGCACGTGCACCTGCTGGATCGTCCGGTTGTAGCGCGGCGATCCACTGCGCAGCTTCTCGTTGGCGCCCCACGCCTTGCGGCTGCGCAGGTTGGGTCGCGGGGCCTTGCCCGGCTTGGGCCTCTGGTGCGCGGCCCGCGGCACCTCGAGCGCCGGCTCGGCGCCGGGCTCGATCAACGTCATCTGGAGGCCGCGGACCGGCGTCACCGTTGACTCGACCTGTACGCCGTCACTGCCGCCGACCCACACCAGCTCGGTGCCGGAGCGGGCGCGGCGCCCCTCGTCGGACGCCGGGTCGGGGATGTCCGGCATCGGCTCGGCTCGCTGCCAGGAGCCCCACCGGCCGTCGGCGCGGACGCGCACCCGCAGCCGCGCGTCGCCGGACGGCCAGGTGAAGCCGATCATCGAGAACCGCGCAGCGGCGATCCGCTCGGTGCGGAACCGACCCCGCCCCGCCGGCTCGAACTCGCTGCGCAGGGG
Organism: Nocardioides sp.; assembly: GCA_035710425.1. GTDB lineage: Bacteria > Actinomycetota > Actinomycetes > Propionibacteriales > Nocardioidaceae > Nocardioides. The sequence goes on from DASTDJ010000108.1 coordinate 17,171, forward strand.
TAGGTCGACCGCCGCCACACCCGCGTCCCGCTCGGGCGCCAGCCGCAGCGGCCGGGGCGGGTCGTCAGGGTCGCCGACGGATGCCCCGGACGGGGCGCTCAGGACGCAGGAGACCACGGCCCCCGTCGTCGCCACGTGGGCGAGAACGCGGAGCCTGCTGGCCGTTCCCGAAGGTCCCATGTCCTTACATCATGCGTCACATCCGCCCCAATGGCCACCCGGGACGCTGCGCGGGGCGGGGATCAGCTGAAGTCGAGGTCCCCGGTGCGAGACCGCTTGAGCTCGTAGAAGTAGGGGAACTTCGCCAGGGTCACGCAGCCGTCCCACAGCTCGCCGGCGTCCTCACCGCGCGGGATCCTCGAGAGGACCGGTCCGAAGAAGGCCGAGCCGTTCACCGAGATGGTCGGCGTCCCGACGTCGTCACCCACCTGGTCCATGCCCTCACGGTGCGACTTCGCGACCGCGTGGTCCAGCGAGGCGTCGTCCATCGCCTCGACCAGGTCGGCGTCCAGGCCCGCCTCCGCGAGCGCCTCGGCGATCAGGTCGCGGTCGGCCGTCCGCTTGTCGTGGTGGATGCGTGTCCCGAGCGCCGTGTAGAGCGGCAGCAGCGCCTCGTTGCCGTGCCGCTCCTCGGCGGCGATGAGCACCCGCACCGGCTCCCACGCGTGCTTCAGGGACTCGCGGTAGTCGTCCGAGACGTCCTTGTCCTGGTTGAGGTAGGCGAGGCTCATCACCCGCCAGGTGACCTCGACGTCGCGGACGTCCTCCACCTCGAGCATCCACCGGGACGTGATCCAGGCGAACGGGCAGAGCGGGTCGAACCAGAACTGTGCAGATGTCTTGCCCCGAGATGTCATATCTCGTCCAACAACGCCCGGGGTGGCGCGAATTCCCGGGAGCTACCTGACCCGGACGTACGCCGCGCCGTGGGCCGCCTCGACCACGTCGGTGCCGGCGTAGTCGACGTACACCTTGTGCTTCTTGGCCCGCAGACCCTCGATCACGACTCGTGCCCGGCCGTCGCTGAGCGGTACGACCTGCTTCTTGTTGCCGATCCGGATCGTCACCCGGCCGTCGGGCTCGCTCACTCCGGGCGCCACGACCCTGACGGAGACGATCGCGGAGCCGCGGCGGCCCTTCGTGGTCACCTGCATGGTCGGCTTCGTGGTGACCACGTCGCCGATCGGGAACTCCACGACCCGGGTCTCGTAGTTCGGCTTGGTGAGGATCACAGCTCCGGTGATCCGGTGACCGGCGTCGGCCGGTGTCACGACGTAGTCGGGCGTCGTCGCGCCGTCGATCGGTACGCCGTCGCGCAGCCAGGCGTAGGCGACGGTGGCGTCCTTCGGGGTGAACGTGCCGGGCTCGATCCACATCTGCGAGCCGACCTTGGCGGTGCCGCCGGCCGTGAACGGCTGGTCGACCACGATCTCGCCCACCACCACGGGATCGGTCGGGGCGGACCTCGACACCGCCTTCGTGTACCCGTCGCGCCGGGCGACGCTCACCGCGGTGATCTTCTTGCCCAGCAGCGCTCGGGTGACGGTCAGCGTCGGGCCGGTCGCGCCCTCGATGGTCTGGTTGTCGGCCCGCCAGCGGATCTCGAGCTCGCCAGGCGCGGGCGACCAGGACCCCTGGGTCGCGGTCAGGGTGCGGTCGACGAACGGGTTGCCGCTGACCACCGGCGTCTCGACCGGGGTGAGCACACCCGCCGCGACCGGCGCCGAGGTGGGCACGGTGAGGGTGGCCGGCGAGAAGCCCTTCTTGGTCGCGGTCACCCGTACGGCGACGGTGTGGCCGCGCTGCGCGGCGCCGGGCACGTAGGTCGCCCTGGTCGCCCCGGCGATCGGCGTACCGTCCGCGAGCCACTGGTAGCGGACGCTCGCCACGGGCTTCCAGGCGCCCGCCGTCGCGGTGAGCGGGACGCCGACCTGCGGCGTGCCGGAGACCTTCGGCTTGGTGGTGTTGTCGATGGTCTTGTCGATGAAGTGGATGAAGCCGGTGGGCCATCCGGTGCCCTTGACCAGCTTGCGCCAATGGAACTCGCCGCCCCAGCTGTCCTCCGAGATGACGATCTCGGAGGGGGAGATGACCCGCTCGACGTACGCGACGTGGCCGGCGGAGCCGGCGCCGGGGACGTTCGCCCGCCACCACGCGACCGCTCCCACCCGGGGCTGCTGGTCGGTGATGTTGCGCATCTCGACGCCCCAGTTGGTGGCGTTGCCGCTGCCCGACCACGGCCGGACGTTGGGCATGCCGGCCTTCACCATCCGGTAGGCCACGTAGTTGGTGCAGTTGTGGCCGGAGTACATCCGCCAGTACATGCGGTGGTTGTTCGCGGCATAGCCCGCGTGGGGGTAGCCAGCGTTCTTGCAGGCCGTGTAGCCGGTGCAGAGGTAGCCCGACGTGATCGCCTGGGCCGGTCCGAGCAGCGGCACCAGGGAGAGCAGCAGCCCGCCGAGCGCAAGCGTGCAGGCAAGGCGGAGCGTACGACTCACACGGGACACGGGAGACACCCTCTGACACGGGACCGCCCTTGCGCAACAAAATGCACACAAAACTCACCAGTCACAGGCGTGTCACGCTTGACATTTGTTAATTACACAGTTGTGACTCCTCCCGACCTTCGCCCGATCCGCCCGCGGTGGCAGGATCACCGCCATGCCTGGAACCAACCTCACCCGGGAGGAGGCCGCTACCCGCGCGGCCCTGCTTTCCGTGACGTCGTACACCGTTGATCTGGACCTCTCCGGCGCCCCTGACCAGGAGCGCACGACGTTCGGCTCGACGACCACCATCGAGTTCAGCTGCGCCGAGCCCGGGGCCGACACGTTCGCCGACCTGGTCGGCGCGGAGATCCACGAGATCACCCTGAACGGCGACGCGGTCGACGCCTCGGCGTACGCCGACAGCCGGATCGCGCTGACCGGTCTTCGCGAGCAGAACGTGCTCACCGTGCGCGCCGACTGCACCTACTCCCGCTCGGGTGAGGGACTCCACCGCTTCTTCGACCCCGCCGACGACCGGGTCTACCTCTACTCGCAGTTCGAGGTGCCGGATGCCCGCCGGGTCTACACGACGTTCGAGCAGCCGGACCTCAAGGCGCCGTTCACGTTCACCGTCACCGCGCCGGCCCACTGGAAGGTCGTGTCCAACGCCCCGACCCCCGAGCCGGAGCCCACCGGCGACGGGATCGCGGTGTGGAGGTTCCCGGCCACGAAGCCGATGTCCACCTACGTCACCGCGGTCATCGCCGGCGAGTACCACGAGGTGCTCGACAGCTACGAGGGCAAGAACGGCACCATCCCGCTCGGCCACTACTGCCGCCAGGCGCTGGTCGAGCACCTCGACCGCGACGAGATCGTGCTGCTCACCAAGCAGGGCTTCGAGTTCTTCGAGGAGGCCTTCGGCTACCCCTACCCGTTCGAGAAGTACGACCAGCTCTACGTGCCGGAGTACAACGCCGGCGCGATGGAGAACGCCGGCGCGATCACGCTGCGCGACGAGTACCTCCCCCGCAGCCGCCAGGACAAGGCGTTCTACGAGTTCCGCTGCTCGGTGATCCTGCACGAGATGGCGCACATGTGGTTCGGCGACCTCGTGACCATGAAGTGGTGGGACGACCTGTGGCTCAACGAGTCGTTCGCCGAGTGGGCCTGCTACCACGCCGCGGTGGAGAACACCGCGTTCACGGAGTCGTGGACCGGCTTCACCAACGCCCGCAAGAACTGGGCGCTCCGCCAGGACCAGCTGCCGAGCACCCACCCGGTCGCGGCGGACAACTACGACCTGGAGGCCGTCGAGGTGAACTTCGACGGCATCACCTACGCCAAGGGCGCCAGCGTGCTGAAGCAGCTGGTCTTCTGGGTGGGCCTGGAGAACTTCCTCGCGGGCCTGAAGCAGTACTTCCGCGACCACGAGTACGCCAACGCCCAGTTCGGCGACCTGCTCAGCGCGCTCGAGGGCTCGTCGGGCCGTGAGCTCGAGGAGTGGGCCGCCGAGTGGCTGCAGACGTCCGGCGTCAACACCCTGTCCGCCGAGTTCGAGCTCGACGCCGACGGCAACTACTCCTCGTTCGCCGTCCGGCAGACCGCGACCGAGGACTACCCCACGCTGCGGCGGCACCGGATCGGCGTCGGCCTCTACGACGACGAGGGTGGCCGGCTGGTCCGGCGGAGCGGCCTCGAGGTCGACATCGCCGGCGCGTCGACCGAGATCGCCGAGCTCGTCGGCCAGCGGCAGCCCGACCTGCTGCTGCTCAACGACGGCGACCTCACCTACGCCAAGATCCGCCTCGACGAGCGCTCGCTCGACACCGTGGTGGGTGGGCTCTCGCGGCTCGAGGACTCGCTGGCTCGCGCCCTCTGCTGGGGCGCGGCGTGGGACATGACCCGCGACGCCGAGATGACCGCGACCGACTACGTGCGCCTGGTCCTCGCCAACGTGGGCTCCGAGACCGACGCGTTCGGCACCAAGGCGGTGCCGGGGTACGCCGCCATGGCCGTGCACCAGTACGCCGCTCCCGAGCACCGCGCCGAGCTGTGGCTCGAGTGGGAGCAGGGGCTGCGCAAGCTCCTCGAGAGCGCCGAGCCCGGCAGCGACCACCAGCTCACGTTCGCGCGGGCCTACGCCGCCGCCGCGCACAGCGACCAGGCGATCGCCGACCTCGAGGCGCTGCTCGACGGGTCGCTGGCCTACGACGGCCTCACCGTCGACGCCGACCTGCGCTGGCTGCTCCTCAACGGACTGGCCCGCACCGGCCACGCCGAGGAGGACCGGATCGCCGCCGAGCTGGCGAACGACAACACCATCTCCGGCCGGGAGCACGCTGCGGGCTGCCTCGCCGCACGCCCGACCGCCGAGGCGAAGGCCGCCGCCTGGGAGCAGGGCATGGTCGACCCCGACGTACCCAACGAGACCCACCGTAACGTCGTGATGTCCTTCAACAAGCCCGGCCAGGCCGAGGTGCTGCAGCCGTACGTCGAGAAGTACCTCGACAGCGTCGCGAGCACCTGGGAGCGCCTGGGCACCGCCAAGGGTGCCGTCGCACTGGAGCACATGTTCCCGCGGGTGCTGGCCTCCACAGAGCTGCTGGCCACCCTCGACGCGTGGCTGGAGAAGGCGTCCGCCAACCCCGCCGCGCTGCGCAAGGTGACCGAGGGGCGTGCCGACGTGGCCCGGGCCCTGGCGGCGCAGGCGAAGGACGCCGAACGGGGCTGACCCTGGCCGCCGGCAGCGTCAGGACGCGTCGGGCAAATCCGCTAGGTCGGAGCTCAGCCGGGGACGGTCTCCCGCAGGGTGGCGTGCTCCACGGCCCACGACAGGGCCAGGTCGGCGACCTCTTCCCATCCGGGCGCCGCGCAGGTCCAGTGGTCGCGGTCCGGGAACTCGTGGTACTCGGTGACCGCCGCGGACTTCTTGTAGTGCTTGGCGTTCGACTTGTTCACCGACGCCGGCATGATGTGGTCGGCTCCGCCGGCGATGAAGAGCAGCGGTGCCCGGTCGTCCTTCTTGTAGTCGACCCAGGTCTCCTGGTGGCCGGGCTTGAAGTTCGCGATCAGCCCGTAGTCCCAGACGAACGAGCCGGGCGCTGGGATGTGGTAGCGCTCGTGGACCTTGTCCGACTCCTCGCGGGTCAGCGTGTTCGTGAATGCGTAGTGGAACTCCTCGGGCGTGAACCCGACGGCACGCCGGCGGTTCGCGGGGTTCTTCAGCGCGGGGAACAGCGACCTCACCTGCGAGGGCGGGTTGACCCGCACCCCCTCGGTCGGGGCCGAGTCGATGGCGACGGCGGCGCAGCCCAGGCCCCGCGCGACGAGCAGCTGGGTGAGGGTGCCGCCGAAGGAGTGACCCATGATGATCGGGGGTGAGTCGAGCTTCTCGATCATCCCGGCGATGTGGTCGATGATCGTCGGCACCTTCTGGTCGGCGATCACCTCGGGCTGCTCGCGCAGGGCTTCGACCTCGATCTCGAACCCGGGGTACCCCGGCGTCAGCACCTGGTAGCCCTGCGCCTCGTAGTGCGCGACCCACCCCTCCCAGCTCCGCGGGGTCATCCACAGGCCGTGGACCAGGACGACGGTGTCAGGGGTGAACGTGGCTGTCTGCTCGGTCATGAGCACGACGCTGTCAGGCGGACGACACCTGGGATGTGCCGTGGCTGCCCGATGCTGCGCCCTGCGTGCCCGCCCGCCACTCGCGCGGCGTCATGCCGTAGGCCTCGCGGAACCGCTGGGTGAAGTGGGACGGGTTCGCGAAGCACCAGCGCCTCGCGACGGCGGCGATCGTGCGGCTCCGGCTCTTCGGCCGAGCGAGCTCCTGCCTGGCACCTTCGAGCCGAAGTCCGATGATCCACTGCTCGAGCCGGAGGTCGGCGGCGGCACACGACCGGTACAGCTGGCGCAGCGAGATGTGGTGCGCCGCGGCGATCCGCTCGGGTGTGAGGCCGGGGTCGGTGAGGTGCGCCTGGACATAGGCCTGGACCCGGACCAGCAGCGAGTCGGCCATGGCCTCGTCGGTACGCCGCGAGTCCTCGGCGGCGGAGCAGATGAGAGCCCGGGCGAGGGCGACCGTGGCGGTACCGAGGAGGGCGCTGGACGGTCCACCTTCGAGGCGGGGCGCCTGCCGGGCCAGGGACAGCAAGTGGTGGGCGAACACCGGGTGCACGGGGCTGGCGGCGATGCCGATGCAGGCGTTGCGGATGGTCGCGTGGGGAAGCGCGAGCTCCTCGAGCGGGATCTTCACGCTCCAGCCATCGGTGCCCCGCGCGATGCGCGACCGGTACGGCTCGGTCAGCTCGACCAGGTTGACCGTGTCGGGCGTCGTACGCCGCTGCTCGCCGTAACGCTCCAGGACGCTGCCTCGGGCCATGCCCACGCTGAGCGCGATGACGGAGGCGCTGTCCGCTGCGGTCTGGCGGCGGGTGCGCGTCGTGTCCATGCCGGACGTGACCACGTGGGTGAGCGAGACGCTGCCGAGCTGGTGCTCCTCGATGCGGAGCCATACGTCGTTGGGGTCGTGATGGACGAGCTGGGTCGCGAGCGTGGCCCCCAGCATGGCATCGGAGACCGCATCGGCACGCTCCCTCACCGGGACCGCGGCCGTGTCGAAGACCAGCATGCTCCCTCCTCCCGAAAAGTGTGATGTTCCCGAGAGGACGCAGCAAGACCAGCGGTGGCTACTCCTGGGCGTGCAGGGTCTGCGGCGACCTGGCGTGGTCGGCGAGGAGCGCGATACCGCGGCGCAGGCCGCCGACCAGGTCACCCTCGGCAAAGGCGGTCTGCATCGCGATCACCGCCAGCTCGACCTCGCTGTCGGAGAGGGTGCGCCGGACGAACGCCCCGGTCACCACCTCGATCGCCCGCGCCGAAGGGTCGACCATGATCAGGACGCTGCGTGCGGGCGCGACCAGAGAGTTGTGGAGGCGGGTCGCGAAAGCGCGGGCATCGCCCTCGGCCTTGCCGACGAAGACGGAGAACTCCGCCCTGCTGAGCTGCTCCGCCTTGCGGATCGCGGCGTCGAGCGCCGCCCGCTCGGCGGCGCTGAACGGGTCACCAGCGGCCACTTGCCCCACCCGCCTGTGAGTCCTCGGTGTCCGGTGCGGCGAGCTCGCCGGCACTCTTGCGTGGACCGCCGAGCCACTGGTTCTCGGTCACCGGCTGACCGGGAGCGATCCGCTCACCGCGGATGATCGACGGCGCGTAGACCAGGAAGCTGATCACCACGAACAGCAGCAACGGCACACCGGCCAGCAGCAGGATCGCGTTCAGGGTGTCGATGCTCTCGGTGGGCCAGTCCGCGGGGACGTCCGCCGAGGCCGGAGTCGCCAGCACGAGCGAGGCGATGCCCAGCCACAGCCCGGTGACGGCGAGCAGGAGCAGGCGGCGGAGAGCGGTCATCGTGGTCACAGGGGAACGATATCGGTCCTCAGGCCTCCGAATCGATCGAGGGCCCACCGATTTGCTATGCATGGCCCATGCCTCCGTTGACGACCGAGAACCCCTGTGCCGAAGACGGCGAGCGCATCTGCAACTGGGTCTGGGACATGACCGGCAACGAGACGCTGTCCGACGGGGCCGACATCTTCATCGGGGCGCCGCTCGCGCTCCTCTCACTGCTCCTTCTCGGACTGCTCGTCCGCTGGGTGCTGCACAAGGTGGTCGACCGGCTGATGCGCCGCGCGGAGACCGGCGTGCTGCCGGACCGGGTGAGCGCCGCGGTGTCCGCGCGCCGGGCGCAGCGGGCGATGACCATCGGCAGCGTGCTCAAGAGCGTGATCACGATCATCCTGATCGCGGTCTTCGGCACCATGATGCTCAGCGAGATCGGCGTCAACATCGCCCCGATCATCGCCAGCGCTGGCATCATCGGGATCGCCCTGGGCTTCGGCGCCCAGTCGCTGGTGCGCGACTTCCTGTCCGGCATCTTCATGATCTTCGAGGACCAGTACGGCGTGGGCGACGTCGTCGACGTCGGCGAGGCCACCGGCACGATCGAGGCGGTCACCCTGCGCGTGACCCGGCTCCGCGATCTGAGCGGCACGGTCTGGTACGTCCCGAACGGCGAGATCCTGCGGGTCGGCAACATGAGCCAGAACTGGTCCCGTGCGGTCGTCGACGTCAGCGTCGGCTATTCCGAGGACCTCGCCCGGGTGAAGCGGGTGCTCGCCGAGGTGGCGCACGACCTGTGGGAGGACGAGGAGTTCAGCGACGCGATCATCGAGGAGCCCGAGGTCACCGGCGTCGAGACGTTCACCGCCGACGCGGTGAGCCTCCGGGTGCTGATCAAAACCCGGCCGCTCGAGCAGTGGGCGGTCGCCCGCGAGATGCGTCAGCGGATCAAGGCCCGGTTCGACCACGAGGGCATCGAGATCCCGTTCCCGCAGCGGGTGGTGTGGCACCGCGAGCAGGCGGCCGACCCCCAGGAGGAGACCGCCCGTGACGGCTCGGGAGAATGACGATGTGAGCACCACCTTCTACGACGAGATCGGCGGCGAGGAGACCTTCCGCCGCATCGTTGCGCGGTTCTACGAGGGCGTCGCCGGCGACGAGGTGCTCCGGCCGCTCTACCCGGAGCAGGACCTCGGTCCGGCGGAGGAGCGCTTCCGGCTGTTCCTGATGCAGTACTGGGGCGGGCCCACGACGTACTCCGACACCCGCGGCCACCCGCGGCTGCGGATGCGGCACGCACCGTTCGCGGTGACGCCGCAGGCGAAGGACCACTGGCTGATGCACTTCCGCGCCGCGCTCGACTCGGTCGAACTCACGCCCGAGCAGGACCAGCAGTTCTGGGACTACGTGACGCACGCCGCGCAGTTCATGGTCAACACC